>DASYMJ010000158.1:0-3585 GCA_036009105.1 Thermoanaerobaculia bacterium | reverse complement strand
TCGGCCGCACGATCGCATTCAGCAGTCCGAGGACGAGCGCGGCAAGGGCCAGCGTCACGATCGACGAGGAGTGGAAGTGCGGCACGACGGTGACGACGATGAAGAGAGCGAGGGTGTTGAGGAGCCAGCGAAGAAGAAGGTGCATGGGTGCCTTCGGCAGTTGTCGGTTGTCAGTGGTCGGTTGTCAGTAGAACCGTTTCCTACCGACAACTGACAACTGACAACTAATAACTCGTCTCCACCACCCGGATCTCCCGCTTGGCCAGCTCCTGCATGAACAGCTCCGGTGGCACGCAGCGCTCCTGCGGCAAGGCGCCCTTCGTCTCGATGTGGCCGCGGGCCATCATCAGGGCGACGATGGCCGCCGGGAACGCCGTCGTGCGCATCATGGCGCTGAGGCCGGTCTTCGGGTCCGCGTAGTCGATGATGTCGTAGCGCAGGGTCCGTCCCCCGCCCACCACTTCCACCCGCACCAGCACCACGTCCGGCTCGTCATGGGGCAGGTTGCGCACCAGCAGCTCGCCCAGGATGCGGCGCGGCGCGATGTGCTGGCCGTCCACCTTCATCTGCTCACTGCTGCAAAGGCCGAGGTCGATCATGGTCTTGAACTTCTCGCAATGACCGCGGTAGCGGATGGTCTTGTAGTCGAGCTCCCGCACTTTGCCGAGGAACGTCTCGGGGAGGGTGGAGGTGCCGCCGGAGGTCTGGAAGGCTTCCATCACGCCGAATGGCGCGGGGAACTCCAGCGACTCGACCTCCGTCATCGAATCGACCTCGGCGAGCTTGCCGTCGCGGATGATGCGGGCCCGCTCGATGTATTCATTGATCAGGCCCTCCACGGAGAAGACCATCTGGTAGTCGAGCGGCGGCTTCGGATGCTGAGGCAGGCCGCCGACGCGGATGCGGATCTCCTCGGGGTTCTCCACCCGCGAGGCCGCGTGCGCCACGAGCACGGCGACCATGCCCGGCGCGAGGCCGCAATCGGGGATGACGTTGATCCCCTTCGCCTTCGCTGCCGCGTCCTGCGCGAGCTCGGCCGCGACCACATCGTTGTTGCCGCCGAGGTCGCAGAAGTTCGTGCCGGCCTCGATGGCGGCGCGGGAGAGCTGCTCGTTGAGCCAGTAGGTGACGCAGCTGAGCGCCGCCTGATGGCCTTGCATCAGCTCGACGGCGTCGCCGTAGTGGGTGACGTCCGCCTGTACGGCCTTGCCTTTCGGCCCGATCCGCGCCGCGATGGCTTCGGCCCTGGAGAGGTCGACGTCCGCGATGGTGACGCGCTCGACGTCGGGCTGCTGAGCGAAATCGTAGGCGGCGCCGAGGCCCATGCGGCCGGCGCCCAGGACGAGCATTGAAAGAGGGTGGCTCATGCGGCGCGCATGGTAACTGGTTTGGGCGATCAGCGATCAGCGATCGGCGACCAGGAGAACGAGCGCGCCTCAGGCGAGAGCGGCATTCGTTCTCCTGATCGCCGATCGCTGTCCGCTGCTCGCTAAGCCAGATACTGCTCGATCGACGTCAAGAACGTCTTCACGTCGATCGGCTTGGAGATGTAGCCGTCGCAGCCGGCGTCGAGGAAGCGGTCCTTGTCGCCGCGCATGGCATGGGCGGTCAGGGCGAGGATGGGGATGCGGGCGGTTTGGGGGTCGGTCTTCATGGCCCGGACGACGGAGAGGCCGTCCATGCCGGGCAGGTGGATGTCCATCAGGATGAGGTCGGGGCGGCCGTCGTCCTCCCGGCGGGTGATGGCCAGCGCCTCTTCGCCGCTGGTGGCCTTCACGATCGCGTAGCCCCCTTCCTCGAGGAGGTACTCGACGAGCTGCATGTTCATGTCGTTGTCTTCGACGACGAGGATCGTGCGACCGTTCATGGGAGGGGAAAACCCGTGGGCGAGTTTAACTCACGAGGGATTCTTTTTCCCCACTTCCGGGGGCGCATCGAGGTTGCGGTCCGGGAAGAAGACCGGGTCGAGCTCCACCTTCGCCTTCTTCTGGATCTCTTCCACCTTGCGCGCCATCTCTTCCTGGCGGAGCTTCTGCACGAGCTGCGGCCGCACCGTCTCGTAGGGGATGGCCCCGATGCGGAAGATGTGCACCGCGTATTGGCTGCGCACCGGATCGCTCACCTCGCCGGGCCTCAAGCTGGCCACGGCCTGCTCCAGCTGCGGGGGGAGGCTGCCCGGCTGGAGCGGCCCGAGGACGCCGCCGTTGGCGCCGGACTGCGGGTCGTCGGATTGCGCCTTCGCCACGGCGGCGAAATCGCGTCCGCCGCGGAGCTGGGCCACGACGGCCTGCGCCTTCTGGATGGCTTGGTCGACGGTCAGCGGCTGGCCGCCGTTGCGCGGCGGGATCGCGCCGCCGGCGTAGGCGATGGCGATGTGGCTGAGCACCACGCCGCTCCCCTTCTCCTTCTCATAGGCCGCGCGCAGGGTCTGCTCGCTCGGCTCGCCGGCCAGCTTCTGCACCGCGTACTGCGCTGCCGCAGACTCCAGCCCGAACCGGATGCGCGAGCTCAGCTCCGGATCCTTCGACGCGCCGAGGCGCTCCCCTTCCTGGGCCAGGGCTTTGAGGCGGATGAGCTGCTGGGCCATGGCCAGCTTGCCCTTTGGCGTGTCGAGGAAGGCGCGCTGCTGCTCCGGCGCCTCGCTCTGCAGCATGCGGAACTCGCGCTCGGTGACCGGCCGGCCGTTCACGCGCATGATCACCCGCTCATTGCGCCCCACCGCCGCGTCCGGATCGGCGCCCGGCCCCTCCGCCACCGCCCCCGCCGCCGGCGTGTCCGCGAGCGAGAAAGGGTGGGAGGGGGTGGGGGGCCGCTGCGGCCGCATGGCCGTCAGCCCGAAGGCCAGGCCGGCCACCAGGAGGACGGCGACGAGGGCGATGAGGAGGTCTTTTTTCATGCTGCCGGCATTGTATGGCGAGCAGAGAATGTGGGGGCCGGCTTCAGCCGGCCCGGGCGGGCGGAAGCCCGCCCCTACATACCGCTAAATGGCCGTTGACCAAATCCGAACCTTTCAATATCCTCACCGCCTTGTGAAACTTTTCACGCGGCAGAGCGCGTGAGGGACTCACTGCCCGCGAATCGCGGCGCCGAGAGGCGGGCGCCGAACCTGCACCGCGAACTCAAACGCAAATGGCGAAAGTAACCATCGACGGAATCGAAGTCGAAGTCCAGGAGGGGATCAACTGCATCGAGGCCGCCAAAACGGCCGACATCCACGTCCCCCACTTCTGCTACCACCCTTCCCTCACCGTCGTCGGCCAGTGCCGGATGTGCCTCGTCGAGATCGAGGGCATGCCCAAGCTGCAGGCCGGCTGCTCCACCACCGTTAGAGACGGGATGAAGATCCACGTCTACAACGAGAAGGTGGACAAGGCGCGCAAGGGGCAGATGGAGTTCCTGCTCATCAACCATCCGCTGGACTGCCCCATCTGCGACAAGGCCGGCGAGTGCCCCCTGCAGGACTACTCCTTCAACTACGGCTCCGTGAGCTCGCGCTACGAAGAGACCAAGCGCACCTACCCGGGCATGGACCGCACGCCCATCGGCCCGCACGTGATCCAGAACATGAACCGCTGCATCCACTGC
>DASYMJ010000157.1:0-9117 GCA_036009105.1 Thermoanaerobaculia bacterium | reverse complement strand
AGGATGAACGATGAACAAAAGCTCCCGGCGTTCATCGTTCATCCTTCATCGTTCATCGTTCTATCAAAACCCTTCCAGCAGGTTCGCCACCAGCGACTCCGCGAAGCGCACCGCGATCTCCCGGATGGCGCGCGTCTCCTGATCGAACGTATCGCCGGTGGTGACGTCCACCTGGTAATTTTCCGTGAAACGGTACTGGTCGTTTTTCCAGATCACCGAGTCGTTGTTGCGGTGATCGACCAGCTCGATCTTCGCGGTGATGGAGATCTGGTATTGGGTGGCGATGCCCTGGGAGTTGAAGCCGATGGGGTTGATGCCGAAGCTGTCGATGGAGCCGCGCAGGATGGCGTCCGCGTCGGCCGGCTGGGTGACGAGCTTCAGCCGTCCGCGGGAGACGAATTCCTCCGCCACCGCCTGCGTCACCCGCTGCTCGAGCTCCACGCGCGTGGGGCGGGTGACGAAGGCCGGCACTTCGATGGTGTGGATGGTGGCGGGGAGGAAGTTGCCCTTGCCCACCAGGTTGTATCCGCAACCTGCGAGCAGCGAGCAGAACGCAGCGAGCAGGAGAACCGTCTGCACTCGCCGCACTCGCCATCTCTCCTGCCCGCTGGCCGCTGCTCGCCGCCCGCTCATTTCACCACCACGTTCACCAGTTTCCCCGGCACGTAAATCGTCTTCACGATCTGCTTTCCTTCCGTCCACGAGCGCACCCGCTCGTTCGCCCCCACCGCCTGCAGCACCACCGCCTCGACCGGCGGGTTCGGCACCTCGACCTGGCCGCGCAGCTTGCCGTTCACCTGCACCGCGATGGTGACCGACTCCTCCTGCATCAGCGCCGCATCGGCGAGCGGCCACTTCGAGGTCAGGATCATCTCCTCGTGCCCCAGCAGCTCCCAAAGCTCCTCGGTCACATGCGGCGCGAAGGGATGCAGCAGCTGCAGCAGCGCCTCGTAGGCCTGCCGCACCCGCGGATCGGCGGCCCCTTCCGGCAGCGCATCGCCGATGGTGTTCGAGAGCTCCATCAGCGCGGAGATCGCGGTGTTGAACTCGAACTTCTCGATGCGCCGGGTCACGCCGTCGATGGTCTGATGCATCTTCCGCACGACGCGATCGGCGTCCGCACTCCTACCCGCCGCTCGCTGATCGCCGATCGCCTCCCCCTGATTCCACACCCGCGCCAGGAACCGGTACGCCCCGATCACGCCCTCATCCGACCAGGCCGCCTCTTTCTCCGGCGGAGCGATGAAGAGCGTGTACACCCGCTCCGTATCCGCGCCGTAGCGCTCGATGAGGTCGTCCGGCGGCACCACATTGAACCGCGACTTCGACATCTTCCCCACCTCGGGGACCAGCGGCGTCATCGTGCCGCGCTTCATCGGCGTGTCGCCGCGCCACTCCACCTCGTTGAGCGGCACCCAGGCCATGTTCTCCGACGGATCGCGGTAGCCCTCTTTCGTGATCACCCCCTGGTTGAAGAGGCGGGTGAACGGCTCCTCGAACGAGACGAGCTTCATGTCGAACAGCGTGCGGGTGATGAAGCGCGCGTAGAGCAGGTGCAGGATGGCGTGCTCGATGCCGCCGATGTACTGATCGACCGGCAGCCAGCGGTTGACCAGGTGCGAGTCGAAGATCTTCTCGCCGTCGCGCGGGGTGATGAAGCGCGCAAAGTACCAGGAGGAGTCGACGAACGTGTCCATGGTGTCCGTCTCCCGCCGCGCCGGGCCGCCGCACCGCGGGCAGGTCGTATTCACGAACTGCTTGTCCTTGGCCAGCGGATTGCCGGAGCGCCCGGTGAACGGCACGTCGAGCGGCAGCTCGACCGGCAGCTGCCCCTCCGGCACCGGCACGATGCCGTCGGTCTCGCAATAGATCATCGGGATCGGGGTGCCCCAGTAGCGCTGCCGCGAGATCAGCCAGTCGCGCAGCCGGTAGCGAATGGTGCCCTTGCCGATGCCGCGCCGCTCGATCTCCCGGATGATCGTTTCGATGGCCTGCGGCACCGGCAGTCCGTCGATCGGGCCGGAGTGGACCGCGATGCCGCTGTCATCCTTGAAGGTGAAGGGCAGTTCCGGCTCTGAGCCGTCCCTCGGGCGAATCACCGGCCGGATGGGCAGCCCGTACTGCCTGGCGAAGTCGAAGTCGCGCTCATCGTGCGCCGGCACGGACATGATGGCGCCCGTGCCGTACTGCATCAGGACGAAGTTGCCCAGCCAGATGGGGATCTCTTGGTTCGTGAACGGATTGATCGCGTACCGGCCGGTGAAGCGCCCTTCCTTCCCCACCTCCTGCCGCTCGACGTTCGTCTGGTTGCGCACCTGGTCGATCCACTGCTCGATGGCGGCGCGCTCGGGATGGTCTTCGATGAGCGCCGGCACGTCGGGATGCTCCGGCGCGAGGACCATGAACGTGGCGCCGAAGATGGTGTCCGGACGGGTGGTGAAGATGCGGACCGGCTTGCCCAGCGCGGGCACCGCGAACTCGACGTCCGCGCCAAGGGAGCGGCCGATCCAGTTGCGCTGCATGGTCTTGACCTTGTCCGGCCAGTGCTCCAGCGAGTCGAGGCCGGCGTCGAGGCGGTCGGCGTATTCGGTGATCTTGAAGAACCACTGCTCCAGCTCGCGCTGTTCGACCAGGGTGCCGCAGCGCTCGCAGCGGCCGTCCACCACCTGCTCGTTGGCCAGCACGGTCTGGTCCTGGGGGCACCAGTTCACCGGCGCCTTGCCGCGGTACGCGAGGCCGCGCTTGTGCAGCTGGAGGAAGAGCCACTGGTTCCAGCGGTAGTATTCCGGATCGCAGGAGGCGAGCTCCTTCGACCAGTCGTAGAGGATGCCCCACCGCCCGAACTGCGCCTTCATCCGCCCGATGTTGCCCACCGTCCACTCCCGCGGATGGATGCCCCGCTTGATGGCGGCGTTCTCGGCCGGCAGGCCGAAGGCGTCCCACCCCATGGGGTTGAGCGCCGCCTTCCCCTGCATGCGGAAGTAGCGGAAGAGCGCGTCGCCCAGGATGTAGTTGCGTCCGTGGCCGACATGGAGGTCGCCCGAGGGATAGGGAAACATGTTCAGCATGTACAGCTTCTGGCCCGGCGCGGCGACGTCGACCTCCGCCACGCGCGCCTCCGCCCACCGCTGCTGCCACTTCGACTCGATGTCCTTGGGGGTGTAAGGCATAGGCGCGAAAGTCTAGGGGAGTGTGCGGCAGAACGCCACTTCAGGCGCGAATGATCGCGGAGGCTTGGCCCACCAGCGCTGCGGGCCGTGCCCGCTAGTACAGGAACGTCACCGGCCCGTCGTTCTCCAGCGAGACGATCATCATTTCGCGGAACTTGCCGGTCTGCACCCCGATGCCGGTCGCGCCGAGCTCTTTCGCGAACAGGTCGAACAGCTCCCGGGCCCGCTCCGGCTCCTCGGCGTTGTCGAAGGAGGGCCGCCGCCCTCTGGCGATGGAGCCGGCCAGGGTGAACTGCGAGACGGCCAGGATCGCGCCGCCGGCGTCGCGCACATCGCGGTTCATCTTCCCGGCCTCGTCGCTGAAGATGCGCAGCTCGCGGAGCTTGCGCGCCGCATCGAGCATGGTCTGCTCGCGGTCTCCCTTCTCTACGGCGGCGAGAATCAGCAGGCCGGTGGCGATCTCCGCCACGACCTCGCCGCCGACGGCAACGGAGGCGCGACGCACGCGTTGGATGACGGCTTTCATGGTTGTGTATGGTATGCGCCCACGGAGGAGCCTCACGTCCGGACGGGTATACGCGGTAGCGCACCGGGCCGTGCCCGGCGTGGTCGTGTATGGTATGCGCCCACGGAGGAGCCTCACGTCGGGACGGGCTATGCCCGGTAGCGCACCGGGCCGCGCCCGGTATAATCCCCGCCGCCCACACGCGAGCCCGGCGCGCCGCCGCCGCGGCGCCTGTTAGCAAACGCAATTCGATAGGAGAAACCCGATGGCAAGCGTCAACAGAGTCATTCTCATCGGCCGTCTCGGCAAAGACCCGGAGGTCCGCGCGACGCCGAGCGGCAGCAACGTCGCGAAATTCACCCTCGCCACCGACGAGCGCTACACCGACCGCAACGGCGAACGGCAGGAGCGCACCGAGTGGCACAACATCGTCGCCTGGGGCAAGCTGGCCGAGATCTGCGGCCAGTATCTGAAGAAGGGCAAGCTCGTCTACATCGACGGCTCCATCCGCAGCGACAGCTGGGACGACAAAGAGTCCGGCCAGAAGAAGTACCGCACCGAGATCATCGCCAACAACATGCAGATGCTCGACCGCCGCGGCGACGACGAAGGCGGCGGCGGCTCCTACAGCGGTGGCGGCGGATACGCCTCGCGCGGCAGCGGCAGCAACAGCAGCAACAAATCCGCGCCGGCTCCGCAGATGGATGATGACGAAGAGGTACCGTTCTAGCGGGCAGCGGGCAGCGGGCGGCGAGCAGGAGAACGAGGCTCGATTCAGGTTCTCCTGCTCGTTGCCCTCCTGCCCGCTGCGCGCTTCCCCAACGTGCTACCCTTCCCCGATGTACCCCGGCGAGCGTTTCAACAGCATCACCCACCTCATCGGCGCGGTCCTCGCGGTCGCCGGCACGGGCGGTCTGATCGCCGTCGCGGCGGTCCGCGGCGGCACCTGGCAGGTCGCGGCGCTGGCCGCCTACGGGCTGATGCTGGTCTTCCTCTACGTCAGCTCCACCCTCTACCATTCGCTGCCGCCCGGCCCGGCCAAGAACCTCTTCCACATCTTCGACCACTGCGCGATCTATCTCCTCATCGCCGGCACCTACACCCCCTTCACCCTCATCACCCTCGGCGGCACCTGGGGCTGGTGGATCTTCGGCATCGTCTGGACCCTGGCCATCATCGGCCTGGCCAAGGACATCCTCTTCCACGGCCGCTACCGGGCGCTCTCCGTGGTCCTCTACGTCCTGATGGGCTGGCTGATCGTCACCGCCTACGTGCCGCTCAAAGCCGCCCTCCCTCCGGCGGGCGTGGCCTGGCTGATCGGCGGCGGCATCATCTACACGGTGGGCATCGCCTTCTTCGCCATGTCCAAGCGCGTCGCCTACACCCACGGCATATGGCACCTCTTCGCCCTCGGCGGCTCGATCTGCCACTACATCGCCGTGATGCGTTACGTCGTGCTCGCCTAGGCGCACCATGGCCCCGCCGGGCGGCGCGCTCTCGCTGCGCATCGAAGGCGAGCATCAGGGCGGCGTGATCGGCACGCTGATGGTCAACCACAACGGCAAGTGGTCGGAAGTGATCCTCGGCGGCGGCAACACGTTCGGGAAAGCGCGCTGATTACCGGCCGGCGGCGCGGCCGCCGCGCCTTCTCCTCGATGCCCAGGGTCCAGGCGATGCCGCCCAGGAGGTGCTGCCGGAACCACTCCGCCTCCCAGACGTCCTGGCGATGTCCCAGGGCCGTGTAGAAGACGCGGCCCTCGCCTTGCGCGCGCGTCCAGGAGAGCGGCAGCCGCGATGGCTCGCCGCTCTCCGGATCCGCATGCAGCGCGAGGAGCAACTGCACGCGCGCCGGGTCGAAGCGCTTGAAGCGGTAGATCTCGTCGAAGGTAGTGAACGGCGACGGCAGGAAGCGCGTCGCCGGATGCTCGCGCTCCTCCACGAACACCTCCACCTCGGTGTGGTCGTTGTGAAAGTCGAACTCGCCGCCGAGCATCTCGAGGTACGGCGGGTAGTCGTGAAACGTGTCGCTCGCGCTGTGCGCGCCGACGAAGGCGCCGCCGTGGTCGATCCATTGCAGGAAGGCGTCGCGGTCCGGCAGGGGCAGCTCGCCGGTCGTGTTGATGAAGAAGACGATGTCGGTGCTCTGCAGCGCCTGCCGGGTGAAGAGGCGCTGGAGGTCTTCGTCCGTGCGGGCGAAGGTGACGGTGAACATCCCGCCGCGCGCCGCCAGCTCGGCGATGGTGCGTTCCGCGATCTCGATCGATTCGTGCCGGAAGCCGTGCGTCACCGTCACCACGACGGCGCGCGCGGGGAGCGTCAGCGCGGCGGCCAGGATCAGCGCATGCATCGTCTAGAGTCGCTGGAACAAGCATGCCAGGGTTGCCCGTGGCGCCCCGTGCCTCGGGATGACGGCTACAATCCCCTGCGCATGAAACGCGTTGTCCTGATCCTCCTCTTCGCCGCAAACGCCTTCGCCCTGGAAGGCAAGTGGACGCCGCAGCAGGTGCTGCAGCTCGACGCCGCGTGGCTGCGCAAGCAGGGGCTGGAGCTGCCGCCGTCGCGGCTGTGGGATCCGAAGCTCGGCACCGGGCTGCTCGCGGCGGCGATCGATACGAACGGCTGCTCGGCCGGCTTCGTGTCGCCCGAGGGGCTGTTCGTCACCAATCATCACTGTTTGTTCTCCATCCTGCAGGAGCATGCGACGCCGCAGGACGACATCATCACCAACGGCTTCCTTGCCGCCTCGCGGGACAAGGAGCTGAAGGGCTCGACCCAGCGCGTCGCCGTGCCGCATCGCTTCACCGACGTCACGGCCAAAGTGCTCGCCGCCGTGCCGGCCAACGCGACCGATGCCGAGCGCGCCAAGGCCATCGACCGCCGCTCCACGGAGCTCGTCGCGGAATGCGAGAAGCAGCCGCGCACGCGCTGCAAGGTCGCGTCGTTCGACGGCGGCGCGTGGTACACCCTCTTCGAATCGATCGACATCACCGACGTCCGCCTCGTCTACGCGCCACCGCGCGCCATCGGCGAGTACGGCGGCGAGACCGACAACTGGATGTGGCCGCGCCACACCGGCGACTTCGCCATCGGCCGCGCCTACGTGGACGGCAAGCCGTACAAGCCGGCGTTCTTCTTCCCCATCTCGCCGAAAGGCATCAAGCCGGATGACTTCGTGATGGTCCTCGGCTATCCGGGAGTCACCTACCGGTCGCTCACCGCCGCCGAAATGAGCGAGCGGCGGGACCTCTTTTTCACGCGCCGTCAAGAAGTCTACGGCGAGTGGATCGACCTGCTGCAGAAGGCGACGGCCGGCAACTCCGCCGGCGAGATCGCCGTGGCGGACAACCTGAAGACGCTGGCCAACCGCTTCAAGAACGCGGAAGGGCAGCTGGCCGGCTTCAAGCGCGGCAGCATCCTGGAGAAGCAGCAGGCCCGCGACGAAGCGGTGCTTGCCTGGGCGCGCAAGCAGCCAAAGTACGCCGATGCGGTCGCCGCCTACCAGGGGCTGGCGAACATGACCCAGGAGCAGCGCCGGACCTGGGAGCGCGACTTCCTCCTCGCCCACACCTACGGCTCGCCGGCCTCGCCCACGCCGCTGGGGCCGAAGGCGCTCTACCTGGCCACGACCGTCGTGCGCAACGCGATCGAGCTGCAGAAGCCGGACGCGCAGCGCGACTCGCTCTACATGCAGCGCAACCAGCCGACGCTGCAGGCGAAGATGCGCCGCGAGCAGAAGAACTTCTTCCTCCCGGCCGATGAACGCTTGTTGGAGAGCTTCGTACGCCGCGCCCAGGCGCTGCCGCGGGAGCAGCGCTTCGCCGCCATCGACCGCCTCTTTCCCGATGCAAATGTGGCCGGGCGCATCGACGAGCTCTACGCGCAGACGAAGCTCTTCGACGAGAACGAGCGGATGAAGATGCTGGCCGAGACGCCGGACCAGCTCCGCGCCCGGCACGACCCGCTGGTCGACCTCGGCTTCGCCCTCGATGCGGACATCCGCGACCTCAGCGCGCGGCGGGAACAGTGGGACGGCACGATCTCCCGCCTTCGTCCGGCCTGGCGCCGCGCGGTCGAAGCGCACGCCGGCAAACCGATCGCGCCCGACGCCAACTCGACGCTGCGCGTCTCGTTCGCCCACGTGCAGGGCTACTCGCCGCGCGACGGCGTGTGGTACCGGCCGCAGACGACGCTGGCCGGGGTGATCGAGAAGGACA
The DNA here is from genome assembly GCA_036009105.1 of Thermoanaerobaculia bacterium. Classification (GTDB taxonomy): domain Bacteria; phylum Acidobacteriota; class Thermoanaerobaculia; order Gp7-AA8; family Gp7-AA8; genus JAFAVZ01. The sequence goes on along the minus strand of DASYMJ010000157.1, from coordinate 1,228 downwards.
CCGGCATCGAGCCGTTCAACGCGCCGCAATCCATCCTCGAAGCGGCGCGGGCCAAACGCTACGGCCAGTGGAAGGATCCACGCCTGGGAGACGTGCCGGTCGACTTTCTGGCCGATGCGGATACGACCGGCGGCAACTCCGGCTCGCCCGTGGTCAACGGACGGGGGGAACTGGTCGGTGTGAACTTTGACCGGGTGTGGGAAAACGTGGCCAATGACTTCGGTTACAACCCGGCAGTCGGACGGAACGTCAGTGTCGACATTCGCTACCTCCTCTGGATCCTCGACCAAGTGGCGCATGGCGGCGGCCTGCTTCGCGAGCTGGGCGTTCGCTAGCGTCGCCTTCTCGTTACCCGCCCCCGCCGCGAGCTGGAGCTCGGTGCGGGCCGGCGAGGTGGAGGTCCTGAGCGACACGGACGCCGAGACCACGCTCGACTTCGCCACCAAGCTGCAGCGGATGCGCGCCGCGATGGCGAAGGTCAGCCGCCTCCGGGTGGCCAGCCAGGCGCCGACCCGGGTCTTCCTCTTCCGCAGCGGCGGCGAGCTGGAGCCGCTCATGGCCGAGATCTTCGGCACGGCCATGAAGCGCTCCGGCGTCTTTACGTCGCACGGCGACCGGCACGATATCGCCATCGACGCCAGCGCCCGCATCCGCTCCGAGCAGGTGCTCTATCACGAGGTGACCCACTCCCTGGTCCACTCCGCCTGGGGGCCGACGCCGCTCTGGCTGGACGAGGGGCTGGCCGAGTTCTACTCCACCTTCAATACGATCGGGAACGACGTCTTCGTCGGCAAGCCGCCGCGCGCGCACGTGGTGCGCATGCTCCGCTCCCAGCCGATCCCGATGTCGGACCTGCTCACCGCCACCATCCGCTCCGACGTCTACACCAGCCCCATCACGCAGCGCCTCTTCTACGCGCAGTCCTGGGCCATCGTGCACTACATCCTGCGCACGCATCCGAACGGCTCCGAGGAGCTGGCCCGGTACGTCACGCTGACCAAGGAAGGCGTGCCGGTGGAGGCGGCGTTCGAGCGCGCGTTCGCCCTCCGCATCATCGAGCTGCCGCGCCTGATGCGCGACTACATGCGCCGCGCGGAGCGCACCGGCTGGTTCCGCTTCCCCCTCGACCAGCTCGCAACCGCGACGCCCGCCGCCCCCCGCCCGGTCGCGGACGAGGAGCTGCGCCTCGCTTTGAACGAGCTTCTCGGCCGCCCCCCCCCCCCCCCCC
>DASYMJ010000156.1:0-8413 GCA_036009105.1 Thermoanaerobaculia bacterium | reverse complement strand
GCCGGCGATCATCGCGGCAACAGTCGCTGCGACGGCCAGTCTGCGAGGCCAGCCCGCGACGCTGTTCACTCCTGTGTTCTCGGTTCCGCGCAGGTGCACTTCGCGCATCACATCGCTGACGAAGGAGTCGACGCCACCGGGCGGGAGGATGCTGTCGCCGCCGAGAGCGCGGAACATGATGTCCGGATCGATGGCCGCCGCGTGGTCGAGGCATGCGTCGCAGGCGCGGACGTGCTCGAGCACTTCGGGGGTCTCCGTTCCGGGAGCGAAGCCGTTGCGGAAAGTGAGGCAGGAGATCATCGTTCGCTCCACAGCCGGGCGTACTCCGGAAAGCGCTTCTGCAGCTGCTGCTGCATCAGCTTGCGCGCGTTGAACAGGTGATTGCGCACGGTCGACTCGCGGCAGCCGAGGACCTTGGCGATCTCCGACGAGGGCATGTCGTCCATCTGATTCATGATGAAGATCGTCTTCTGCTTCGGCGAGAGCACGGTGGCGATCTCGTTGAAGACGTTCTCCACTTCCTTGCGCTGCACCACCACGCCCTGCTCCGCGTCGAAGGACGTCTTGACCAGGCGGAGGTTCGAGTTCACGGCGTTGTCGCGCGACTGCTTGTTGCGCATGAAGTCGATCGCCACGTTCGTCACCATGCGGTACAGCCAGGTGTCGAACGCGTATTGCGGATCGTACTTTTCGAGGTTCTCCCACAGCTTGATGAAGACCAGCTGGGAGATGTCTTTCGCGTCCTCGGAGTTCCCGATGATCCGGTAACAGAGCGCGTAGACCTTGGAGGTCTTGCGCCGGACCAGGAGCTCGAACGCATCGGTGCCGCCTTCCCGGATCGTGCGCACCAGCTGGCGATCATCGGGCTCGACTGGGTCTTGGGTCGGAATCATCAAGCGTAGTTCCGCTGCCATCGTGACATGTTGTACGAGGGACGGTGGGGGAACGTCCAAGGTATCGGGGGACTTCCCGGGGGAACGATGAACGATGAACGCCCACCCGCCGGCTTTTGTTCATCGTTCATCCTTCATCGTTCATCGTTCCGCTACGTTACAATCCCTTCCCATGCGCGTTCTGGTCGTCGGACAGGGGGGGCGCGAGCACGCTATCTGCTGGAAACTCAAGCAGTCGCCGCTCGTCCGGGAGATCTACGCCGCCCCCGGCAACGCGGGCATCGCCTCCGTGGCGGACGTGGTTCCGATCGGCGTCGCCGACATCATCGAGCTGGCCGATTTCGCCGAAAACCTCAAGATCGACCTCACCATCGTCGGCCCCGAGCTCCCCCTCACCCTCGGCATCGTCGACGAGTTCCAGAAGCGCGGACTCTCCATTTTCGGCCCCACCCGCCTCGCCGCCGAGCTGGAAGGCTCCAAGGTCTTCTCCAAAGAATTCATGAAGAAGTACAACATCCCCACCGCCGAGGCGACCACCGTGGCGTCGGTGGACGAGGCCAGGGCCGCCCTCAAGCAGACGAAGTACCCCGCCGTGATCAAGGTCGACGGCCTGGCTGCCGGCAAGGGCGTGGTGATCGTCAACAACAAGAAAGAAGCGGATGAGTACCTGAACCTCGTCTTCGAGGAGAAGCGCTTCGGCAACGCCGCCACGCGCATCCTCATCGAGGAGTACCTGACCGGCGAAGAGGTCTCCTTCCTCGTCATCACGGACGGCAAGCGCTACGTCCCCCTCGCCCCGGCCAAGGACTACAAGAAGGCCTTCGACGGCGAGACCGGCCCGAACACGGGCGGCATGGGCGCGCACTCGCCCGCGGTGGTGCTCAGCGGCGAGACGGCGGCCGAGGTGATGAGGACCATCATCGTGCCCACCATCCAGGGGATGGAAGCGGAAGGACGGCCGTACACTGGCGTGCTCTACGCCGGCCTGATGCTCACCGACGAGGGGCCCAAGGTGCTGGAGTACAACTGCCGCTTCGGCGATCCGGAGACGCAGGTGCAGCTGCTGCGGCTGGAGGACGACCTGGCCGAAGTCTGCCTGAAAGTCGCCCGCGGCAACCTCGGGGAGACGAAGCTGAACTGGAAAAAGGAAGCGGCGGCCTGCGTGGTCGTCGCCGTGGAAGGCTACCCGGACGACTTCCCGAAGGGGCAGGAGGTCGCCATCGACCCGGTGGATGACGACGCGGTCGTGATGTTCCAGGCGGGCGTCATCAAGCGCGACGGGAAGCTGATCAACGTCGCGGGCCGCGTGGTCAACGTCTGCGCCCGCGCGGCCACGCTCTCGGAGGCGCTGGCCAAGGCGTATGACGCGGCGCCAAAGGTGCACTTCGAGGGCGCGCGCTACCGGCGCGACATCGGCTATCGCGCGCTGGAGCAGCGGAAGGCGTACGAGAGCGGAGGATCATGGCCGGCGATCAATCCGTAGTCGTCCCCTGGGTGTTCATCGTGATGGGGAGCGACTCCGATGCCGAGGTGATGTCGCAGGCGGCCTCCGCGCTCGACGAGCTGGAGGTGCCGTACGAGATGCACGTCGCCTCGGCGCACCGCACGCCGGAGCGGACGAAGCAACTGATCGAAGAAGCCGACGGCAACGGAGCGGCGGTGTTCATCGCCGGCGCGGGCGTAGCCGCGCATCTGCCGGGCGTGGTGGCCTCGTTCACGACGAAGCCGGTGATCGGCGTGCCGCTGGCGGCCGGAGCGCTGCAGGGCTTCGATGCGCTGCTGGCCATCGTGCAGATGCCGCCCGGCATTCCGGTGGCGACGGTGGCCATCGGCGGCGCGCGGAACGCCGGCATCCTCGCGGCGGAGATCATCGCCGGGGCAGACGCGGCGCTCGCCTCGCGTCTGAAGGCGCACCGCGCCGCGATGGCCGATGCCGTGGTGGCGAAATCGAAGAAGGTGGAGCGCTCGACCCGGTGATGCGCCGATGGCCCATGATCACCATCACCATGCCGGGGTCTCCCGCAAGCTGCTCGCAGCGACCGTCCTCACCTCTCTCTTCATCATCCTCGAGCTGATCGTCGGCTTCACCGCCAGTTCCCTCGCCCTGATCGGCGACGCGCTGCACAACTTCACCGACGTGCTCGCGCTGGTGATCGCCTTCGTGGCCGTGCGCCTGGAGCGGCGGCCGGCGACGCACGAGAAGACGTACGGCTATCAGCGCGCCGGCATCCTCGCGGCGTTCATCAACGCCGGCTCGCTCGTCGCGTTCACCGCGTTCCTCTTCGTCGAGGCATTCAACCGCTTCCGCCATCCGCAGCCGGTGGACAGCGGATTGATGCTCGTCGTGGCAGCGGTGGCGGTGATCATGAACCTCGCCATCGGCCTCGCCCTGCGCCACGAAGGGAAGCACGACATCAACATCCGCAGCGCCGTCGTCCACCAGCTGGGCGACGCGCTGTCGGCGGTCGGCATCATCATCGCGGCGCTGCTCATCCGGCGCACCGGGTCACCGCTGTGGGATCCGGCAGTCTCGATCGTGATCGGCGTGATGATCCTGTGGAGCAGCTGGGGCGTGCTGCGCGAGGCGGTGAACCTGCTGCTGGAAGGGACGCCGGCCGGCATCGACCCCGCCGCCGTGGCGCACTCGCTGGAAGGGATCACCGGCGTCTCCGGCGTGCATCACGTGCACATCTGGGCCCTCGGACCGTCCAGCTCCGCGCTGTCGTGTCACCTCCTGGTGGGCGACGTGCCGATCCGCAGCACCTCCAGCATGCTCGATCAGGTGACGGAGATGCTCCAGCGCGAGTACCGCATCGTGCACACCACGGTGCAGTTCGAGTTCGCCAGATGCGCGGACGACGACCCGTACTGCATACCGTGGCAACGATGAACGAGGAAAGATGAACGATGAACAAAGGCGGGGCTGTGCTCCCCGTTCATCGTTCATCTTTCATCGTTCATCGTTCAAAAACTTGTCCGGATAGGTGAACGTCACCACCGCCCGCGTCACGCCGAACGGCAGCGTCATGGCCAGGTTGGGGCTCATCGCGTAGAACGGACGCAGGTCGACCGGGTTGCCGAGGATCATCGTTCCCGACGTGGCGCAGAGATCACCCGTGCGCATGACGTTCTCGATGGGGCGGTTCGGGCGCATGCCGAGGTAGAGCTTGTTGATGTCGTCGCGGAGGGCGCCGATGGGGCGCTGCGTGTACATCTTGCTCATCGACATCAACACCAGCTCTTCTTTCGTCACCCGCGCGTTCGCGTCGTAGGTGTAGCCGACGCTCGCCGTCCAGTCGACCTTCGGCGAGCCCTCCGGCACGAAGCCGGTGTAGCCGCCGGCGAGCTTCACCGTGACCAGCGCGTCGTTCTGGTACGCGTAGTCGGCGGTCATGGAGATGGCGTGATCGCAGGCCGCCTCGTTGTGATACTCGACCTGCTGCCGCGAGATGCGGTTGCTGCCGTCGTACGCGTAGCGCGAGGTGTACTTCTGGTCGTCGATGATGACGTCCTCGCGATCGAGGAGCCACACGCCTGGCGTGGCTTCGTGCGTGGCGAACTGCAGGATGTCTCCGCTCAGCGGCGCGATGATTCTTTCCAGATAGTCCGGCCCCTGCACGTAGCGCACATCCGAGCCGTGCCCCTGGATGATCTCGCCGTTGTACGTCCACCCCTCGGCCTTGCGCGCATCCTGAATCTGCTTCTGCTTGGCCGGGGTGTAGCGCAGCGACTCGGCCATCGTGCCGTTGAAGAGGCAGCTCAGGACGTCGTTCTTCTGGAACCGCCCTTCCGAAAAGTACGTCGCCCGCGTGGCGGTGGCGCCGTCGACGCAAGGCCGCGTGTTCCACACCGCCGAGGCCGTCGCGTACGGGCCGTGCCAGCAACGGGGACACCATCCGCCGCCGTTCGCCGGCAGGCGGTAGCCGCAGAAGGGGCAGACGATCTTCGTCCGCATGTCTTCCAGCTCGCTCTCCAGCAGCAGCAACCGCGGCCCGACGCCGCCCTTCGCCTCGGCGTCGCTCTCCAGCTCCTCGTAGCGATGGAAACGCTCCGAGGCCTTGGCCAGATCGCCGAGCTTCTCGTGGATGACGGCCTGGTTGAAGACGGCCGCCGCGTCGGTGGGACGCTGCTGCTCCGCCTCCTGGAACACCTTCAGCGCGGCCTCCAGGTCGTTGCGCGTGTAGGCGAACTTGCCGCGGTTGAAGAGGTCGACGTAGCTCTGCTCGGCCTGCCGCTTCTTCTGCAGCTCGCGCTGGAAGTCGAGCTCCAGCTGCAGCTGCTGGATCATCGGCCGCTCGGCGCCGGCCGGAAACAGCTGCACGTAGCGGTCGACCTTCGCCTGCGCCTCCGAGTACCGCCCCGCCCGGGCCAGCACCACGGCCATGTTGTAGATGATGGCGGGCGTGTCCGGCTGCAGCTGGTCGGCCTTCGCAAACTGGTCGTAGGCCGATGCGTAGTCTTTGATGTCGAAGAACTTCTTGCCGAAGAAGACCGCCTTCGCGAAGTCGTCGCTCGTCTGCGCGGCGAGCGGCAACGCGAGGAGCAGCAGGATGAGCAGGCGCCACCGGAGAGTTGCTGGTTGCTGGTGGCTGGTCTTGGGCGCTTTGCGAATCCGTGAGGCTTGTCGTGCTGACGCACGCCGCAGATTCGCAACGCACATAGGACCAGCAACCAGCAACCAGCAACCGCTCATCGCAGGAACTCCTCGATCACCGTCTGCAGCCAGAGCTGCTGCTGCTCGCTCGGCTGGTTGTGCGCGAGCAGGACGTAGAGCGCGCGCTTGCGCTGCGCCTCGCTGACCCGGCCGCTCGCATCGCGCAACACCCGCTCCGGATCGGCCTCGATCTCCGGCCGGACGTCGATGACCACATCCGCCGCGTCCTGCGGTGCCCAGTGGCGCCGGATCTCGCTGCCGAAGAGCCGCGTGACCAGGGCCAGCCGGTCGTCCTCGCTCCGCGCGTCGCGGGCCAGCGTGGCCAGGCGGCTCTTCGTGCCGGAGCCCTGGATGAGGGTGCGCAGGTTCGGCAACACCTGCAGGCGGACGGTGATGGCGTCGTAGATCTTCGACTTGAGGGCCTCGTCCGTGACGCGGTCCGCGGCGGTGAGGATGTTCTGCACGCGCGTGGTCTCGTAGTGGATGAACTGCTCCGCCGCTTCGTCCGCCGCCTCGCGCTCTTCCGCGGTCAGGGCCGGCTGCACAGGCTCGGGGACCGGGGCCGGGGCGGGCGGGGGCGGCGGGGCGGGGGCGGGCGTGGGGGGAGGTGGGGCGGGCGTGGGGGCGGGAACCGGATCGGTGACGGGGGCGGTAGTCGGAGCCGCAGTTGCTACAGCAGGTGCCGCAACGACTTCCACCACGGCCGCAACCGGAATCTCCACCAACCCCAGGTCCACCGTCACCTCCGGCGGCGTCGACACATCCGCCGCCTTCGTGGAGCGCAGATCATTCGGCGAGTTGGACGCCGTGGTGGCGGCGACGGCGGCCGGCAGCGGCACGAGCTTCGCGCCGGCGACGAGCGCGTTCGCCGTCACCCGCGGCGTGAGGCCGCGGACCAGATCGGAGTCGCTCGCCACACCGGCATCGAGCAGCCGCTCGCGCACGATCTGCCGGATCTCCTCCGCGTTGCGCAGCTGCTGCCCGCGCAACGCGTCGCTCAGGTACTTCGGGTTGCCCGGCTCGGTGGAGCGGTCGCAGTGGCACGGCCCGACCCGGTCCGGCTCCCACTGCTGCTCGTTGCGCACGCGCTTGAAGTAATCGAGGACGGCCAGGTTGTGCTCGATGTACGCCTGCCGCGCGCGGTCGCAGGCGGCCAGCGAGGCGAACTGGTTGAGACCCCATACTTCCATGATCGGCTTGCGGTCCGGCCGGTACATCGCGACGTGGTAGTGGAAGACTTCGCAGCTGCGCGTGGTGCCGGCGGCGCCGGGCGGACACTCCAGGGTTTGGGCGGCCGCCTGGGCGGCGCAAACCGCCGCCACCGCGGCGCAGAACGCCGCCAGGATCGCCGTCAGCCATGTGGAGGATCGCATCGGGAGCAGTGGCCGCGATTATACGAGGGGTTCAACATTTGCCGGAGGGCGTCGTACCCGCTACAGGTTCAAAAGGAGAACACGAACATGAAGAAACGGACAGCAATCCTCATCGGCACCATCGTCCTCATTGCCGCGATGGCCGTGCCGTTTGCCTGGGCAGGACCGGGCCGGCATCGCGGCGGTCACGACGCCCTCGGCGGCTTCGGCATGATGCGCCTCGAGCACGCCCGGCAGGAGCTCGACCTGAGTGACGCGCAGGTCGACCAGATCCGCGCCATCTTCAAGGACCTGCACGACCAGCACGCCGCGAACCGCGAGCAGATGCGCGGCGGCATCCACGAGGCGGCCAAGGCCCTCATCGCCGATCCGAACAACATCGCGGCCGCCCAGGCCGTGCTCGATCAGCAGCTGGCCAACGAGCGGACCATGAAGTCGAACGCGCTCACCGCCTTCTCCAAGGCGCTGAACATCCTGACGCCGGAACAGCGCACGAAGCTCAGCACGCTCATGACCGAGCGCGAGGCGCGGCACCGCGAATAGATGATCGGCTCCGCGGCAATCGCAGTGCAGTGGCCGGGGGGCCGGTCAACGCCGGCCCTCCTCGATCGTCTATTGTTCGGGTTGACGACGAACGATGTGACGCTGCCGCGCGAGGACCCGCTGGAGAGGAGAGCGATCGCCGCGATGCGCGGCGGCGATGAGGGAGCATACGACTACCTCGTCACGAAGTACCTCAAGCGCGTGGTCTCCGTTGCCTGGAACATCGTGCGCAACACTCACGACGCGGAGGACCTGGCCCAGGAGGCGTTCGTCCGCGCCTACCGCAACCTGGGGCGCTTCCGGGAGGGGGAGCCGTTCGGGCCGTGGATCTACCGCATCGTGACCAACCTGGCCCTGGACGTGGTGAAGCACCGCACCCGCTTCCGCCACGAGGAGATCACCGGGCAGGAGCCGGCGGCGCGGCGCGACCAGGCCGACCTGCCGGCGCAAACCAGCGAGCTGGCGGCGCGTATCGATGCAGCGTTGGAATCGCTCCCCGAGATGCAGCGCGTGGTGGCGCGACTGAGTCTGGTGGAAGGATTCGAACATGGCGACATCGCGGAGATGATGAACCTGAGCGAAGGGACGGTGCGCTCGCACCTCTCGCTCGCTCGGCGTAAGCTCCGCGAGCAGCTGAACGATCTCTATGAAGGACCCGATGACTGACGATCCCTTTTTCGACCGCCTCCGCCGCGAGGCCGCCGCGCTTCGCTACGACGGCGACGCCGCCATGCGCACGCGCATCGCCGCCCGCATCCGGGCCCGCATCGCCGCGCAGCCGACGGTGACACAGCTGCTCGCCAGCTGGTTCCGCCCCCTCGCCGCCTCCCTCGCCGCCCTCGGACTGGCCGCATGCATCGGCCTGGTCTTCGTGACCGATAATCCCTCCGACGACACGCTCACCTTCGGCTCCAACCCGGTGGAAGTGTCGGTCGCCGGTGACTACGTTG
>DASYMJ010000155.1:0-9671 GCA_036009105.1 Thermoanaerobaculia bacterium | reverse complement strand
TTGGCGCAAGCGGTGGTGAACCTGCTCGACAACGCGGTGAAGTACTCCGGCGATCAGCGCGACGTCGCGGTGCGTATTGCCACCGTGCGCGAGGGCGAGGTGCGCATCGAGATCCGCGACCACGGCATCGGCATCGCGCCCTCCGAGCAGAAGAAGATCTTCGACAAGTTCTACCGCGTCGGCAGCGGCCTCGTGCACGACGTGAAAGGCAGCGGCCTCGGTCTGGCCATCGTGAGCCATATCGTGAAGGCGCACGGCGGGCGGGTGGAGGTGGCCAGCGCGCCGGGCGAGGGAAGCGCGTTCACCATCGTGCTGCCGCTGGCCCGGAGCGAGGCGATTACGGTTCCTTCGAGGACGGAATACGCATGACCAGGATTCTCATCGTGGAAGACGACCCGGCGATGTCGGTCGCGCTGCGCGACGGCTTCGAGTTCGAGGGCCACACCGTGGAGATGGCGGCGGACGGCGACGAGGGCTTGCGCGCGGCGACGCGCGGCGATCACGAGCTGATCATCCTCGACGTCATGCTGCCGAAGCTGAGCGGCCTCGACGTCTGCAAGCAGCTGCGCGCGAACGGGCAGACGACGCCCATCATCATGCTCACCGCGCGGGGGCAGGAGATCGACAAGATCGTCGGCCTCAAATTGGGCGCGGATGACTACGTCACCAAGCCGTTCAGCTTCCTCGAGCTCACGGCGCGCGTGGAGGCCGTGCTGCGGCGCGTGAAGCGCAAGTCGGTCGGCGAGGAGATCGCGTTCGGCGAGGTGCACCTCGACTTCCGGACCTACCAGGCGACGCGCTCCGCGCGGCCGCTCGACCTCACGCCGCGCGAGTTCCGCATCCTGCGCTACTTCATCGATCACTCCAACGAGGTGGTGAGCCGCGAGGCGCTGCTCAATCACGTGTGGGGCTACGACAGCAGCGCCTTCACTCGCACGGTGGACACACACATGGCCCGCCTGCGGCAGAAGATCGAGACGACGCCGGGCGAGCCGCGGCACCTCATCACCGTGCACCGCGTCGGCTACAAGTTCGTGCCGTGAACAATGTAGGGCCGGCTCTCAGCCGGCCCAAAGCCTGGCAGGTCCGGCATGCCGCGATTGGGCCGGCTGAGAGCCGGCCCTACATTTACAGTTTCTCCAGCACGCCCAGCATCAATCCCGTGAACTGCTTCTCCACGCGGGCCGTGGTGTCCATCACTTCCTGATGCGTCAGCTTCTGATTGAGGACGCCGGCGGCCATGTTGGTGATGCAGGAGATGCCGAGGACGGGGATGCCCATCTGGGCCATGGCGATGACTTCCGGTACGGTCGACATGCCCACCGCGTCCGCGCCGAGGATGCGGAAGGCGCGGATCTCGGCCGGCGTCTCGTAAGTCGGGCCGGAGAGGGCGAGGTAGACGCCTTCCTGCAACTTGAGGTTCATCCCTTTCGCCACATCTTTCGCGATGGCGCGAAGCGAAGCGGGGTAGGCCTCGGTCAGGTCGGGGAAGCGCACGCCGAGCGCGTCGATGTTCGGTCCGCGCAATGGGTTCACGCCCATCAGGTTGATGTGATCGGAGATGAGCATCAGGTCGCCGGCCTTGTAGGAGGTGTTCACCCCGCCGGCCGCGTTGGTCACGACCAGCTTCTTGATGCCGAGGCGGCCGATGACGCGGGAGAGGAGCATCACGTCCGCCATGTCGTGCCCTTCGTAGAAGTGCATCCGGCCGCTGAGGACGACCACCGGCACCTTGCCCACGCGGCCGAGGATGAGGCGGCCAGAGTGGCCGGCGACGGTGGAGGCCTTCGCGCCGGGGATCTCCGCGTAGGGGATCTCCGTCTCGACCTCGATGGCGGAGACGACGCTGCCCAGCCCCGACCCGAGCACGACGCCGACCTCGGGTTTGAGCGAGGAGCGGCTGCGGACGGCGGCGACGGCTTTGTCGATGCTTTCGATCATGGGCGCGCATTGTAAGGGAGCGGGCAGCGGGCGGTGATCGCTGAAAACCGTTGACGCGCGCGGATGCGTCCGCTATCAAGGTCCGACCCAAAACGCGGCAGCAAAGGTCGAGGAGACAAAACATGGAGCGTTTTTCCGCCCTCATCGGGTTCGTCCTCATTCTGGCGATCGCTTTTCTGCTGTCGAACAACAAGAAGTCGATCCGCTGGCGCACCGTGTTCTGGGGCCTGCTGCTGCAGATCGTCACCGCCATCTGCGTGCTGAAAGGGGAGCAGATCGCGGCGTTTTTCGGCGGCTTCGCGCCGCCGCTGGAGCGATGGGGCGCGGCACTGATCTTCGTGCTGCTGACCATCGTCATCGCCGTCATGGCCCGCTTCCTGCCGGCCGGGTCGCGAAAGCCGGTGTGGATCGTCTACGCCGTGGTCGCCGCCTTCCTCTTCCTCGCCTACAACCTGCTGGCCTACCTCTTCGAGAACCTCAAGGAGGTGGTCAACAAGTTGATCGGCTACACGGCGGAGGGCTCGAAGTTCGTGTTCGGGCCGCTCGGGGATCCGGCCTCCAGCTCGGTCGGCTTCGTCTTCGCCACCATGGTCCTGCCGACCATCATCTTCATCGCCTCCATCTTCGCCATCCTCTACTACCTCGGCGTGATGCAGATGATCGTGCGCGCCTTCGCCAAGGTCATGACCCGCTTCATGGGCGCGTCGGGGGCCGAGTCGACTTCCGTGGCGGCGTCGATCTTCATGGGCCAGACCGAGGCGCCGCTCACCATCCGGCCGTTCCTGCCGGAGATGACCATGTCCGAGCTGATGACCATCATGACCGCGGGCATGGCTCACATCTCGGGCGGGATCATGGCGGCCTACGTGCTGGTGGCGAAGGTGGACGTCATCCACCTGCTCACCGCCGTGATCATGACCGCACCGGGCGCGATCATGATGGCCAAGATCATCGTGCCGGAAGTGGATCAGCCGAAGACCGGCGGCGACGTCGAGGTCGTGGTGCCGAAGCAGGACGTGAACGTGATCGACGCCGCCGGCCGGGGCGCGATCGAGGGGCTGCATCTCTCCCTCAACGTGGCCGGCATGCTCATCGCGTTCATCGCCCTGGTAGCGCTGGTGAACGGCATCTTCGGCGGCGTGCACTCCTGGCTGGTCAGCACGGTGCCGGTCATCGGCCACTGGTTTCCCGCCTCGCTCGACGTGCTCCTCGGCTGGGTCTTCCGCCCCATCGCCTGGGCCATGGGCGTCTCCTGGAAGGACAGCCTGACCGTGGGGAACCTGCTCGGCACGCGCATGGTGCTCAACGAGTTCGTGGCCTTCGCCAAGCTCGGCGAGCCGGGCGTCGGCAGCAGCCTCGATCCGCGCAGCTTCGTCATCACCACGTACGCCCTCTGCGGCTTCGCGAACTTCTCGTCCATCGCCATCCAGATCGGCGGCATCGGCTCGCTCGCCCCCTCCCGCCGCGGCGACCTGGCCCGCCTAGGCCTGCGCGCCATGATCGCCGGTACGCTGGCCAACTTTTTGACGGCCACGATCGCGGGGATGCTGCTGTGACGAGTTGTCGGTTATCGGTTATCGGTTGGCGGTTGGCCAGCACCTACTGACAACCGCCAACTGATAACCGACAACTAGGCGAGCGCGCGTATGACGCGCGCGAGCTCCTCCGGCACCGCCGCCTCGAACGTCATCACCTCCCCCGTCCGCGGATGGGGGAAGGTGATGCGCGAGGCGTGCAGCGCCTGGCGCCCCAGGGATGCGAGTGCCTTCTGCACCTTCTTGTCGGGGACGCCGTGCCACTGGGGACCGGAGTAGACCGGGTCGCCCACGATGGGGTGGCCGAGGTGCTTCATGTGCACGCGGATCTGATGCGTGCGGCCGGTGCGGAGGCGGAGGCGGAGCAGTGACGCGAAGCGCAGGTGCTCGATCACCTCGTAGTCGGTGACGGCGCGGCGGCCGCCGGCCACGACCGCCATCCGCTTGCGCTCGCGAGGGTCGCGGCCGATTGGGGCATCGATCGTGCCTTTGGCGTTGGTGGGCGTGCCGTACACGAGGGCGAGGTACTCCTTGCGGACGGCATCGGTGTTCCAGGCGGCGGTGAGGCGGCGGTGGGCGTCGTCGCCCTTGGCGATGAGCATCACGCCGCTGGTGTCCTTGTCGAGGCGGTGGACGATGCCGGGGCGGAGCTCGCCCCCCAGGCCGCTGAGGTCACGGATGTGAAACAGCAGGGCGTTGACCAGCGTGCCATCGGCATGACCTGCGGCAGGATGGACGACGAGGCCGGCGGGCTTGTCGATGACGACGAGATCGGCGTCCTCATGAAGGATGGTGAGGGGGATTTCCTGGGAACTGATGGCGGTGGGAGTGGGCGGAGGAAGGTCGAGCGTGACCTGTTGTCCGGCGGCGACCCGATGCGACGTTTTTGTCGCCACCTCCGTATCAAGGCGAACATGCCCTTGATCGATCAGTCTGGCGAGAAAACTCCGGCTGAAATCGGGGAAAAGCTCGCTCAGGGCGCGGTCCAGCCGCAGCCCGTCGAGATCGGGGCGGACCGTCTCGACGAGCGGGGACGAAGCCGCGTTTTGGCTCGAATCGGATGTCATGAAAGTTTTGGGATCGGCTCCGGCACTTCGTTTAGAATGCGAAGCGATTGTGCCTTCACGCAGTCTGACTACACAAATCAATCGGTGTAAAGGGGAGACTATGTTCAATTTCAAAAAGCTCGGAGTGGCCGTCGTCGTAGCGATGAGTGCAGCCGCTGCGATGGCAAGCAACTTCCGCGGTGCCGACCAGGTGTACGTGCCGGCAGCGGGCCACCTTGGAGGCGCGAGTGGCACCTTCATCTCCGACGTCTACATCTCGAACCTGACGGACGACCGCGTGACCGTGTCGGTGAACTTCGTGCAGGGCGCCACGGGCGGTCAGTCGACGTTCAACAATTCCTTCACCCTTGCCCCGCGCGAGCGCCGCGAGTTCGTCGACTTCGTCGGCAACCAGCTCAACATCCCGAGCGGCTTCGGCCAGCTGATCTTCAGCGGCTGCAAAGAGAACACGGACTGCGGCCCGGCCACCCAGGACATCTACGGCTTCAGCCCGAACTTCCGCAACATCAGCGTGGAGAGCCGGATCTACTCCATCCCCCCGGGCACCACTCTCGCCCAGAACCCGCCGACCACCGGCCAGCTCTTCTCCGGCTTCCCCTGGTACAGCTTCGTCTCCCAGGATCAGGCCGCGAACGGCCTGGACAAGATCTTCATCACCGGCATCCGCCAGAACGGCAATGCCGGTCAGGCCGGCACCTCCCGCGCGAACATCGGTTTCGCCAACGCCTCGCAGTTCTCCACCACCACGATCGTGGTCAAGCTCTTCAACGGCGCGACCGGCGCGCAGATCGGCAATGAGTTCACCCAGACGCTGAGCCCGCTCGGCCATGCCCAGGCCAACCTCACGGCGATGTTCCCCGGCGTGAACGGCACGAACATGTACGCCACGGTCGAGCAGCGCAACTCGCAGCCGACGGGCGACCAGCCGGATACCTGCAAGCCGAACGGCTGCCCGGCGTTCTTCGCCTACGGCTCGGTCCTGGACAACGCCTCGGGCGACGCCACGACGCTGGAGGCGCAGTACTTCAAGCCGCTCAGCGACAACCAGATCGCCTGCATCTACAACCCCTCCAACGCCTCGTGCAAGAACGTGCAGTCGATCCGCCGCGCGGCCAAGCACATCTTCTGAGACCCGTTTCGTGAGTTACTTACGGAAGGCCGCGCAGCGATGCGCGGCCTTCCCGTTTTTTTCCCGGACTGCAACACGCCGCTTTGCCGCTGCCGTACGATCATGACCGCGCGATGATGCAGTTTCCCCGCACCCGGCGCGTCCAGCGCGTCCACCTGGCCCAGCCGGTCGTGGCCCGGCTCGGCGCCTCCCAGGTGGTCCTGGTCGACATCAGCGTCCTGGGTGCACGGGTGGAGCATCACACCCCGCTCACCGCCGGCAACCGCGCGCACCTCGCCTTCCGCTGGAACGATGCCGAGATCATCGCCGACTGCCGCGTGGTCCGCTCCCGCCTGGAGCGCTTCTCGGTCGGCTCGGACGGCCTGACCGTCTATCACTCCGGCCTGGAGTTCGAGAACCTGGTGCCCGATACGAGCAGCCGCCTGAAGGCCATGATCGGCTGCTTCATCACCCGCGCCCTGGAGGAGCAGAAGCTCAACGCCCGCGGCGTGGTCCCGGCCCACCAGCTGGAGCGGATGCCCATCTTCCGCCGCGACGGCCAGCTCACCGCGAACTCGAAGGAGATCCGGGAGACGGTCGGCGCGTCGGCGCTCCCCACCGCCCGCCTCGTTGTCGACAGCGGCTACATCTGCTATTCGCTGGTGCACAGCCAGTGGAAACAGAAGCGCACCCACGACCCCGGCCAGCCGACGGACGGCTTCACCATCTCCGCCCTGGAAGACCCCGAGCAGTGCTCCCTCCTGTGCGAGGCCTACCTCAAGAGCGACCCCAGCGGCCGCCGCCTGATCCAGCTGTTCTCGCAGCTGAGCATCATGGATGGGGAAGGGATCCCGCCGGGGCGGTTCGAGCCGTGACTTAGGGGGAATCCGTGCCGGGTGGGGCGGAGGGTGGGGGTGACCGCCGGTCGTGGTGTCATCGCCGATCGTCACGCCCGGGCAGATGACCGTGGCGCCGCCGATCCAGACCCGAGCGCCAATGCGGATGGGGTGGGCCGGCTCGTTGCGCGCCGTAGTCGCACAAAAAAGGCGGCTCGGTGGTGTCGACCCCTCCCCAAACGTGCCGGGCAGGATGCGGAGCAGGGGAGCACGGCCCTCGGAAGGAGGAGGAGGTTCAGCGGCTGCCACAGTTGGCGCGGGCGGAGGCGGAGGGCGACGAGCTCCGGATCGGTGGCGTCGTAGAGCGCGCCCTGGAGCATCTTTTCGCGTTCGGTGGGCATGGCCGGAACGTTCCCAAAATAAGGGGTATCATAGGCGTCGCGAAGCCCCCCAAAACACGGGAATCTCCTGCGCGCTCAGCAGGTTGTTCGCTCCGCAGCAAGGTGGTACAATTCGACGGCTTTCGAGAAGGACTTATGTCGAAAGCGGCCGTTTAGGCCGCTTTTTTTGTTGATACGAAGAATATGAACACCTTATCCGATGCAATCGAGCAGCAGATCGACAAGATCGTCAGATCTGAAGGGCTGGAGCTCGTCCACATCGAGTATAAGCGTCAGGGCAGAGGCTTCCTCCTCCGGGTCGACATCGACAAGGAGGGGGGCGTCAACATCGACGACTGCCAGCTGATCTCGCAGCAGCTGAGCACCTGGCTGGACGTCGAGGATCCCATCCCGGGCGAGTTCGAGCTGCAGGTCTCGTCGCCCGGCCTGGACCGCAAGTTCTACCGCCAATCCGACTACGAGAAGTTCCGCGGCCGCAAGGTGAGGGTCAAGACCTCCCGGGCCATCCGCGGCCTGCACGTCGTGGTCGGCACCCTCAAGGATTTCGACGGGAAGCGCATCGTCGTGACCGACCCGGTCATGAAGAAGGACGCAGACTACGAGATCCCGCTCGAAGAGATCAAGGAAGCTCGTTTGGAAGTGGAGATCTGAACGGATGTTTAACGACAAGGACATCAAGGCGCTGGCGTACGAGAAATCGATCGACGTCGACCGCGTCTACAAGGCGCTGGAAGACGCGCTCTCGACCGCCGCGCGCAAGTACTACAAGACGCGTGAGCCCCTGGAAGCGGAGATCGACCGTACGAACGGCACGATCATCGTCTGGGTGGTGAAGGAAGTCGTCGAGGACGAGAACCAGATCGAAGACCCGCAGGCGCAGTGGACCCTCGAGCACGCCCGCAAGGCGGACCCGACGGCCGAGACCGGCGGCACCATCCGCCTCACCTACATCACCAAGGAAGTGGTCGACGTGGTGAAGGATCCGAACACCCAGATCCGGACCTACGAGGCCCAGAAGATCGACTCCGAGGTCGAGCAGGGCGATGAAGTCAAGATCCCGCTCACCAAACCGCCCGACGAGCTGGGACGCATCGCCGCCCAGTCGGCCAAGCAGGTCCTCTACCAGATGGTGCGCGAGGCCGAGCGGGAGAAGGTCTACAACGAGTTCAAGGACAAGCACGGCGAGCTGGAGAACGGTTACGTCAAGCGCTTCGAGCGCGGCGACATGATCATCGACCTCAACGGCAAGACGGAAGGCATCATCCCCCGTTCCCAGCAGTCGCGCGCCGAGCGCTACTCGCAGGGCGACCGCATCAAGGCGGTCATCGTGGACGTGCACACCCAGCCGAAGGGGCCGCAGGTGGTGCTCTCCCGCACCGACCCGCGTCTGCTCATCAAGCTCTTCGAGATGGAAGTGCCGGAGATCTACGACGGCACGGTCGTCATCAAGGGCGCGGTGCGGGAGCCGGGCGAGCGGGCCAAGATCGCCGTCATGTCCCGCGAGCGGGACGTCGATCCGGTCGGCGCCTGCGTCGGCATGAAGGGCAGCCGCGTGCAGTCCATCATCCGCGAGCTGCGCGGCGAGAAGATCGACATCATCCCCTGGAACGAAGACATCGTCGTCTTCGCCCAGAACTCCCTCGCCCCGGCGAAGATCACCCGCGTCTCGGTGACCAGCGACGAGATGGCCCACCGGCCGCACCTCGACGTCATCGTCGACAACGACCAGCTCTCGCTGGCCATCGGCAAGCGCGGCCTGAACGTCCGCCTCGCGGCGGAATTGATCGGCGCGAAGATCGACATCAAGTCCGAGGAAGAAGTGAAGGGCGAGGTCGCGGACGCGCTCTCGGCGATGCTGCAGGAAGCGATGGCCGAGGCCCGCGCCGCGACGAACGTGCACGAGGTGGAGGGGCTCCCCGCCGAGTGGGCGGACCAGCTCGAGGAAGCCGGCTACGACGACCTCGACTCGATCCTCAACGCCTCCATCGACGACCTCACCGCGATCCCCGGGATCGACGAGGAGACGGCCCAGCAGATCCTGGACATGGCCCGCAAGAGCGAGCAGGTCGAGGAAGACGAGCCGGCCTCGTTCGACGAGGACGAAGAGGGCGAAGAAGAAGAGGAAGACTCCGTGGAATCCGATGAGGAGGAGACGGAGGAGGACGGCGTCGCCGAGGCCGAGGCGGATGCCGAGAGCAGCGACGAGAAGCAGGAAGAAGCATCGGTCGAGTAGTACGATTGGGACTCCGAGGAGACTGAATGGCGGCAGCAAAAATTCGAGTGAGCGACATTGCGAAGAGGATGGGGAAATCCGAGAAGGACGTCATCTTCCAGCTCCAGTCGCTCGGGGCAGACGTGGCGGACGCGGGCCAGGTGCTCGAGCCGGAAGTGATTCAGGCTCTGATCACCGGCAAGAAGCTCCTCACGCGGACCCGCAGCGTGATCATGCGGGAAGACAAGCCGCAGCCCGAGAAGAAGAAGGAAGCGGTCCGTCCGCCCCGGCCGATCATCAAGCCGACGGCCCGGCCGAAGCGCGAGGTGCCGGTGGAAGAGGCGCCCGTCGCGCCGCCGCCCACCGTGGTCATCCAGGAGTTCGTGGAGGCCGCCGAGGCCGAGGAGCGGGCAGCCAAGGAAGCGCCGGCTGCTCCGGCTCCGGAGAAGCAGCCGCGCGTCGCCGCCGAAGCGCCTGCCGCTCCGGCCGCCGGCGCATCCACTGAGGTCGAGGAGCAGCCGGCTGCCGCCGCCGCCCCCCCCCCAAACCCCCCCCCCCCCCCCCCCCCCCC
>DASYMJ010000154.1:0-15309 GCA_036009105.1 Thermoanaerobaculia bacterium | reverse complement strand
ACGGATACCGCAGCAACGACCACTACGAGCTCTCCGCCGCTTTAGCGATCGGCGATCAGCGATCGGCGATCGGGCTGCCCGGTCCTCCTGATCGCCGATCGCTGATCGCCGCTCGCCCGCATGCTAGGATGCGCACCCCGTAGCGCCCCAACCTCCCGTAAGGAGCCCCCAAACGTGGACATTGCAGTCATTGGAACGGGGTACGTCGGCCTCGTCACCGGCGCCGGCCTGGCCGACTTCGGCAACGACGTCGTCTGCGTCGACATCGACGTGAACAAGATCGAGGCCCTGAACAAGGGCGTCATTCCCATTTACGAGCCCGGCCTCGATCAGATCGTCAGCAAGAACGTCGGCGAGCATCGCCTCAGCTTCACCACCAAACTGCCGGATGCCATCCGGAAGGCGCGCGCCATCTTCATCGCCGTCGGCACGCCGCCCCGCCCGGACGGCTCGGCCGACCTCCGCTACGTCGAGGAAGTGGCGCGCCAGATCGCGCAGCACATGAACGGCCCGAAGCTCGTCATCACCAAGTCGACCGTGCCGATCGGCACCGGCCGGATGATCGAGCGGATCATCGCCGAGTCGGGCAACGGCCACAAAGCGTCCGTCGTCTCCAACCCCGAGTTCCTCCGCGAGGGCTCCGCCATCGAAGACTTCATGAAGCCGGACCGCGTGGTCATCGGCGCCTCCGACGCCGAATCGGCGGAGCTGATGAAGGAGATCTACGCGCCGCTGCACTCCCTGGAGATCCCCTTCGTGGTGACCAACGTCGAGTCCTCGGAGCTGATCAAATACGCGGCGAACGGCTTCCTGGCCACGAAGATCACCTTCATCAACGAGATCGCCGTGGTCTGCGAGCAGGTCGGCGCGAACGTGCACGACGTGGCCATCGGCATGGGCCTCGACTCCCGCATCGGTCCCAAGTTCCTCCAGGCCGGCCCCGGCTTCGGCGGCTCCTGCTTCCCCAAGGACACGTCCGCCATGGCGGACATCTCCCGCCGCCACGGCTATGACTTCCAGATCATGGAGGCGGTGCTCCGGGTCAACGACGACATCAAGCAGCGGATGGTGGTCAAGATCGTCAATGCCCTCGGCGGCGAGGTGAGCGGCAAGACCATCGCCGTCCTCGGCCTCGCCTTCAAGCCCGAGACGGACGACATGCGCGACTCGCCCACCATCCCCATCATCAAAGGGCTGCAGGCGAAGGGCGCGAAGGTCCGCGCCTACGATCCGCAGGCCATGGAGAACTCCAAATCGATCTTCGAGAACGTCGAGTACTGCGACGACGCATACGAGACCGCGGATGGCGCCGATGCGCTGGTCATCGCCACGGAGTGGAACGCCTTCCGCGCGCTGAACCTGGAGCGCATCCGCAAGGCGCTGCGCCGGCCCGTGGTCATCGATCTGCGCAACGTATACGAGCCGCATCGGATGAAGAGCGAGGGCTTCGAGTACTACTCCGTCGGCCGCGCATCCGACGGCCTCAGGAAGGGGCTGTAGCTTGGGGCGTGCACTGATCACCGGCGGCGCCGGCTTCCTCGGCTCGCATCTCTGCGAGCTCTTCCTCGCCCGCGGTCATGAAGTCATCTGCATGGACAACTTCATCACCGGCAATCCGGCGAACGTCGCGCATCTGTTCGGCCGGGACGGTTTCTCCTTCGTCAAGTACGACGTCACGAACTACATCCACGTCGATGGCCCGCTCGACTACGTCCTGCACTTCGCCTCGCCGGCCAGCCCCATCGACTACCTGGAGAAGCCGATCCAGACCCTGAAGGTCGGCTCGCTCGGGACGCACAAGACCCTCGGCCTGGCCAAGGACAGAAAGGCGCGGTACCTGCTCGCCTCCACCTCGGAGACGTACGGCGATCCGCTCGTCCATCCGCAGAAGGAGGACTACTGGGGCAACGTCAACCCGGTGGGACCGCGCGGCGTGTACGACGAGGCCAAGCGCTTCGCCGAGGCCATGACCATGGCGTATCACCGCTTCCATGGCGTGCAGACCCGCATCGTGCGCATCTTCAACACGTACGGCGAGCGGATGCGCATCAACGACGGCCGGGTGGTGCCGGCGTTCATCTCCCAGGCGCTGCGCGACGAGCCGCTGACCGTGTTCGGCGACGGCTCGCAGACCCGCTCGTTCTGCTACGTCTCCGACCTCATCGAGGGCATCTACCGGCTGCTGATGTCGGACGAGGTGCTGCCCACGAACATCGGCAACCCGAACGAGATGACCGTGCTGCAGTTCGCGGAGGAGATCAAGAGGCTGACCGGGTCGAAGGCGCCCATCGAGTTCCGGCCGCTGCCGGAGGACGACCCGAAGATCCGCCGGCCGGACATCACCAAGGCGCGCACGCTTCTCGGCTGGGAGCCGCGGGTGCCGCTCGCGGAAGGCCTGACCAGGACGATCGACTACTTCCGTTCTGTAGTGTAGGGCCGGCTCTCCAGCCGGCGCCCGCGCGCGTAGAATCGCGCGCATGAATCGCATCCTGCTCTCCTTCTGCGCCGGCTTTCTCGCCACCATCGTCTTTCACCAGCTGGCGCTTGAGGCGCTGCATCTGGCCGGCGTGACGCCGCGCGCCCCGTTCGACCTGCACGGCGTGCCGCCCTTCGGCATCCCCAGCGTGCTCTCGCTCGCGTTCTGGGGCGGGGTGTGGGGGATCCTCATGATCCCGTGCATCGCCCGCGTTCCCGGCGCGGCCTACTGGGTCGTCGCGGCCGTGTTCGGCGCGATCCTGCCGACGCTCGTGGCGGCATTCGTCGTCGCGCCGCTGAAGGGGGTGAAGCTGCCGCTGACCGGCGCCAACATCGCCACCGGGTTGATCGTGAACGCGGCGTGGGGCCTCGGGACGGCGATCACGTACCGGCTGCTCCGCCGCCCCGTGTCATCCTGAGGCGCGTAGGCGCCGAACGATCCGTATCTTCAGGCGCGGCGCGAGACCGGAACGGATCCTTCGTCCTCTTCGGGATTGAGGGGTGACACCTCTACCGCACGATCGTCTCTTCCCGCCTTGGCCCGGTCGAGATGATCGCCGCCTTCGCCTCGGTCTCGTCCTCCAGGAAGCGGATGTAATCCTTCGCCTCCTGCGGCAGCTCCTCGTACGACGTGACGCCGGCCGTGGAGCGCTTCCACCCCTTGAACGTCCGGTAGACCGGCTTGTAGTCGTGATGGGCCACGGCGAAGGTGGGGAAGGTCTTCCAGCGCTCGCCGTGGACGTTGTACTCGACGCAGACCGGGATCTCCTCGAACTCGTCGAGCACGTCGAGCTTGGTGAGGGCGATGATGTCGATGCCGCTGAGCATCGCCGCGGTGCGCACCACCGGCAGGTCGAGCCAGCCGGTGCGGCGGGGGCGGCCGGTCACGGTGCCGAACTCGTTGCCGCGGCGGCGGAGGTGCTCGCCCTGCTCGCCATCCAGCTCCGTGGGGAACGCGCCGCCGCCCACCCGCGTGGTGTACGCCTTCACTACGCCGATCACCTCGTGGATGTGTTTCGGCGCTACGCCCAGGCCGGTGCAGATGCCGCCCACCACCGTGTTCGATGAGGTGACGAAGGGGTAAGTGCCGTGGTCGATGTCCAGCATCATCCCCTGCGCGCCCTCGAACATCACCCGCTTGCCGGCCCGGATCTGCTCGTTGATCAGCACCGTCACATTGGTGATGCGCTCGGCGAGGACCTCGCCGTATTTGAGGTAGGCGTCGTAGAGCTTTGCCGGATCGAACGTGTCCTTGCCGTAGACGATCTGCAGCACGGGGTTCTTCTCCGCGCAGGCGAACTCGATCTTCTCGCGCAGCACCTCCGGGTCGAGCAGGTCGGCGATGCGGATGCCATAGCGCGCCACCTTCGACTCGTACGCCGGTCCGATGCCGCGGCCGGTGGTGCCGATGCGCGCCGCGCCGGCGGCCTCTTCGCGGGCCAGGTCGAGCGCGCGGTGGTAGGGGAGGATGACGTGCGCCGCGTCGCTGATTTTGAGGTTCTCCTCGATGACGAGGCCGGCCGCGCGCAGCCGCTCGATCTCATCGAGCAGCGCCTCCGGGTCGATGACCATCCCGTTGCCGAGGAGGCAGAGCTTGTCGCGGTGGATGATGCCGGAGGGGATGAGGCGGAGGGCGAAATGCTGGTCGGCGAACTTTACCGTGTGGCCGGCGTTGTGGCCTCCCTGGTAGCGCGCCACCACGTCGAAGCTCTCGCAGAGGAGATCGACGAGCTTCCCCTTGCCTTCGTCGCCCCACTGCGCGCCGAACACCGCGACATTCTTCCGTCCGTTCATGAAACGGGCGGAGACTAGCACAAGATCGCGCGGCAGGATGACACTCGCCATGGTCGCGGTTATAGTCACCTGGCGAGGCAAACCATGGACCTGCACAAGACCGTCGAAACCCCCGTGCCTGCCGCCGTTTACGCGCCGGCGCCCGTGCCGGCCGCGGAGTTCGTCCGCGGGATCGAGGAGCTCTCCCGGCGGCTCATCACCAAGCAGAAGATTTATGACTACCTCGTCTCCTACCAGATCCGGGAGGACGAGCTCGAGCAGTACAAGATGTGGCTCCCCGAGCGCCACACGCGCAACAAGATCTTCCGCAACGACATGATCGAGGTGATGCTCATCTGCTGGCCGATCGGCGCCGTCACGCCGCTGCACACCCATAACGGCCAGCTCGGCTGGATGACCATGCTGGAAGGGAAGCTGGCCGTGGAGAACTACCGCAAGATCCGCTGCAACACGCCGGAGAACGAGCAGGTGGTGGGCATGGACTGCATCGCCGGCGCGACCGAGATCGAGATGCAGCATCTCAACGACGAGCTCGCGGTGCCGGGCGGCCCGCTCAACACCGTCGACAAGACCCAGACCATCCACCGCATCAAGAACCTGGCGGAGTGGAACGAGCGCGCCGTCTCCATGCACGTCTACTCGCGGCCCATCGACTCCTGCGTCGTGTTCGACATCGAGACGCAGCGATGTTTCCGCCGCGACCTGAAATACGACACGGAATGAGCTGCAACCAGCAACTTGCCGGCGTTTGGCCGGTGATACCCTTTCGCCGCCATGACGCTCCTCAGCACCCTCTCCTCCGAGCTCGATCAGATGACCCAGGCCGGCACGCTCAAGCACGAGCTGGCCATGAAGTCCCCACAGGGCCCCGTGGTGGAAGTGGAAGGGAAGGGCGAGGTCATCATGCTGACCTCGAACAACTACCTCGGGCTGGCCAACCATCCGGCCATCACCCACGCCGCCGAGAAGGCGGAGCGCGATTACGGCTACGGCCTGGCCTCGGTGCGCTTCATCTGCGGCACGCAGACCATCCATCGCGACCTGGAGCAGAAGATCGCGGAGTTCTTCGGCACCGAGGACACCATCCTTTACGGGTCGTGCTGGAACGCGAACGAGGGACTGTTCCAGACCGTGGCTCTGGAGCAGGACGCGATCGTCTCCGATGAGCTCAACCACGCCTCGATCATCGACGGCATCCGCCTCGCCAAGGCCCGCAAGGAGCGCTACAAGAACCGCGACCTGGGCGATCTGAAGCGCGCCCTCGAAGCCACCAGAGATGCGCGCAACCGCCTGATCATGACGGACGGCGTCTTCTCCATGGAAGGCTCGCTCGCCCCTTTGCCGGAGATGGTGGCGCTGGCGAAGGAGCACGATGCCTTCCTCGTGGTCGACGACTCGCATGGCACCGGCGTCCTCGGCAAGACGGGCCGCGGCACCGGCGAAGAGCTGGGCGTGTTCGGCCGGATCGACGCCTACACCTCCACCCTCGGCAAGGCCCTCGGCGGCTCCCACGGCGGCTTCACCACCGGCCCGAAGGCGCTGGTCGCCTACCTCCGCCAGAAGTCGCGCCCCTACCTTTTCTCCAACACCCTTCCGCCAGCCGTCGTCATGGGCTCCATCGCCGCGCTGGAACTGATCCAGAAGGACGACAGCTTCGTCCGCCGCCTGCGCGAGAACACCGCGTACTTTCGCCAGCAGCTGACCTCGAAAGGCATCACCATCCGGGAAGGGAACCACCCCATCGTGCCGATCATCATCGGCGACACGGCCAAGGCGATTGCCATGTCGAAGGAGCTGCTGAACCGCGGCGTCTACCTCTCCGGCTTCGGCTTCCCCGTCGTGCCGCAGGGCGCGGCGCGCCTGCGCTGCCAGATCAGCGCCGCTCACACCCGGGAGCATCTGGACACCGCCATCGCGGCGATCGTGGCAGTGGCCGGGATGTAAATGTAGGGCCGGCTCTCAGCCGGCCCATCATCGACGGATAGCTTGGGCCGGCTAGAGAGCCGGCCCTACGTTTGCCTCCTCGCGCGTCGCCGCGCACAAGCGGGAGGAGTTGGACACCGCCATCGCGGCGATCGTGGCAGTGGCCGGGAAGTAAATGTAGGGCCGGCTCTCAGCCGGCCCCTCATCGACCGATAGCTGGGCCGGCTAGAGAGCCGGCCCTACGTTTGCCGCAGCGCGAGCGGCCACGACCACCTCCCCGCCCACCATCCGCTCCAGGTGCGCCACGTAGTTGACCGGCGCGTGGTCGGCGATGAACTGGGGGGCCTGCAGCAGCAGGCGGTGATCGTCGTACGTCGGATCCGTGCGCAGGCGGTCCGTATCCACCACGGCCAGGGACGGGTTGACGAGCATCGAGCCGGCCGACGACACGTAGTGCTGCTCGCCGGCGTGGCGGTACAGCGGGGGTGGGGGCAACGTCGCCACGATGTCCCGGTTGTTGACGATGCGGTAGTGCTGGCGGGTCTCGAACGTGCTCGCAAAGTGCGCGTCGCCGCAGCGGGGGCCGCCGTACGTGTACGTCGCGCGCGGCGGCTTGCGCGCGGCGGCAACCGTCGCCAGCGCGGCGCCGAGGCTGTGGCCGGTGTAGAAGAGCGGGACGGTCATCGTGGTGAGCAGGCTCTCGATCTGCTCCCAAACGACGTTCAGGCCGCGGCGGAAACCGCTGTGCACTAGGCCGGGACCTTCCCACGGGACGGGAACGGCGTTGATGTTCGTCATCCAGTCCTTGAACTCCTCCGAGCCGCGGAAGGCGAGGATGCCCATCGGCGGATGGATCGATCCGGGCGCCGACTCGATGATGCTGCCCTGCGTCCCCTCCACATCGAACGGCTCGCGCTCGATGAAGCCGACCTCGGCCAGGAGCTGGCGCCGGTCCTTGAGCAGCTTGCGCGTGGCTCCGTGGCGGTAGATCAGACGGCTGATCTCGCTCAGCCACCAGGCATTGATCGCGCTATATCGCGTGGAGCCGACGTCGAACGGCAGGCCGCGATGCTTCTCGAAATACGAGGTGCCGTCGCCCGGCACGGTGACGCCTTGCCATGAGTTGTCGAATTCCATGGTGGACCCCTTTGCTGGTAGGGAGGGACGCGGACCGGCGTTTTCCCGAGGGGGAGCTTAAAATGGCCGCCGTTCAGCAGGCGTCAAAGAAACCAAAATGAATCGCATCGGAACTGCCATCGAGGCCGAGCCGTCTCGCGGCTTCATCTCGCTTCGGGAGGGGATCGAGTCCTTCTTGCGCTTCGCCCGAGGCAGGCTCTGGCGTGAGGCATCGCCCCGCGAGCGCCTGCAGGCCATTTCCGTTTCCATCCGCCGCCCCTCGCTCGACGCCATGCGCGAGAGCGAGCGCCGCTACCGCGACCAGGACTCCAAGCGCCTCTATTACTTCTCCATGGAGTTCCTGATGGGGCGCGCCCTGGGCAACAACTTGACCAACCTCGGCCTCTACGACGTCGCGCGCACCGTGGTCTCGGACCTCGGCGCCGATCTCGAAGAGCTGCGCGACCTCGAGCCCGACGCCGCCCTCGGCAATGGCGGCCTCGGCCGCCTCGCCGCCTGCTTCCTCGACTCCCTGGCCACCCTCGGCTATCCCGGCTTCGGCTATGGCATCAACTACGAGTTCGGCCTGTTCCGCCAGTCCTTCGTCGACGGGCGGCAGATCGAGCGTCCCGATCACTGGCTGGAAGGCGGCTCGCCGTGGCTCATCGAGCGGGTCGACGATGCGGTGCGCATCCCGGTCTACGGCACCATCTCCCACAAGTACGACAAGAGCGGCGCGTACGTGCCGGAGTGGGTGGATGCCAGGGAGCTGATCGGCATCCCCCACGACATGCCGATCGTCGGCTACGGCGGCAAGACGGTCAACGTGCTGCGCCTCTTCACCGCGCGCGCCTCCGACGAATTCGACATCGGCATCTTCAACTCCGGCGACTACATCCGCGCCGTGCAGCAGAAGATCAACACCGAGGCCATCTCCAAGATCCTCTACCCCTCCGATGCGGTGGCGTCCGGGCGCGAGCTGCGGCTGCTGCAGGAGTACTTCCTCGTGGCCTGCTCGGTGCGGGACATCATCCGCCGCTACAAAGAGACGCATCCCAACGAGCCGCTGGATGACTTCGCGAAGAAGACCGCCATCCAGATGAACGACACGCATCCCGCCCTCACCGTGGCGGAGCTGATGCGCGTGCTGGTCGATGAAGAAGAGCTGGCCTGGGAAGCGGCGTGGGGCATCACCGTCGACACCCTCGGCTACACGAATCACACCCTGCTGCCGGAGGCGCTGGAGCGCTGGCCGCTCGACCTGCTGGATCGCGTGGTGCCCCGCCACCTGCAGATCATCGGCGAGATCAACCGCCGCCTCCTGGCCGACACGGAGCGCCGCTTTCCGGGCGAGCCGCAGCTGCTGGAGCGCGTCTCCATCATCGGGCCGGGCGAGGTGCGGATGGCGAACCTGGCCATGGCCGGCAGCCACTCGGTGAACGGCGTCGCGGCGCTCCATTCGGAGCTGGTGAAGACCGCGCTCGCGCCGGAGTACTACCGCCTCTTCCCGGACCGCTTCAACAACAAGACCAACGGCGTGACGCCGCGCCGCTGGCTGCTGCACGCGAACCGCCCCCTCGCGGCTTTGATCACGAAGTCGATCGGCGACGGCTGGGTGCGCGACCTCGACGCGCTGCACCGCCTCGAGCTGCTCGCGGACGACGCCTCGCTGCTGGAGCGCCTGGACGGCGTGAAGCGGCGCAACAAGGTCGCGCTGGCGGTGCTGGCGAAGGAGCTGACCGGCATCACCGTCGATCCGCTCACGCTCTTCGACGTGCAGGTCAAGCGCATCCACGAGTACAAGCGGCAGCTCCTCAACGCGCTGCACATCGTGCATCGCTACTGGGAGATCGTGGAGGACGGCAAGGCGCCGCCGCAGCCGCGGACGTTCTTCTTCGCCGGCAAGGCGGCGCCCGGCTACTTCATGGCCAAGCTCATCATCAAGCTGATTCACAGCATCGGGGAGGTGGTGAACGCCGAGCCGCGCACGCGCGACCTGCTGCGCGTGGTGTTCCTGCCGGATTATCGCGTCACTCTCGCCGAGGCCATCATGCCCGCCGCGGAGCTGAGCGAGCAGATCTCCACCGCGGGCACGGAGGCCTCCGGCACCGGCAACATGAAGCTCGCCCTGAACGGCGCGCTGACCATCGGCACCCTGGACGGCGCGAACATCGAGATCCGGGACGAGGTAGGGGAGGAGAACATCTTCATCTTCGGCCTTCGCACGCACGAGGTCCGGGCCCTGCTCGATGACGGCTACTCCCCGGAGCTCTACCTCGGCCGGCACAAGCACCTGCGGCGCATCATCGACTCCATCGCCTCCGGCCACTTCTCGCGCGGCGACCGCGACCTCTTCAAGCCGCTCATCGCCAAGCTGCTCTCCACCCGCGACGAGTACGTGCACCTGGCCGACCTGCAGCCCTACATCGAGAAGCAGGCCGAGGTCGACGTCGCCTACGCCGACCGCCAGCAGTGGCTGCGCAAGTCGCTGCTGAACATCGCCCGGATGGGGAAGTTCTCCTCCGACCGGACCATTCGCGAATACGCGAACGACATCTGGAAGATCCGCCCCGCGGTGATCGGCAACTTCGCCCACGCCGCGCTCCTCGAGGAGTGAGACGCTGTCATCCTGAGGCCCGCAGAGGCCGAAGGATCTCCTCGCGCTTGCGGGGAGATCCATTCGCCGTCTTCGCGGCTCAGGATGACACGGCGGAGGACACGGCGAACCCGTTCACCACCGTCTCGAACGCCCGGCGGATCACCGCATCGTCGAACGGGCTCGGGGCGCCGGTGCGCTCGGCGATCATCCGGTCGCGCATCATCCCCTCGGCTGCGCCGAGAAGGGCCGAGGCGACAACCTGCTCGTGGATGTCGGAGCGGAACGAGCCGTCTTCCTGGGCCCGGCGGACGAGGGAGCAGATCAGCTCGAAGAACTGCAGGAAGCCCTTCGACAGCACCACCTCGTTGCCGCGGATGCGGCGGCCCTCGAACATGAAGAGGAAGGCCACGTCGTGGTCGCGGCTGAAGGCTTCGGCGAAGAGGCCCAGGACGTTGAGGATCGCTTCCCGGCCATGCATGGCGGCGGCGACGCCCTGGCCGATGGCGTCGGTGAGGCCGTCCCACGACTCGTTGAAGATCGCCTCCAGCAGGCCGGCCTTGCCGCCGAAGTAGCGGATCAGCTGCGACTCGGAGCTGCCCGACTCGCGGGCGATCGTGGCGGTGGACGTCTGCTCGTAGCCGAGGCGGCCGAAGAGCTGCTTGCCGGCGGCGAGGAGCCGCGCGCGCGACGTCTGCGTGCTGTCGCCGTCGAAGGGCATGGAAGCAGTCAGCCTACGGTAGTGGTGGCAGTACTGTCAAAGCCGGCGGCAGAGTCCTGCCGCCGCCGTTGCCCGGGCGCGCTGTTACAATTTTGACGGGTGCAAACTCGACAATTATTTGGACTGGCCATGCGGGCCGTCCCGCGCCGCTACCGCTTTGCCGCGGCGCGGATGGCGGCGGAAACGCTGCGGCCGTTCGTACGCCGCAGCACGCTCTTCCGGGAGCATCGCCGCTTGGGGATGGACACGGATCGCGAAGTGGCCCTCCATCACGCGCTCAAGTCGATGACCAGCAGCGGCACGCCGTTTGATCCGCCCATGACCATCGTCAACGTCGGCCAGCTCGATGATGCCCTCGCCGCCGGCCGCGGCGTCTTCTTCGCCACCACGCACATGGTGCTTGCGCCGGTGGCGCTGCGCTACCTGCACGACCGCGGCATCATCGCCTTCGTGGTTGCCTCCTCGCCGCCCGCCATCATCGGCACCGGCGCGCATGCGCACGACATCGCGCCGTCGCCCGAGTCGCTGCTGCAGGTGCGCAGCGTGCTGCGGGAGGGCGGCGCGCTCATGGCCATGATCGATCTGGCGGAGCCGAGCCCGCGCACGATCGAGTTCGAGACGGCCGCGGGCACGCTGTGCATCCGCGACACGCTCCTCCGCCTCGCCCAGCGCTGCGGCGCCGCCATCTTCTTCGTCGCCGCGCACGCGCAGTCGCGGGGCGGCATCCTGGTGACCCTGGAGATGTCCGGCGCCGATCCGGTGGCCGAGTTCGTGGCGTTCGTCCGGACGCACGCCCGCGGGTAGAATGAGCGCCACTTGGCCCGTCGATTCCGCGATCTGTCGATCCGCAGCAAATTGATGACCGGCTTCATGTTGACGAGCGTGGTGGCGCTCCTCATCACGATGGCCGCGCTGGCCGTGTACGATCACGGCGCGGTCCGGGACGAGATCCGCAACGACGTCAGCATGCTGGCCGGCATCATCGGCGAGAACGCCTCCTCCTCCCTCGTCTTCAACGACGCGCAGACCGCGCAGCAGACGCTCGCCGCCCTGAAGGCGCAGCCGAACATCGTCACCGGCGCGCTGTACGACCGGCACGGCAGGCTCTTCGCCTCCTACGGCCGGCAGCCGCCCGCCGCGCCGCCGCGCGACGGCGCGGAGGTCACCAGCCGCGCCATCGGCGTGGCGCGCCCGGTTAACTTCAGCAACGCGCGCGTCGGCACGGTCTACGTCCTCTCCGACCTCTCCGCCGTGGCCGAGCGGCGAGCGAAATACCTGCAGATCGCCGGGCTGGTGCTCGCCGGCGCGGCCTTCATCGCCCTGCTGCTCTCCGCGCTTTTTCAGCGCACCATTTCCAGACCGATCCGGCGGCTGCTCGACGTGGAGAAGCACGTCTCGAAGACGAAGGACTACTCGCTGCGCGCGGAGAAGCACGGCAACGACGAGGTGGGCAAGCTGATCGACGGCTTCAACGAGATGCTCTCCGAGATCCGGGCCCGCGACGCGGAGATCTTCGAGCGCCACCGCCAGGAGATGGCCCTGGCCCGCTCCATCCAGACCTCCGTCCTCCCGCGCAGCTTCGAGCTGCCCGGCTACGACGTCTCCGCGATCATGATGCCGGCCGAGGAGGTGGGGGGCGACTTCTACGAGTTCCGTCCCGCCGACGGCGGCGCGTGGCTCGGCGTGGGCGACGTCACCGGTCACGGCGTCACCTCCGGCCTCATCATGATGATGGCCCAGTCGATGTTCACCATGCTCGTGGAGCAGAACGGTCACGCCTCGCCGGCGCGTTTCCTGACCGTGCTGAATCGGGCGATGTACTACAACCTCCGCCAGCGGCTGGAGCAGGACAAGTTCATGACCATGATCGCCGCGCGCATCGATCGCGACGGCCGCTTCACCTACGCCGGCGCGCACACCGACCTGCTGGTGTGGCGCGCGAAGCAGCAGACCGTGGAGCGCTTCCCCACCGACGGCCTCTGGCTCGGCGTGGCGGAAGACATCGAAGGGGCCACGCGCGACCGCGTCCTCAACCTGGAGAGCGGAGACGTCGTGCTGCTCCACACCGACGGCGTCACCGAGGCGCGCAACCGGGAGGGAGAATGCTTCGATCTGGCCCGTCTGACCGACCGGCTGGCGGAGCTGCACGACCGCGAGGCGTCCGACATCGTCACCACCATTGCCAACCAGGCCTGGAGCTGGGCCGGAAACGAGCCTGCCGATGACGTCAGTGTCATGGTCATCAAGAGGAGATGAGATGAATCGTCCGCCGTTGTCGTCGGATTACGTCGAGATGCGATTCGGGCCGCGCTGGACGTACATCAGCTCCGTCCGCCGCTTCGTGGCCAGCTTCTTCATGATCGGCCTGGCCGACAAGGAGCGCGCGGAGCAGATCTCCATGGCCGCCTCCGAGCTGCTGGAGAACGCGGTGAAGTACGCCTCGGAGGAAGAGGGATACCTGAAGATCTCCATCGCCAAGGCGGCCAACGAGGTCGACGTCTGCGTCAAGAACGAGGCCGAGGAGCATCACATCAACACGCTGCGCCGCGAGTTCGCGCTCATCCACGCCGGGGAGCCGGAGCAGGTCTATCTGAAGAAGATGGAGGCCGCGGCGATGACGGAAGGGCAGAGCCGGCTGGGGCTGATCCGCATCATCTACGAGGCCGGGGCGCGCCTGCGCCTGGACATCAACGAGTCCGAGGTCTCCATCCACGCCATCTTCCCGCTGGAGCAGTCATGACCAATGAACCGCTGGCCCAG
This sequence comes from Thermoanaerobaculia bacterium, assembly GCA_036009105.1. GTDB lineage: Bacteria > Acidobacteriota > Thermoanaerobaculia > Gp7-AA8 > Gp7-AA8 > JAFAVZ01. The sequence continues at coordinate 1,924 of DASYMJ010000154.1, read as the reverse complement.
CTCAAAGTGGAGGGCCTGACCGTCACCCCCCGCCTCGGCGAGAACGCCTTGCGGGTGACGGTCATCGGCGCGGTCGAGATGCGCGATCCGGGCGAGGTGCTCACGCCGTACTGGACGGGCCTCGATGAAGAGGCGCGTCGGCGCGGCATCCGCCGCATCGAGCTCGATGTGAAGGACCTGAACTACATGAACAGCTCCGGCATCCTCACCCTCGTCCGCTGGATCACCCGGGCCAAGGCGCACCAGGCGGCGGACGCGTATCAGCTCGTCGTCTACTACGACGGAAACGTGACGTGGCAGCGGACGTCGATCCCCACGCTGGCGAAACTCGCGCCGGGGGTGGTCGTCCCAACGGAGATCAATGGCTGATCGGCAGCACTGGGCCGGGTACGAGCTGGCTTGCCGGTCGTGTCGCGCGGCAGTGCGCGCCATCGACCGCTTCTGCAGCCAGTGCGGCGCAGCTCTGCCTCCGCCGCCGCCGGTCTCCGAGCGCCGCCCCACGATCATGGCGGACGAGGCGCCGACCTTCGTCTCCACCGCCGACTTCGACGACCGCCCCGGCACCACGCTGCCCACGTTCGTGGCCGGGGAAGGGCTGGGCCACGATTCGGTGGTCCGCTCCGCGAAGCGCTCCCGCACGCGCGACGCGGCGGCCGCGCTGGAGCTCATGCTGCAGCCGGGCGCCGTGTTCGGCCGCCGCTACCGCATCCAGAAGTTCCTCGGCTCGGGCGCCATGGGCTATGTCTGCGCGGCCATCGACGAGTCGATCGACGAGCTGATCGCCATCAAGGTCCTCTCCGCTCCGATGCAGGAGGACCCGGCGGCGTTCGAGCGCTTCAAGAATGAATTGAAGCTCGCGCGGCGCATCCGCCACCGCAACGTGGTGCAGACCTTCGACCTCGGGTTCGCCGAGGGCTACCCGTTCATCTCCATGGAGTACATCGACGCGGACAACCTGCTCAAGCACCTCGCCCGCCGCGGGAAGTTCGACGAGCAGACCGCGCTCCACATCTTCCGCCAGGTGCTCCGCGGCCTGCGCGCCGCGCACGACTGCGGCGTCGTGCATCGCGACATCAAGCCGGAGAACATCCTCCTCAACAAGGACCGCATCGCCTTCATCACCGACTTCGGCGTGGCCACCTCGGAGAACCTCGTGCGCCGCCGCGAATACGCCGGGACGCCGGACTACATGGCGCCGGAGCAGTGGCGCTTCGAGGACGTGGCGCCGGCCACGGACATCTACTCGGCCGGCGTGCTGCTCTACAAGATGCTGACCGGCAACCTGCCGTTCCGCACTGACTCGCTGCACGACACCATCGAGGCGCATCTCTACGGCACGCCGGAGCCGATCGACGAGGCGCTGCCCATCTCGCACGACACGCGCGCGCTCGTGGCGGCGATGATGGCCAAGGACGCCGCCGAGCGCCCGAACGCCGCGGCGGCGCTGGAGCGCGTGCAGCGCCTGGTCGACCGCGCCCGCAGCATGATGAGCGCGGCGAAGGGAGCGAAGGTGCTGATCATCGACCATGACGATGACGACTCCTGCTTCATCCGCACCGTGCTGGAGGCGGACGGCTACCGCGTCTCCGTGGCCGCCAACGCGCGCGACGGTGTCGATCTGGCCTTCGAGCAGTCGCCGTCCCTGATCCTGATGGACGCCCGCATCCGCGGCGGCTCCGACGTCCCGGACGGCCTCGCCTTCCTGCGCGTGGTGCGCAGCGACGAAAAGCTGCGCAATGTCCCCGTGGTGCTGATGACGGAGAAGACCTTGATCGGCATGGAGGGCGAGCTCGCCCGGGCCGGGGTGGCGGACGTGCTGTACAAGCCGCTCGGGAACGGGGACATCCTGGAGGCGACCAAGTTGATGGCAACGTAGGAAACATGTAGGGCCGGCTCTCAGCCGGCCCAACACGAACGGATCGTT
>DASYMJ010000153.1:0-4952 GCA_036009105.1 Thermoanaerobaculia bacterium | reverse complement strand
CGCCGCCGGCGAAGGACTGCACGGCCAGGGATGGGTGGTGCTCGAACGACGGGGCGCGATGGCGCGAGGCATCGGGCAGGGCGATCCAGAGCTGCAAACCGCTCAGGCGTCCCGAGTTCCGCATCGGCGTGTCCTCGGAATGGGCGATGCCGTGGCCGGCCGTCATCAGGTTCAGCCCGCCGGCGCGAAGCAGGCTCTCGCTGCCGAGGGAGTCGCGGTGCAGGACTTCGCCGTCGAGGAGCCAGGAGACCGTCTGCAGGCCGATGTGCGGATGGGGCGGGAGGTCCATCGGGTTTCCGTCGCTGAACGTGACCGGGCCGTAGCGGTCGAGGAAGCACCACGGGCCGACCATGCGCCTCGCGCTACGGGGAAGGGCGCGGCGGATCTCCAGCGCGCCGAGGCGGGTGGTGCGGGCGGGGAGGCCTTCGATGGGCGGCGCGTGGGCCGGCTCGGCCATGCAGAGATCGGGCGTGATCATCGTTTGCTCCGGCGCTTCGGGGCCGCGGCGGCAGCGCCCTCCGGCTCCACCCACTTGTGCGCCCAGTCGGTCACCGCCTCGAACGCCGCGGCCAGCGCGCGGCCTTTCTTCGTCAGCGAGTACTCCACCCGCACCGGCGTCTGGGGGATCACGGTGCGCTCCACCACCCCTTCCTGCTCCAGCTCCTGCAGGCGCTCGCTGAGCATGCGGTCGGTGATGTCCGGGATGGCGGCGCGGATCTCGGCGAAGCGGGCCCGGTTGCGCAGGAGGATGAAGATGATGAGGCCCGTCCAGCGCCTGCCGATCAGCTCGATGGCGTGATGGAAGCGGTTGCAGGCCGCCGCGGTGCCTTCGGGCTCCTTCTTCACGGACCTCAGAATACCTCGCTGCCCATCGGAATTTCTAGCAACTATAGAATATATAGTCGCTATCGAAAGGGGGATTGATATGGATCAGGGACTTCTTCTCGCGCGGCTCGTCATCGGCCTGCCCTGCAAGAACAACCTCTCCAGCGCGATCGCGATCAGTTTCCCGTAATGCGAAGCGCGGCGGCCGGCCGTGGGCCGGCCCTCCACTACGACGACACCGTCTCCAGCGCCTCCATCAGCTTCCGCACGTCGTACGGCTTCATCAGCAAGCCGACGTTGGGCCGGCTGAGGAACTGCTCGATGTTCTGCTCGTCGCCGCCGTGCCCGGTGGAGAAGAGCACCGGCAGGCCGGGAAAGCGGTCCGCGATGCGGGCGTAGACCTGCGTCCCTTCCATGTCCGGCAGGCCGATGTCGAGCACCACCACGTCCGGCGCGAGGCGCTCGATCGCGGCGGCCACGGCGGCCCCTTCGCAGACCACGCTCACCTCCATCCCCTCCGCCTCCAGCAGACGGCAGAGGCCGCTCGCCACCGCCGGCTCGTCCTCCACCAGGAGCACGCGGCGGATGGCCGGCGGCCGGCGCGCCGGGTTGCGGCGCGGGCGGCGCGGCTCGAGCGGCTGGCCGGCCAGCGGCAGGAAGATGTGGAACGTCGTCCCCACGTCGGGCGTGCTCTCCACGAAGAGCTGCCCGCCGTGGCGCATCACCACCTGATGCGTCACGGCCAGGCCCAGGCCGGTGCCGGTGCGCTTGGTGGTGAAGAGCGGCTCGAAGATGTGACGCAGCGTCTCGGGCGGCATGCCGCAGCCGTGGTCCTCCACCGCGATGTGCAGATGCGAGCCGGGGTCGCGCACCACGCCGTAGCGCAGCTCGGCGGGCTCGCGCTGCTCGATGCCCATGCTGAGCGCGACCACGCCGCCGTTCGGCATCGCGTCGCGCGCGTTGAGCACGAGGTTCATCACGATCTGGTGCAGCTGGCCGGCGTCCGCCAGCACCTTCACGCCGGGCGTGGTGAGGTGCACCGCCAGGGTGTGCCGCACGCCGAGGATGGAGCGGGCTTCCAGCGCGAAGGCGTCGCTCCAGGTCATCACGTCCACCGCATCGAGCACCGGCTCGGCCGGGTTCGTGAAGCGGAGGATCTCCTCCGTGATGCGCTTGCCCCGCTTGACCGACTTGCTGATGTGCTCCAGGCAGTCGAGCCGCCGCTCGGGCGACTGATCGGAGCGGCGGAGGAGCTCGACGAAGGGCGAGATGCCCATCAGCACGTTGTTGAACTCGTGGGCGATGGTCGCCGCGAGCCGTCCCAGGCTGGTCAGCCGGTGGGCCTGCTCGAGCTGCGCCTCCAATTGCGTGCGGGCGGTGACGTCGTTGAAAGTCAGCACCGCCCCCTTCACCGCGCCGCCGTCGATGATCGGCGCCACCGCGTATTCGACCGGGAAGCGCATCACGCCGGCGCGGAGGAAGACGTCCTCGTGCACGCGCTGGCCGGGCGCGCCGGTGAGCACGCTCTCGATGGCGCAGCCGGGACACCGCGGATGGATGCGCTCGTGCAGCCGCGCGCCCATCAGCTCCTCCACCGAGTCGCCGATGAGGTGCGCCGCGGAGCGATTGACCAGGGTGACGCGGCCCTCCAGGTTGATGGTGCAGATGCCCTCGTCCGTCGACTCGAGGAGCAGCTGCAGGTCGCGGGTGAGGCGGTGGCTCTCCGCCTCCACGATCCGCTCGTCGGTGACGTCGCGGGCGAAGCCGTGGATCTCCACCGCCCGCCCGTTCTCCATCTTCGCCGCCACCGAGACCTCCAGCGTGGCGGAGCGGCCGTCGGCGCGGACGATCGAGTACTCGGCGAAGTTGCGCTTCCCCCGCTTGACCTGCTCGAAGGTGAGGATGGCCCGCTCGCGGTCCGCGCTGTCGATCAGCTCGATGAAGTGCTGCCCGATGCCTTCCTCCAGCGCATAGCCGGTGACCCGCTCGAAGGCCGGATTGAGCGAGGTGATCCTCCCCTCCGGATCGACGGTGAAGATGATCTCGCTCGCTCCTTCGAACACGTTGCGGTAGCGCGCCTCGGAGGCCACCAGCTCCTGCCGGGCCGACTCCCGCTCCCGCGCCTCGGCCAGCACGTTGGCCACCGAGCGGATGAAGTGCGAGTCATGCGGCGGCAGCGTCTCCGCGTGGGCCGGCGCGTGCAGCACGTCGCTCTCCCGCTCCAGGCCGAGGGCGACGAGCTTCTGCGCGTGGGCGAGGAGCTCCGTCGAGGGCGTGCCGGCCAGCGCCATCTGGCTCAGATCGGCGATCGCCTCCTGCTGGTCCGAGCGGCGGGTCAGCTCCCGCTCGACGGCCACCCGCTCGGTGACGTCCTGCACGTAGCCGACGATCTTCACCGGCCTGCCCTGCTCGTCGTGCACCACCCGCCCCCGCTCCTGCAGGGTGCGGATGCGGCCGTCCGGACGGATGATGCGGTACTCGACCTCCGCCGGCACGCCGTTGCGCCGGGCGTGGTCGAAGATCGCCTCGATCTCCTCCCGGTCGTCGGGATGGATCAGGCTCATCGTCTTCTCGATCTCGGGCGGGCCCTTCTCGATTCCGTGCATGCGGAAGATCTGGTCCGACCACATGCGCGCGCCGGTGCGCAGGTCGAGCTCCCAGCTGCCGAGGTTGGCGATCTCCTGCGCTTCGGCGAGCTGCGCTTCTCTCAGGCGGAGGGCATCGATGGCCGTCTTCTGTTCGGTGATGTCGACCGAGACGCCCACCAGGCCGAGGAGCTCGCCGTCCGGGCCGGTGATCGGCGCGTCGGTGACCCAGCCGGTGAAGAGGGTGCCGTCGCGGCGCTGCAGCGTCATCTCGCCCGACCAGCTTTCGCCCCTGGCCAGCCGGTTCAGCACCTCGCTGCTCACCGCGGCGGAGAGGCCGGCCGGCGTGATGTCCAGGATGTGCCGGCCGATCACTTCTCCCTCCGGCCAGCCGTAGAGATGCTCCGCGAAGCGGCTCCAGTAGGTGATCACGCCCTGCATGTCGGTGGCGATGACCGCCTGCTGGACCGAGTCGAGCAGGTGCCGCTGCAGGGCCAGCCGCGCGACGGCTTGGCGGCGGTCGGTGATGTCCTCGACCATGGCCACGTAGTGCTCGATGCCGCCGGCCGCCTTGTGCGCGGGGGAGACGGTGATGGCCACCCAGCCGCTGCTGCCGTCGCGGCGGACGAAGGCGCGCTCGCTGGTCAGCTCCGCCGCGTCGAACCCGACCAGGTCGCGGTAGAGGCGGGATTGGGGAGCGAGCAGCTCCTCGCGCGTCCAGCCGGTGATGCGGCAGAAGCGCTCGTTGACGTCGACCCAGCGCCGGTTGCCGTCCGCCACCAGCATGCCGACCGGCGCCTGCTCGAAGATGGAGCGGAAGCGGGCCTGGCTCTCGTGGAGGGAGGCGGCCAAGACCGTTTTCTCGCGCCGGACGTCCGCCTCCACCAGCTCGCGGCGCACCGCGGGGCCGAGCCGCGCCAGGTTGTCCTTCATCACGTAATCGGCGGCGCCGGCGCGCATCGCGTCGACCGCGACCGCTTCGCTCATCGCTCCGGAGACCATGATGAACGGCGTGTCCGGCGCGGCCGCGTGCACCAGCTGCAGGGCCCGCATGCCGCTCAAGCCGGGCATCATCAGGTCGGAGATCACCAGCGGCCAGGGCCCCCGGGGCAGCGCCTCGGCCAGGGCGGCTTCGGTCTCCACGCGGACGATTTCGGGCTCCCAGCCGCCGCGACGCAGCTCCGCCTCGATGAGCAGCGCCGCGTCTTCGTCATCTTCCACGAGGAGCAGACGGAGCGGCGTCATGCACGCTTTCCGGCGATCGAGTTGATGGACATCGAGACCCAACGCCGCCGAACGGACGAAGGATGGAGATAATTCCGGGTGTGGCGACCGGCGATCAGCGATCGGCGATCAGAAGAAAACCGATCCACTGAACCGGGAACCTGCCCGTTCTCCTGATCGCCGATCGCCGGAAAGGCTATTCGCCCTCGTTCGGATCCACCGTGGCCATGGCCGTCAGCTCCTCCGAAGCGGCCGCGTAGGCGGGGCCTTCCGTCACCGGAACCCAGCGCTCGACGAGCTCCTTCGTGCCGAACACGG
>DASYMJ010000152.1:0-23405 GCA_036009105.1 Thermoanaerobaculia bacterium | reverse complement strand
ATCCCCCTCCCCAGATGGCCATCCAATTTGGATAGCACACGACCACCCCAACCTCTTTCCTGCACCGTGCCATCCGTCCTCGTAACTGCCTCATCTCTCAAACCTGTCTTGTTCCGTCCCCGGCTAATTTGGACAGCACTGGTCGGTTGGCAGTTGTCAGTTGTCGGTAGAAACGCGCCTGGCGACAACCGACAACCGTCAACTGCCTCTAAGATTCACCCATGCGAGCGAACTACGGCATCGATGCACCCGGCGTGATCCGCAATCTGCTGCTCGTCACCTTTGCCGGCCTGCTGATCTGGGGCACGGCCCGCGCCGGCCTCTGGTCCGGCTTTCTCGGCAACCGGCATGTGCGCATCGACATCGCGCAGACGGTGATCTGGCCGGCGGTCGCCTGCGGGCTGATGGCCGTCTGGATGCTCTGGCACAGCACGGTCGGCAAGGTGCGCGGCCGGGAAGCGCTCCTCGATCAGCTGCAGTGGAGCGGCAGCGAGCAGGTGCTCGACGTCGGCTGCGGCCGCGGCCTCTTTCTCATCGGCGCGGCGAAGCGCCTCACCGGCGGCAGCGCGACCGGCATCGACATCTGGCAGTCGGAGGACCTGTCCGGAAACCGTCCCGACGCGACGCTGGAGAATGCCAGGCTGGAAGGGGTGGCCGATCGGGTGAAGGTGGAGACAGCGGACATGCGCAAGCTCCCGTTTCCGGACGCGAGCTTCGACACCGTCGTCTCTTCGGTAGCCATCCACAACCTCTACGCGGCCGCTGACCGGGCGAAGGCCATCGCCGAGATCGCGCGCGTGCTCAAGCCGGGCGGGCAGGTACTGATCGATGACATCCGCCACGGTGGCGAATACAGCCGCGCGCTGACCCTGGCCCGGTGCACCGTGAGACGCACCGACATGCGCGCGGCGTCGCTGCTGCTGACGATCGTCACTTTCGGATCCCTCCAGCCGGCGACGCTCGTGGCGCGCAAGGCGTAGGCCGTCCGCCTACGCCGTCAACCGTTCCTCTTGCCCGTCGCCCACGATGAGGCCGTGTGCTTCCAGGTAGAACTGCACATCGCGCGCGGAGAGCGAATACAGCACACGATCGCCGCCGCGGCCGGTCGCGCTGAGGAAGCCGGTATCGCCGGCGCGGATGAAAAGGACGTCGCCGTTGAACTCGGCCGGCAGCGAGGCGAGCGTCTCCAGCAACTGCGACGCGGTGGCGCAGCGGTCGATGACCACGCGCTCCACGTCCTGCTTCATCTCCGTGCCCCCGGAGAGCGCGTAGCGGAGCACGGCGAACGCTGCGAGGAAGATGATCCGGTTCGGCGAATCGCGCGTCGCGTCCCAGTGGCGGGCGGAGATTCCGGGCCGGCGGGCCACGAGCGTGATCCTGCGCTGATCGTGGGTCATGGCGTTCCCTTCAGAGTGCGAGCGAGGTGGCGAGGGAGATGGCCAGGGAGGGGATGCAGAGCGTCAGGATCACTCTCCAGGTCTGGCGGCCTCCGCGGATGTCGGCCATGGTGTGGTGCATGAAGTCGGTCATGGTGTTGGCTCCTTTGTCGTGGTGTGTGAGCAGTTGTCAGTTGTCGGTTGTCGGTAGCCGCCGGTTCTACTGGCAACCGACAACTGACAACTCGTCTCTTACCTGGCCTTCGGCATCGGAATCGTGCGCGCGCCAAACTCGTCCGCCGGGAACACGTCCAGCGGCAGGGTCTTGCCGCCCACCAGGTAGTCGGTGGCGCGCTTGCTGGCGAGGAGCTCGATCTCACCGCCGGCCGGCACCTTGAACGTCTCGCCGTCGTAGCGGAACTCGGCGCCCGGCTCGCCCTGGAAGCGGTACGAGACCGTCTTGATGTTGCACTCCACGCGCGGGCCGTTCTTCGCGACGACCTGGGGCATCGGCGCGCGGTTGAGCAGGGCGCCGAGATCGAGCTTCAGAGTGAGTGCGGCAACGATGAACAGCATGGTTTTCGTCTCCTTCGGACCGGTCAGCCCCTAGTCCAAGGTTGACGCCACGCTCTCTGGTACCAACAGCCTCAATCAAATCAAGTACTTAGCATTTTTCGGTGGAAATACGCTGTGTTTGAAATCCGCACAGGCGTATGATTCGCGTCCAAATGCCGGACCTGAAGAAGCGTCTGCTCGTCGTCGACGACGACACCAACATCCTCGCCGGGCTGGAAGCCCTACTCTCCGACGCCTGGGAAGTCCGCACCGCCGCCACCGGCCGCGACGCGATCACGACCTTCTCCGACTTCTCGCCGGACATCGTCCTGCTCGACGTCACCCTGCCGGACTTCTCCGGAATCGATCTCCTCCATCAATTCAAAATGTACTCGGAGACGACGGCCGTGATCATGATGTCCGGCGTCGGCGCGATCGACCGCGTCGTCGAGTCGATGCGCCTCGGCGCGGAGACGTTCCTCCAGAAACCGTTCGACTTCGAGACGCTCGAGCTCACCCTGGCCCAGGTCAGTAAGATGATCGCCACCCAGCGCGAGCTCATCGCCCTCCGCCGCACCGACGGCCACGAGGGCGAGCGCCTGGCCGGCCTCTCGCCCGAGATGACCCAGCTCAACGACATCCTCGGGCAGATCGCCCGCGCGCCGTCGCCGGTGCTCATCGAAGGAGAGTCCGGCACCGGCAAGGGTGTCCTGGCCCGCCTCATCCACAACCGCTCGGCGCGCGCCCGCGCCCCGTTCGTCGACCTCAACTGCGCCGGCCTGTCCAAGGAGCTGCTCGAGTCGGAGCTCTTCGGCCACGAGCGCGGCGCCTTCACCAACGCGATGAACACGAAGCCGGGCCTGTTCGAGATCGCCGCGGACGGCACCCTGTTCCTGGACGAGATCGGCGAGATGGAGCTCACCGTCCAGGCCCGCCTGCTCAAGGCGCTGGAGGAGAAGCGCTTCCGCCGGGTGGGCGGCATCCGCGACCTGCGGGCCGACTTCCGCCTGGTGGCGGCCACCAACCGCGACCTCGCCGCCGAGGCGGCGGCGGGCCGCTTCCGCGCGGACCTCTATTACAGGCTGAACGTCGTCCGCCTGAAGATGCCGCCGCTGCGCGACCGGCTGGAAGACCTGCCCATCCTGGTGCAGGAGATTCTGCGGCCGCTATCGAAGGACATGGGGCGGGCCGTCCCGAAGGTGAGCGCGCGGGCGATGAAGAAGCTGGCCGGCTATCACTGGCCGGGCAACGTGCGCGAGCTGCGCAACGTGCTGGAGCGGGCGCTGCTCACCCTGGCCGGCGACGAGGTCCACACCGAGGATCTCTCCATGGAGACATCGGGCAGCCTGGGCGGGTTGGGCAAGACGGGCGGGCTGCCGAGCGAGGAGTGGGAGATCCGGCCGCTGGATGAAGTGATCGGGCAGTACGTCTCGGCCTCGGTCAAAGCCGCGGGGGGGAACATGCGCAAGGCCGCGCGGCAGCTGCAGATCAGCCCCTCCACCCTCTACGCCCGACTGAAGGAACCGGACCAGATTTCGTCCAAAACTTAGACGAACGTCCGGAATCAGGGCGCGTTCCATCCTTCCGCCGATCCGGGTAACTGTCCTGATTGCCTGCCTTTAGCCCTCCGCCGCCAGCTGGCAGCCCCCTTGGAGTGACTGCCGCTGTCCAACGGTCTGAGAAAGGGGCAATAAACAATGGAAGAAGTCATGAGACGGATGACGATCGTTTATCGCGACGGCACGGCGGTGAATCAGTGGGATGACGTGACCGACGCGGGCCGCTTCCGCTATGTCTCCAACCTGGCGGAGCTGGTGCAGTCGGCAGCGGCGATGGGAAATCGCCTGGAGCGGATCGTGGTCGATGCGGCGATCGATCCCCATCTGTTCGCGGAGATGATCCGCTCGCTGCGGAAGAGCGTCGACGCGGAGGCGGTGCTGCTGCGGGACGGGAAGGCCTACGTCGGCTCCCCGACGCCCGAGGAGCGCTACCACTTCTACCAGCTCGACGGCCGGGACACCGTGATGTATCTCAAGACGCATGGCCTCCACGCGGCGCCTGCCGCGCGGCCGGAGCCGGCGACGCTGCCGCTGGCCGCGGTGCTGCCGCCGTTCGGCGCCTCGGACACCTCGCGTTCCGAGCTGGTCCTGGTCGCGGACGACGACCGCAAGGCGCGCGAGCACGTCAGCGACACGCTGCGCGCGCTCGGCTTCTCCGTGGTGCTGGCCGGCACCGGCGTGCAGGCCATCCGCCTCGCCGAGTCGCTCCGCCCGCCCTACATCGTGCTCGACGGCCTGATGCCGGAGATGCACGGCTTCGAGGTGGCGCGCTTCATCCGCGCCTCGGCCAAGGGCTACTCGCCCCGCATCCTGATGATGACCGCCATCTACAAGCAGTCCCGCTACCAGAACGACGCGATGCTCAAGTACGGCGTGGACGGATACCTGATCAAACCGGCCACGGCAGCGCTGCTCTCCTCCTCGCTCCGTCCGGCGGTGGCCGCGTAGGCAAAGCCGCCTGTACAGAAGTAAGTCTGCACCGTATGATGGGCGTGCGCAGGGGAGAGGCCGGACTTTTCTTCCGCCCCCTGCGAACGCCCATGACGCAGTTTGCGCCCGCCGCCGCGCCTTCCCTTCGCGCGCTCCGCGCTGATGCCGTGATCGCGGTGGACAGCAAAGGCGGGATCGTATTCTGGAGCTCCGCCGCCCAGCGCCTCTTCGGCTTCCGCCCGGAAGACGTGGCCGGGCGCAGCCTCTCCGAGCTCCTGGCCGACGACCGCCGCTCCGCCGGGCGGCGCCACACCACCGCCTTGCGCTCGGACGGCACGCGCATCGAGGTGGAGGTGGAAAGCGAGTCGTGGCAGTGGCGCAAGCAGGACCTCACCGCGTTGTACATCCGCGATTTCTCCGGCCACGACCGCTGGCTGTCCGAGTGGAGCGACGCCTTCCTGGCCGTGCAGCGGCTGCTGGCCGAGGCGGAGTCGTTCGAGTCGATCGTGGACGAGTTGCTGGGGACGCTCGGCTCCGCGTTCGGCGCGACCGCCGCCGCCGTCTGGCTCCTGGGCGCCGACACCCGGCACCTCCGCTGCCGCTGGTTCCGCAGCACACCGGGCCGGGATGTGGAAGCCTTCCGCCAGGCGTCGCTGGAGATCGAGCTGCCGCTCGGCATCGGCCTGCCCGGCCGGGTCTGCGCGGACGCGCGGGCGGAACGGATCTCCAATCTGGAGCATGACGAGCGCACCGTCCGCGGCGCGGAGGCGGCGCGCAGCGGCATCACCGCGTCGATGGGCTTTCCGCTGGCCAGGGACGGCGAGGTCTGCGGCGTACTGGAGCTGAGCGGCGACCGCGCGCTCGCGCCGCTGGACGACTCGCTGGAGCAGATGATGATCACCGTCGGCCGGCAGCTGGCCCGCCTGCTCGACCGGGACCGCGCGGTGGAGGAGCTGCGGCGGGCGCGGCAGACGTTCCTCGAGGCGGAGCACTTCGCCCACATCGGCTCCTTCGATCGCAATCTCGCCGCCGGCACCACCCGCTGGTCGGATGAGCTGTACCGCCTCTTCGGCTACGAGCCGCACCAGATCGAGCCGACCATCGAGTTCGTCATCGAAGCGGTCGTGCCCGAGGAGCGGGAGCCGTTCCGGGCCCGGCTGCTGACGCATCTGCGCGAGAAGAAGCCGCTGGACATCAAGTACACCATCGCCCGTCCGGACGGGGAGCGGCGCGTGCTGCGGGTGCGGGCCATGACCATCGCCAGCGAAGGGCAGCCGGACCGGCTGGTCGGCAAGGTGCTGGACGTGACGGACGAGGAGGCCTCCTCGCGCGAGCGCCGCGAGCTGGAGAAGCAGCTCGCCCAGGCCAGCCGGATGTCGTCCCTCGGACGGCTGGCGGCGACCATGGCCCACGAGTTCAACAATGTGCTGATGGGCATCGAGACGTTCGTCAAGCTGCTGGAGCGCCGCAACGACCCGGCCACGCGCGAGACCGCCATCTCCCGCATCCAGCAGTCGCTCCGCCGCGGGCGGACGGTGACGGACGAGATCCTCCGCTTCACCCGCGCCGCCAAGCCCTTGCGCACGACCATCGACGTCCGCTCCTGGCTGCGCGACTTTCTCCCGGAGGCGCTCGCGCTGACCGATGGGATGACCACGCTCGAGGTCAGCGGCGACGGCCTGATCATCAGCGGCGACGTCTCCCAGCTCAACCAGGTGCTGGCCAACCTCGTGCTCAACGCGCGCGACGCCTCGCCGCGCGGCGCGAAGATCGAGATCACCGCGGCGCGCGTCGCCGGCGACCGGCTCGACCTCACCGTCGCCGACCGCGGCGCCGGTATCCCGGACGACATCCGCACCCGCATCTTCGAGCCGCTCTTCACCACCAAGCGCAGCGGCACGGGCCTCGGCCTGGCCGTGGTGCATCAGGTGATCGAGGCCCACGACGGCGAGGTGCGCGTGGAGAGCGAGATGGGACGCGGCACCCGCTTCCATCTCCTCCTGCCGCTCATCGCCGATCGGGCCGCCGTTCGCCGCCTGCTGCCGGAGCGGGTGGTGATCGTGGAGGACGACCCGTCGGTCGCGGCCGGCCTCTCCGCGCTGCTGGAGAGCGAAGGGATCGAGGTGGAGATCGCGGCCAGCGCGCGCGACGCGATGGAGCTCCTGGAGCGGCAGCCGCCCGGCGCCATCATCGTCGACGTCGGCCTGCCCGACATGATGGGCACCGAGCTCTACGACCGGATCGAGCTGCGCTGGCCGCACCTGCCGGTCATCTTCATCACCAGCAGCATCGAGCGGGTGCAGATCGAGGCCTACCTGATGCATCCGCACGCGGCCTTTCTGCGCAAGCCGTTCGAGGGCGAGCAGCTCCTCGATGCCCTGGCCCGGGTGACCATCGACGCCTGACGAAATCCGTCCTGAATTCAGACGCTTTCCTGTTTTTGAACGTCTTGGGGAGACGCCGCAGCACCGCTTAGTGGCTGGTTCAGAGCAACTTAGGTATTTTGGCGCACCGGCAGCGATCTTGAAATCGCTTCGCTCCGTTTCATGTCCACGCGCATAGCTCTGGTCGGGTGTTCGGTGGTGGAAAGCGAGGCGCTTCGGACCCGCCTGCTGCCGCATTTCACGCTGGTGGAGCCGGGCTGGCAGGAGGTGGCGATCGTCGGCAGCGAGGCGAAGGAGCCGGTGGCCGGCCCGGTCATCCGCCTCGTCGCGGAGGTGGCGGACGACGGCGACGCGGCCGCCATCACGCTGGCCGATCTGCATCTGCTGCCGCTCCTCATCCGCCGCGAGCTGCGGCTGCATCGCGCCGAGCAGGCGCTGCGCGACCTCTCCATGCAACGCGAGCGGCGCGAGACGCAGCTCCGCATCGCCCAGGAGCTGGCCCACCTCGGCACGTGGGAGTGGGACCTGGTCACCGGCCTGGCCATCGGCTCGCGCGAGCTGTTCCTCATGGCCGGCTTCGGCGACGGCCCCCGCGTCGGCACGTTCGACGACGCGTTCAGCATCGTCCATCCCGATGACGTCGCCGCGCTCGACGCCGGCCTGCGTCGCGCCGTGGAGGAGCGGACGCTCTTCGAGCAGGAGTACCGGGTGGTCCGCCACGACGGCTCGGAGGTGATCGTGCACTCCCGCGGCCAGCTCGTCTTCGACAGCGCCGGCAATCCGCTGCGCATGATCGGCATGGCCCAGGACATCACCGAGCGCAAGACCACCGAGCGCGCCATGCGGGAGACGGAGGAGCGCTACCGGAGCCTGGTGGCGTACATCCCGGAAGTGACCTGGCGCGGCAACGCGCGGCGCAAGCCGCTCTTCGTCAGCCCGAACGTGCAGCGTTTGTGGGGCTACACGGCCGAGGAGCTGCTCGAGGGCGGCATCGAGCTGTGGGCGACGAAGATCCACCCGGCGGATCGCGACCGCGTGTTGCGCGCCTACCGCGCCTTGTTCGAGCGGGGCGGGACGGAGTACGACGTCGAGTACCGCTTCCAGCGGAAGGACCGGGCCTGGATGTGGGTGCACGACCGCGCGGAGGTGGCGGAGGTGGAGGGAGCGGCGCAGGCCTTCGGCGTGATGAGCGACGTCACGGCGCGCCGGTTCGCGGAGGAGGCGCTGCGGAAGTCGGAGGCGAGCTACCGGGCGCTGGTGGAGCAGGCCACCGACGTCATCTTCACGGTGGACATCGACGGGAACATCACCTCCCTGAACCGGGCGTTCGCCACGGTCACCGCCTGGCCGATCGACTCGTGGATCGGGCGCGACTTCCGCGAGCTGCTGCAGCCGGAGTCGCTGCCGACGGCGCGCCGCCATCTCCGCGCCGTGCTGCGCGGCGAGAGCTATTGCGCCGACTACGCGGTGCGCGCGCGCGACGGGCGGATGCTGGAGATGGAGACCACCGCCCAGGCGCTGGTCGTCGACGGCCGGGTGGCCGGCACGGTGGGCATCGCCCGCGACGTGACGCGGCGCAAGGAGCAGGAGGCGCAGAACGAGAAGGAGAAGCGCCTGGCCAGCCTGGGGCAGCTCGCCGCCTCGGTGGCGCACGAGTTCAACAACGTGCTGATGAGCATCCTCCCCTTCGCGGAGCTCATCAAGCGGCGGGTCAGCGGCGATGAGCGGATCACGCTCGCCACGCGCCACATCTTCCAGGCCATCGCCCGCGGCCGGCAGGTCTCGCAGGAGATCCTCCGCCTCACCCGCCCCGCGCCGGCCACCCTCTCCGCGCTCGATCTGCGGGACTGGATGGCCGACTTCGGCCGGGAAGCCTCGGAGATGCTGGGGCCGAAGTACCGGGTGCTGGCCCGGGTGGATGTGGAAGGGGCGGTGTTCGTCCGGGCCGACCGGGCGCTGCTCGATCAGGTGGCGACGAATCTCGTGCTCAACGCCCGCGACGCGATGCCGGACGGCGGCCCGGTGGCGATCCTCGCCAGCCGCTGCAACGCGGACGAGACGATCGAGATCGATGTGATCGACGGCGGCCATGGCATCCCGGAGAACCTGCTGGAACGGATCTTCGACCCGCTCTTCACCACCAAGCGCGGCGGCACCGGCCTGGGCCTGTCCATCGCGCACGAGGCGATGGCGCGCCAGGGCGGGTCGGTCTCGGTGAAGAGCCGCGTGGGGGAGGGGAGCACGTTCACCATGTGCCTGCGCGAGACGGCCGCCCCCCCCGCCGTCTCCGCGGCCCCGGAGCGCCCCCTGGAGCCGCAGCGCGTGCTGCTGGTGGAGGACGACGAGGCGGTGGGGGAGGGGATCCGCGCGCTGCTGGAGGACGAAGGGTTCGAGGTGCTGCTCGTGGCCCGCGGCGGCGAGGCGATGCCGGCCGTCGACACGTTCGGCCCGGACGTGGTGGTGCTGGACGTGAACCTGCCCGACATCAGCGGCCTGGACGTTTTCGAGCTCCTCGCCGCCAGCGCGCCCCATCTGCCGGTGATCTTCTCCACCGGCCACGCCGACGCCCGCGCGCTGGACGACGTCCACCGCCGCGGCGTCCCCTCGATCATGAAGCCGTACGACATCGCGGACCTGGTGACGCTGATCCACGACGCGGTGTCGACCGAGTCGGTCTGCTGATTGGTGGCCCTGAGAGGACTCGAACCTCCGACAAACGGTTTAGGAAACCGCTGCTCTATCCTGCTGAGCTACAGGGCCCGGGTGGGCGGGGACAAAATAGCAGCGGGCGGAAGGATTCGGCAAGATCGATCGTCAGACCGGCGAAGCCGTGGCGGGTGCGCCCCGTTCATGTCGTGGCAGCGGCTGCTTCGAGTGAGCGCTTGATCCACTCGCGCGTCGTCGCTTCCGTCGTGTCGAAGTACAGCGCCTCCCACAAATACAGCTTCAGAAAGTCCGTGAACAGAATCGGATCATCCTTTTGGAACCGAAAGACTTCGGCAATTTCTCCCAGCTCCGCAAACAATTTCGAGTCGCCGTTCCACGCGGGAAGGGTTTCGTCTCTGAGCGACGGTACCCTGATCAGGATATCGGCTATCAGCTTTGCCGCGTCGATCGCGATGGCCGCGACGTCGGTTTTGGAGAAGTCGATGAGGACCGGCGCGTCTCCGATCATTACGTTGTCCAGATGCAGGTCTCCATGGATCCGGCACATGGTGTAGTCGACGAGCTTCGCCAGTCTTCCGTCGTTCTCATCGAGAACGGCCGCCGCGAAGGGCCGGAACGAGAGCGGTAATTCATCTTCCACGGCCTTCAGGTTTGGCGTCCACGGGAGATACTTTCGGAGGATCATGTCCCGAGGCTCATGCCCTTCGCTACCGCCATCGGCATAAAACCGACGGAGAAGAGAGGCGACTGGCTGCCGAATGTCGTGCAGCGAATCTTTGACTCGTTGTGATGCTGGTACCGTGTTGTCTGCGAAGCGGTATGCGATGAGACCGAGTTTCTGCTCGACAACTACGCCGGACCAAAGCGGCGGAACAGCTATGGCGCTGTTTACGCCGCTTTGCATCATCGTCAAGTGAGCAGATAGCTCCTTTTGAAGTTTCCACGGACTGGACGACACTTTTGCCAGCCAGTAGCCGGGCCGCGCGTCCTGCTGCTTGCCGCCGGAGACGACAACCTTGAAGACCTGTGCTCCGGAGTGACCGGCCGGAATGGCTTCGACCGCGACATCGCCGGCAAAATGAAATGCGATCGCCAGTGCATCCCGAAATGCTGCCAACGGCAGCCTCACCGAAGAAGAAACTTTGATCTTCCCGCCGCTGCTTCTTCCCGCGTAGTCGGGGCCGAAGATCGCGCGCCGTCGTTGGAGTACGGCGCCGGTATGGATGGATTTCCAGAGCGAGTTGTCGAGCAATCGCAGCGTGGGCTCACCGTTAGACGGAGCGCTGTCGCCATCCGGGGCCTGAGGGAGTAACTTCTGTGGGAGCAGGCCATCGAACCCGAATGATCCAATGACCGGGAGCAGATGGGGGGCGTCTCCATTGAGTAGATAAGATTGGGCGATGGCCGGTAGCCAGGGCGCATTCTCCCGCAGGTAAGGAAGGATTTCATTTCCTCCCATCATCTGCTTCGCACTATGGCTGAACCCGCTCCGAGGCGTGAAAAGCTCGAGATCAATCAGTGCGAAGTCGAATTGATCGAGCTCCTGGTCGCGTGGCATGGGAGTGCCGCCCATGGGCAGCCTCTGCGAAGTCGGCTGCTTCAGAACGATCTCGGCGTCGATGCGGAGTATTTCGAAGAGCATCTTGAAGGAGTCGAGCAATGGGCTCTTGTCGTCCACGAGGAGAACGTTGACTTTGTCCATTACGCCGGGCCGTCCTTTAGCTCTCGTCGCTTTGTACGCGAAGGAACAGTAAAATGCTCTTCATTCCGTCCGCATCGCGCTCGTCCGCGCATTGGAAGGCTCCGGCATATGCGTGGCAGAACTCATCCATCACCCTGATACCCCCGACGCTGAGTCGCTTCACGTCTCCCGGGATGTTGTCCGCAAGCTCCATGACGACGAACGGGTCCTGATGGTGAATGCGTACGCGGACTTGCACAGAGGAATCGCCGCTGTGCTTCACCCAGTTCGAGCTGATCTCGTCGCAGACGTCCTCCAGGGTCTTGAAATCCGCGAACACGCGGGGCACCTCGCGATCGATCTCTTTGCGCACGATGATCGCCCCCTTTTCTTTGACGATGCGCTGAGGAAGGCGCGCAGCGGCACAATAAATTGGACTGATGAAAAGGCCGCTGATCTGTTCGGCAAGCCGTTTTCGCACGGTATCGACATGTGCGGTCAGCTCGCGAAGCGCCGTTCTCGGCAGGCGTGCGGGATCATTGGCGATCTGTCGGATGTCGTTCATGGTCTGAGCGAGCGTCGCGACATCATCCGCAATACGGGTGTGACGATTCGCGAACGGCGGCCAGTGGCGATTGCGAAGGAGCCGAGCCAGCAACTCCGCGACGTCCGCCGTCCAACCGTCATAAACGTATCGGGCCATCTCTTCGATGGTCGCCATGCTGGTGTTCGACCGGGAAGCCGCCGCTTGCAGCTTGGGAATCCTCTCCGTGACGAGGCTGCTCCGGACCAGCCGGGCGTAGAGCGTCTCGATCTGCTGAAGGAAAGCGGCCGAATCGTCGGGAAGCAGGGGAGTGTTCAGATAGTCGATAGTCTCCAGAAGCAGGACTTGCGGATCGTCCGGCTCCGGTGCGACATCATTGGGGAGGATCACCGCAGGCATGAGCCGCAGTCTCGCCAAGATGATGCATAGCTCCTCCATCTCGGGCCGCGAGCTCGCGTACGAGCTCAGCAACCGCGGCACGGCAACGACGAAGACGTCCTCGGCGAGAAGGGCGAGCGCCGTCAGCCGCGACGCGAGCGAGATCGGAGGCGTAGCGGTGGACAAGAGGTCGGAGACCCGCGCAATCACCCGATCGAACGTCGTCAACAGACGGCGTCGGATCATCGAGATCGAGAAATGCTCGGAGCGATATTCGGCCGCGATGACTTCGAGAAAGTCGTCGATCGCTGATACATCCCGATCGAGGCAGGAAGTGAGCTCGTAGCGCGCGTGGAGATCATATTCGGATGCCTCATACAGCGCGCGCAGCTTGGCACGGCGAACTTCATCTTCCGATGCGGAGAACAGTTTTTCGTCCACATCGCCAGCGAGATCGATCGGGGCGAGCAGGGCGAGTTTCCGCTCGAGCACCTTCCTGAGACTTGGCTGCTTCGAGACGTCGAGAATATGCTCAATCGCGGTACGGGCCAGGCATATCGGACAACTGAGCTCATCCGGATAGGCGCGGACCGGGAATCGCGCGAAACAGCTCGTGCGAGTCGGAATTCCTCGGTACTCCGTCAAGCCGAGCAGGAACGATAGATGGGACGGTTCCATGCGAGCAACGAGTATCAGTAGCGTGATCGTCGCAGGCGCGTCGCGGGAGGCGTATTCGAGCGCGCGTCTTGCAAGATCGCCGCTCGCACTCCCGGGAAGAACGACGATTGCGTGCTCCGGCTCCGCCACCCGCTCTATTGGCGGTCGGGGCGCGCGGATGTCGTCCATACCGACTTCCTCGACCGAAATCGCAGGATGAGATTGAGCGAGCCGCAGGCGAAGCCACGACAAGCTGCCATCGATGTCGGAGATGATGCATCGCCGCTTCCGGCCCGCCGGAATCTTGCGCAATTCGACGTTGAGCCACTTCTCTATTTCCGGCCGGAGCGCGCGGAAGAGCCGTGGGAAGTGCAGGAAGATTGAATAATGGCGGCTGCGCGCCGCATGCTGATATAGCAACGCATCCGCTTTGCGCGCGGCATCCAGGAGTTGTGCAAGCTCGCCGCGCGAATCGGTTTCCCGTACATACACGGTCGGCCGGTGCACGTTCGGATCAATGATTCGCGCATCCGGTGAAAACGAAATCGAGAGTTGCTGTTCGGCCGCGGACGGCGTGCCGCCGCGTGCCCTGACAGCATCGGCCGCACTACTGAATGTCTGCAGCTCATCGCGAACAATGGCGCGTACTGCCGTGGATCGCGTATTGCCTCCGGCAGCGTAATCGAATACGTCCGAATCGGAGGTGTCTGGACGCGCGTCCACAAAGGTCAGCGCACCGGTTACCGTCGCGGGTTGTACGGCGGCGAGAGCGGCGTTCAGCACGGCCCCACGGCAGATGACGTCCGTGAGCGCCACGCACATCCACTCGTCCTCGTGAGGCTGCAAGCCGCGGACATCATCCGCGCATACGATCCGAAGGCGGATGTCGCGCATGTCGTTCACGAGCGCTTCGATGCGCGGAATCAACGGAATGACCGGCCGGGTGACGGCAACGAGGGTGTCGCATTCCTCGGGTAGGGCCGAGGCCACCCACTGGGCAAGAAGCTCGGCGTAGTACGGATCGCGGACTGCCGTCTCCATCACGGTGTAGAAAGCATTGGTGTAGTACTGGCCTTCTATGAGAAATGGGCCCTCGGTCAATCGCACGGACGGCGAGGCGAGCAGGTTCTGCAGATCGGAGCGGATGGAGCGCCCGAGGATGGAACGCGCCTTGGATACGATGACCTTGTTCACACTGTATCGACCGTCGTGCAATTCGGCCAGGTAAGCGGGAACATCAGTACCGCCTCGGCGGATGTTTTGAAACGAATTGCGGTAAAGATCGCCTTCGAGAATCACCCCGACATCGTGTGATGGTGGCGGAACGTAAGCAGTATTGCCGGCCGTTTTGGATTCGCCGGAATAGCGCTCGAGGCAGAGCAGGTGGCGCGACCCGCGATTCTGCATGGTCATGGCCGCGGAGAACAGGGCGCCACCGCGCGTCGTCAGCGGAATCCGGCTTGGGCGGACGATTGAGATTCCGGAAGTCTTGATCCGTTCGCGGAAATGCGTAGCCATGTAATCGATGGCAGCGCTCACACGGTCGGCCTCGTGCGATGAGTGCGCCGGCGCTTCGAACGGTTTTACCACCTCGATACTGTCGAGGAGGGCGGACTCCGGCAATGGCCTGGAAAAGCCTACCTGCAGACTCAATCGACGCGCCGGAAGCCGCAGAAGGTATTGAGTACCAGGTGCTTCTACCAGTGGTCCGTCGGAAACCGCGCGCCCGGTGCGCACGATTGGGGTCGAGCCTTTCCAGAAATCAAATGACAGGATGGCGTTTCCTGTCCGGATGACCAGTTGGCCATGCCGGCTGCGTACGATGTTGAGGACGCACGAGAGGCCGGTCGCCACACGGCTGGGATCGATGTTCGAATCGCGATGATGCTGCCGCAGGCGTTCTCGCCGCCTGGTAGACGACCGCGTGCTTTCGTACTCGAATGCATGAAACATCACGCGTTCGGTCTCCGACAGAGGATGAGGAACAGAAAAGGGCGGCTGGTAATCCTCTGGCATGTATTCGAGCAGCGTGCCGCGGATTCCCGGCCCGATATCACCGACGGCCACCTCGAAATACGACTCTGCTTTCGGAAACACCGGAAAAAACGGGTCCTGCTTTACATTCGCCGCAACATTGCGAGCGACGAAGTATGCTGTTTTTGCGTCACCATGATCGGCCGCGTTTTCCAGCAGCTCGAAGAGTACGCCGTGCGAGAGATCGCGGATCATGTCTTCGCCGAGCTCGGAGCTCGATGAACGAAGCTGATCGGCGATCCGGTCGAGCAGAGACGCCTTCGGAGCCGCAGATAGTATCTCCAGCGGAATGCCGCCACCGACGGATGGCGAGTCATACTCGACTTCCGCTCCCAGCGCGCTGATCTGACGCAGGATTTCGGAGTCGAGGAGTAGGCGGGCATCACTGTTGGCCAGCAGATCGCGACTGGGCAGTTGCATGCGAACGGCGACACGGTCGGCATTGCGGAGGCTGGCCACCCAGCAAAATAACAGCGTTGCGGGTAAGAATCCGATGGAGCGAAGGTTGCGAAGATCGAATGCGACTTGCGACGATCGCATGGACGGCCGCAAGTGGGTACGCATCACCTGCTCAAACGCCTGAAGCGTCTGCGCCTCGCCAAGCCCGATCGCTTTGACCATTTACCCATGATACTCAGTACATAAGCACCGGCCGGAACTGATCGCTGCCGCTACTCGCTCACCGCACCCCGTGGTACTCGCACAACATTCCCCACTGCACATCTCTTCGCACATCGCGGAACCCGGCGTCGCGCAGCGCCTGCATGATCGTGGCGGGGGGGACGCAGTTCGCGGTCGTGTCCCAGTAGTAGCGCATCATCTGCTCGGCGTCGCGGGAGCGGGTGCCGAGGCGGACGACCAGGGGGATCACGCGGCCCATGTACCAGCCGAGGAGGCGCTTGCGGAAAGCGGATTGGGGGACGGCGATCTCCATGATCACCACCCGGCCGCCGGGCTTGAGCACGCGGTGGTACTCGCGGAAGGCGGCGCGGAGATCGCTCACGTGGCGTAAGGCGTAGCCCATGGTGAGCAGGTCGAACGACTCGCCGCGGATGGCCAGCGCCTCGCCGAGCGCCTCCACGAAGCGCGCGTCGACTTTTTCCTTCGCCACGTTCAACATTCCCCGGCTCGGATCCACCCCCACCACCCGCCCGCCCGGCCCCACGATCCGCTTCGCGGCGAAAGCCACCGGACCGGTGCCGCAGGCCACGTCCAGCACGCGCATCCCCTCCCGCAGCTGCGTGCGGCGCAGCACCTCGTCGCGGTAGCGGTAGCCCGAGCCGAACGACATCACGGCGTTGACCCAGTCGTAGTGCGTAGAGGCGCGGTCGAACAGGCGGTTCAGGAACGACTGGCGCTCCGCGTCGGCGCGGTAATAGGAGGGGAGCGGGGGATGGGCGGCAAGCGGTTCTGCCTCGGCTGGAGAGTCGGTCATGGGGCGCCTATCTTACCGTGCCAAACCGCAGAATCGACACACGATAGCGTTACGGGAACCGCCCAAAAGTGGCGCCGATCTCGCACTTGGTTATTCGCAGTAAAACCGAGTGGGGAGGGTGGTCCTTGAAAACGTTTTCCAATCCGCTGGCGCGCGCCGCACTCGTCGCCAGCCTGCTCTTCGCAGCACCCCGGCTGTTCGCGGAAGACTGCCACTGGTGGCAATTCGGCCGCTGCAACGACGAGGTGCAGATCGAAGGTCTGCCCCAGGAGGCACCGAAGGAAGGAACGGTCATCACCATCGACGTCGCGACGAATCAAGCCTATCTCTTCCAGAACGGCGAGCTGGTCAGCAAGTCCGCCGCCGCCACCGGCAGCGGCAAAGTGCTGAAGAAGGCGGGCAAGACCTGGCTCTTCCACACGCCGCGCGGGCAGATGAAAGTCCTGCGCAAGCTCCAGGATCCGGTCTGGCGCAAGCCCGATTGGGCTTTCCTGGAGGCGGGAGAGAGGGTGCCGGCGCCGGACTCGCCGACGCGGCTGGTCAAAGGGAAGCTCGGCAAATACGCGCTCGATCTGGGCGACGGAATCCTGATCCATGGCACCGATGACCCGAAGTCGATCGGCAAGCGCGTGTCGCACGGCTGCATCCGCCTGCCGGACGAGATGCTGGAGCAGGTCTACAGCGCGGCGCAGGTGGGAACCGCGGTCTACATCTTCGAGAGCGCGGCGGACGCGCACGCGGCGGAGGTGATGGCCAGCAAGGGGAGGAACGATCTGGAGGAGAAGGGCACGCAATGAACATGTAGGGACCGGCCCTACATTTAAGTCTTCCCCTTCATGCCGGCGCGCTCCTTGTCCTTGCGGTCTTTCATGAAGATGGAGAAGACCAGGTACACGCCGGCGATGGCGGCGGCGAGGTAGCCGAGGATGGCGATGGCCGGGTAGCCGAAGAGGTGGAAGCCGACCGGCACGCGCATCATCAGGGACGAGGCGATGAGCAACGCGGCGATCACCACGCCGACCGTGATCCGGTTCGCAATCTTGTGCATCCCGGACAGCAGCTCCTCCGCCTGCGCCAGCTTGATGCCGAAGGTCAGCCGGCCCGCCGCGGTCAGGTCGATGATCTCCCGCGCGCGGTGGGGGAGGTCGAGCACGAGCTGATTCAGATCGAGCAGCGCGGGGTAGAAGTTGCGCGGGTTGAACTTCTGCTCGAGCTTCTGGGCGACCATCGTCTCCGAGTATTCGCGGATCACGCGCTGCGGGTCGTAATCGGGATCGAGCTTCTTGGTGATGCCGTCCAGGTGGAGCAGCGTCTTGGCCAGCATGGCCAGCTCGGCGGCGACCTTCAGCTCGTTGTTATTCGCCACGGCGATGACGTTGAAGATCAGCTGCCCGGTGTTGATCTGCTGCGCATCGGCGTCATGCACCTGGGCCACCAGGCTGGAGATCTCGTGCGTGAATTTGGTCGCATCGAAGCCTTCCTGGACCTCCGACATCCGCACGCAGGCTTCCGCCACCTCGGTGCCGCGGTTGGAGGAGACGGCGAGCAGGAGCTTGATGATCTCGTCCTGCAGCTCGCTGCTGATGCGGCCCACCATGCCGAAGTCGAGCAGCACGATCTGCGGACCGTTGTCCTCGTCGCGAAGGAAGACGTTCCCCGGATGCGGATCGCTGTGCCACACCCCGTCGACGCAAATCTGCTTGAGGTAGGCACGGGTGAGCACGGCAGCCAGCTCCGCGTAGTCGCCTTCGATGAGCGCGAGCGGCGTCAGCCTGGAGACCTTGCGGCCCTTCACCAGCTCGGTGGTGAGCACGCGGGAGGAGCTGTAGTCGTGAATGACCTGGGGCACGTAGATCTGGGGGAATTGGGCGAGGTTCACCCGGAAGACTTCCGCGTTGCGCGCCTCCTGCAGGTAGTTGAGCTCCGTCATGAGGATGACCCGCGCCTGCTCGATGGCGCCGACCAGGTTCATCTTTCGGCCGATCTCCGTGTGCTCCTCCATGGTGGTGGCGATGTCGGTGAAGACTTCCAGGTCTTTGCGCACCTGCTCGCGCACGTTCGGCCGCTGCACCTTGACCACCACCTCGCGTCCGTCGCGCAGCACGGCGCGATGGACCTGCCCGAGGGATGCGGCCGCAAGCGGGGTGGAATCGAAGGACTGGAAGGCCTTGGAGATGCGGATCCCGAGCTCCTCTTCGATGATGGTCTCCACCTCGGCGAAGGAGAACGGCTCGAGGCTGTCCTGCAGCTGCTCCAGCGCCGCGATGTACTCCGGCGGCACGATGTCCGGCCGCGTGGAGAGCACCTGCCCGAACTTCACGTACGTCGGGCCCATCGACTTGAGCGCGGTGGCGAACGCCTCGGCGCGGGCCCGGACGTCCGGCTCGGAAGGCGGCTCCGGTTCGTCGGGCAGGACGATCTCGCCCGGGTCGAGGGAGAGCCGGAAGTCCTTGCGGCCGTAGCGGGTGAAGAGCACGAGCAGGTCGCGATACGCGCCGAGGTTGCGGGTCTTCAGCATTGCGGGGCGAGGGTGCAAGAGAACTGCCGAGCTAGCCGGCGCTGCAATTGGGCAAGCCGAGAGCTGGCCCTGCATGCTAGGATTCGGCGATTACTCCGCAGGAGCGCACCAATGGCGAATGACAGGCATCTCTTTACCTCGGAAAGCGTCACCGAGGGGCATCCCGACAAGATCGCGGACCAGATCTCCGATGCGATTCTCGACGCAGTGCTGGCCGAGGATCCGGTCGGACGCGTGGCGTGCGAAACGCTCGTCACCACCGGCCTGGCCATGATCTCGGGTGAGATCACCACCAAGACGTACGTCGACTTCCCCTCCATCGTCCGCAACACCATCCGCGAGATCGGCTACACCCGCGCCAAGTACGGCTTCGACAGCGAGACCTGCGCGGTGATCTCCTCCATCGACCCGCAGTCGCCCGACATCGCGCAGGGGGTCGACACCGGCGGCGCCGGCGACCAGGGCCTGATGTTCGGCTTCGCCTGCCGCGAGACGCCGGAGCTGATGCCGCTGCCGATCATGCTGGCCCATCAGCTGGCCCGGCGCCTGGCCGAGGTACGCAAGGCCAACGACCTCGACTTCCTTCGCCCGGACGGCAAGTCGCAGGTGACCATCGAGTACGTGGACGGCCGCCCGCGCCGGGCCTCGGCCATCGTGGTCTCCACCCAGCACTCGCCGAGCGTCAGCCACCGCGACCTCTCCGAGGCCATCATCGAGAAGGTCATCCGGCCGGTCGTGCCGGCGGAGTACCTCGATGGCGACACGAAGTTCCACATCAACCCGACCGGACGCTTCGTCACCGGCGGCCCGCAGGGCGATACCGGCCTCACCGGCCGCAAGATCATCGTCGATACCTACGGCGGCCGGGGACGTCACGGCGGCGGCGCGTTCTCGGGGAAAGACCCCACCAAGGTCGACCGCTCGGCGTGCTACATGGCGCGCTACATCGCCAAGAACATCGTGGCCGCCGGCCTGGCCGATCAGGTCGAGGTGCAGCTGGCCTATGCGATCGGGGTGGCCGACCCGGTGTCGGTGTATGTCGATACGTTCGGCACGGGGGCCATCGAGCAGTCGCGCCTGGTGGAGCTGGTGCGGGAGCACTTCCAGATGACGCCGCGGGGCATCATCGAGTCGCTCCGCCTGCGCCGGCCGATCTTCAAGAAGACCGCGGCGTACGGCCACTTCGGCCGCACGGAAGCGGAGTTCACGTGGGAGCAGACCGACAAGGCCGATGCGCTGCGCGTCGCGGCCGGCCTCGGCGAAGCCGTGTCGTCGAGCCGCGAAGCCGTCACCGTGTAACGATCCGCACTCTCCGATCACTACAAGGCGCCGCTTCACCGCGGCGCCTTTTTTGTTCGCACATCACAGCGTCCCACCGATTTCGGATGCATCATGGTGCGCATCAACACAATTTGATTGGAGGATCCCGGATGATTCGTTCCCGCACGGTTCCCTTGTTTCTACTGGTTGCCCTCGCCTTCCTCGCGGTTCCCGCCGCGGCCCAGCCGTTCAATGCGTGGCTGCAGATTCCTTCCGGCCACGGCTACGTGCAGATTCCCCCTTCCGGCTTCGACTTCACCACCGGCTTCACCTTCGAGGCCTGGGTCGCGGTGAGCGACGACAACCCGACCACCGGCAGCGGCACGGGCTGCTCCAGCATCGCCGGCAAGAACTACACGACGGCGTGGTGGATCGGCGTCTGCGGCACGCAGCTGCGGTCGTACATCAAAGGCGGGGGGTCGCAGTTGACGGGCGGCACCCTGCCGCGCAACGAGTTCCATCACATCGCCGTGACGTACGACGGCAGCGTGCGCAAGCACTACATCGACGGGGAGGAAGTGGCCAGCCGCGACGAGACCGGGCCGATGACCTTCAGCACCGATCCGGTGCGCATCGGCAGCGACACCGCCTGGCAGTTCAGCGCGCACGGCAGCTACGACGAGGTGCGCTTCTGGAGCGTGGCCCGGACCAAGGCGGAGATCCGCGCCAGCATCAACCGCACCGTGACCACCGGCTCGGCGCTCTCGGTCTACCACTTCGACGGCAACGCGAACGATCCGTTCGGCAACCGCAACGGCACGGTCGTCGCGCCGGCGGTGTTCTTCACCTCGGCGGTCGCGTCTAGCTGCGGCGCGTCGGCGACGGCGCTCTGCCTGGAGTCGAAGTACCTCGTCTCCACCCGCTGGCTCGACTTCGCGGGCAACCGCGGCATCGGCAACGTCGTGCCGGGCGCCAGCGCCAACTCCGGCCTCTTCTGGTTCTTCGGCCCCGACAACTGGGAAGTGCTGGTCAAGGAGCTGAACGGCTGCGGCGTCAACAACCGCCACTGGGTCTTCGCCGCCGCGACCACGAACGTGCACTACGAGCTGATCGTGACCTACGTCGCCTCCGGCGAGACGAAGCGCTACTTCAACTACCTCAACGAGAACGCTCCCGCGGTGACGGACACCGGCGCATTCGCCACCTGTCCGTAGGCTTTCAGCGCAGCGCGAAGAGCGTGACGTCGCCCCGTGACGTCACGCTCGCCGCGTAGCGGTCGAGCAGTTCGGCCACGGACCTTCGGGCGGCGGGCGAGAGCGTCGTCTGCCGCTCCTCGATCTTGCGCGCCACCGCCGTCTCCAGCGGCAGGTTGAAGACGGCGACGTGGGTGATGCCGTCCCTGGCCAGGCGGAGGCGCAGCGCATCGGGAGTGGCCGCCTCGAGGTAGTGCGAGACGCGCTCGCCGTCGAAGTTGCCGCCACCGCGCACCGCGCGCTCGAACCAGTAGGTCTCGTTCAGGCCGATCACGAGCGTGCGCGACCGCGCCGGCAAGGCCTGATTGAGCCAGCTGATGCCATCGTACGAGCGGCGGGCCCTGCGCAGGTACTCCTCATCCGACAGGCGGCCGGAGATCAACCCGAAGGCGCCGGTGCGCTCGACGGAGACCACCACGAGCACCAGCTGCACGGCGACCGCGATGGCGATGAGCGCGCGCAGCCAGCGGCGGTCGGGGCGGGCGGTGAGGGAGGCGACGCCGAAGAAGGGGATGAGCAGGCGCGAGGACGGCGCGAGCAGGAACAGCACGACGCCGAAGAGGGCCAGCGCGCCGGCGGCGAGCGTCGTGGCCAGCGCGGCGGTGGTGAGCAGCGAGGCGCCGAGGGCTTCGTCGAGGAAGCGGGGATCGAAGACGTAGTCGGAGAGGAACGGCGCGCCGCGGTAGCCGATGAAGCGCGGCGTCCCCGGCTGGAAGAACGGCGCGATCGGATCCCAGGTGAGGATCAGGTTGCGAATGAAAAAAACGGAGCCGATCGCCCCGCCAACCATCGTCCCTCGGTAGCGCCGCGTGAGCAGCAGCACGATCAGGGCGAAAGGGATGAAGGTGTACTTCGTCAGCAGCCCGGCGCCGACCGCCGCGGCGATGGTGCGCTCATCGTCCTCATCGAACAGCACGGCGCAGATGCCGAGGAGGGGAAAGTCGACCAGCGACCAGCCGGCGGTGAGCAGCAGGGCCGGCGTGGTGAGGATGGCCGCCGTGACGAGCCTCGATCGCGCCTTGCGGTGGATGACCACGGCAGCCGCGAGCGCCGCGAGCAGATGCAGAAAGTGGGAGGCGATGCCGCCGTCGAGCGGGCCGAGCGCGGCCAGGAGCGGCAGGTCGGCGGACTCGATGCCGAGGGGAAAGTAGGAGTGGGAGATGAGCGGCAGGTCGATGGCCCGCCCCTCGAGCAGCCAGGTGTGGGGGATGGCGAGGTGGTAGGCCAGCTCGTCGAGGGAGGAGGGGGGCGCCTGGGCCAGAACGAGGATGGAGAGAAAGAGCAGCAGTAAAGGTAGGGCCGGCGGTCCAGCCGGCCCCGGACCGGCTGGAGAGCCGGTCCTACGTACTGTCTGCCAGGCGCCGAGGGCGGCGAATAAAACGACCAGCGGCGCCATGGTCCAGACGCTGGCCTTCATCAGCGCGAAGAGGAAGCAGATCGCGCCGAAGATCGGATAGCCGACCAGCAGCCGCGTCGCCACATCACGTTTGGCGAACGACCCCGCGCCGATCGCCGCCAGCCCTACGATGAAAGCCGCGAGCAGCGGCCACCCGCAGCGGTAAAGGAACAGTTCGACCAGCACGAAGCGGTCGGCCAGCACCAGCAGCAGGTACGCGGCGACGAGCCCGGCGACGATGCGGCGCGCGGCGGACATCTAGATCGGAGGCAGGCTCCGCCGTATGGCCAGGATGTCCTGGATGATCTCCCGCGCCGCCTCGGGGCGGATCTGGGTCGTCCGGTCGGACAGCGCGGCGGGCGGGTTGTCGTGCACTTCCATGAAGAAACCGTCCGCCCCTGCCGCCGCCGCCGCCCGGGCCAGCGGCCGGGCAAACTGCGGCGTGCCGCCGGTCTGCTTCCCCTCGCCGCCCGGCTTCTGCATCGAATGGGTGATGTCGTACACCACCGGGGCGCCGAAGCCACGGATGATCGGGAACGACCGCATGTCCACCACCAGGTTCTGATACCCGAACGAGCTGCCGCGCTCGGTGATGAACACCCGCTCGTTCCCCACCTCGGCCCCCTTCTCCAGGATGTTGTTCGTCTCCTCCGGCGAGAGGAACTGCCCCTTCTTCACCCCCACCGCCTTCCCGGTCTTTGCCGCCGCCGCGATGAGGTCGGTCTGCCGGCAGAGGAAGGCCGGAATCTGCAGGATGTCCAGCACCTTCGCCGCCGTC
>DASYMJ010000151.1:0-2289 GCA_036009105.1 Thermoanaerobaculia bacterium | reverse complement strand
GTGCGGTCGCTGCGGTTGGGCGTGGCGGTGTGGAAGAGACGGTTGTCGAAGAGGAACGCATCGCCAGCCTGCAGGGTCAGGTCGCACAACTCCACATCCAGCGGATCGACGCTCCCCTTCGGCAGGACGAGCGGCGCGGTCCGTTTGTGGCTGGCCCGGGCCAGCAGCGTCATGCCCGAGCTCGAAGCGGGGAAGTCGGTCAGGCAGTAGCAGACCTTCACCCCGACCCGGGGCAGATAGGCATGTCCGAGGTCTTTTGGCATGCGGATGTCGCGATGCCAGCCGCGGCGGAACGGCGGCGCGTCGGGATTCTCCGGCCGCTTGTAGATGAGCGCGGTGGAGTGCAGATGGATGTTGGGCGAGAGCAGCTGCACGATCAGCGGCACGGTGGGCGACTGGGCGACGAGATCGAACAGCGCCTGCTCGCGGAGCAGGCCGGGGCGGAGGTCGAGATGGTTGTACTCCGGCCGGTCGCTCACCTCCGGCTTGCGCAGGAAGGCCTCCGCCAGCCGGTCGCCCGCCTCCACCAGGCGCGTCACGGCGCCGGCATCGAGCACGTCGGGCACGACCAGGAAGCCGTCCTCATCGAAGGCCTGGCGCTGCTCGGGTGTCAGTCGGACGAAATCCATCGCTTGCTCAGCGCGAGCCGGCGGCGCTCGTCAGCTCCGCCCCTCCTGTAAGCACGGCATCGAGGTCGGCGGACGGGAAGCATCGCAGGCGCGAGCGCGGGTTGCAGTTGTAGATCTCGGGGAGCCACTCCTCCTCGCTCAGCTCCATGATGCAGCTGTAGGCGACGGTGTACGCCAGGCCGCTCAGCTCCTTCTCGTTCAGCGCCGGGTCCCAGTGGTCGAAGTGGCGGCCGTTGTCTTCGTAGAAGTCGTAGCCGAGGAGGTAGATGGGGTTGCCGCCGAGGAGGATGGCGGTGTGCAGGGCGACGCAGCCGCCGCCTCCGCCGAACCAGCCGTCCGCGAAGGAGCGTCCCACGCGGCGGGTCGGCTTCATCCGGCCGTCGAGGTTGTGCACCACCTCGAACACGTTGTCGTGGGTGTGGTGCGGCGCGGCCCCCTGGCTGGCGATGATCATGCCGTTGTAGCTCGCCAGCGCGTTCGCGTGCGTCTTGTGCGCCGTGATGTCGACGAAGGTCATCACCGTGGGGTGATAGTGCTCCACGATGCGGTTGACGCCCACCGTGATGCTGCCGTTGAGCCGGTTGAAGTCGAAGCCGCGCATGCTCGTCCCGGTGGAGAGGACGAAGATGGGCAGGCCGGCGTAGAGATTGTCCAGCGGATGTCTCATCCCATCACCGTGTTCGGCCTTTCGATGCGGACCCGTCCGCCGCTGTCGAACACGTGCAGCCGGTCGCCCGCGCCGGCGGCATGCACCACGAAGTTGCGCAGCGTGTCCTCGTTGCCGCGGGTGCGGAAGTGCGTGGTGTCGCCGGTCACGTGCAGCTCGCCCTCCGGCGGCCAGAAATCGGGGTTGATGCTCGGCCGCCGGCGCACGCCGTCCTCGAAGCACCAGAGCAGCTCGTGCGTGAAGTCGAAGAGGCGGGCGTGCTGGCGGAAGAACTCCGTCCGCCCCACGTAGAAGCCGCCGATCACCTTCGGCGCGTTCTGCACGCGCAGCTCGCGGCCGAAGAGCTGGCGCACCAGCGCGCCGGAGAGCTCCAGCGTCACGTCGCGGTTCCCCTTGCGCGGCCCGAAGAGCACCGCCTCCGGGTGGCGGGCGATGCACTCCTCGACATACCCGATCCAGTCCGGCTCGAGCTCGATGTCGGCATCGAGCTTCACGAACCAGGGCGCGGTGGCCAGGCGGTTGATGTCGCGGATGGAGAAGAGCTCGAAGTTGCAGTAAGGGTCGGGGCTGTGCCGCGGCGTGTGCAGGACGTCGTACCGGCCGTCCAGGCGCGCGAGGTCGTCATCGGAGAGGAAGCAGGAGCCGAGGTGCACCGTGCCGCCGGCCTGGAGCTTCGGCAGCAGCGGTTCGAGCAGGCCGACGTGCTGTGAGCCGCCGCAGATGAAGATGTCCAGCCGCTGCTTCCTGTCCTGAGCCACGCCGACACGCTCCGCTCGTCCGGCCTGACGGCCGGTGTGATTATGGTGACGAAAATCCCTCGATGGGAAGACGATTCGCGCCTGCAAGTTGTGATCGGGTAGGATTTTCCGCTGCGCAGACACTCCTAACTCATGAGACTCCTCCCCGCACTCGGTACTTTCCTCCTCCTGACGGTCGCCGCCGCGGCCCGTCCCGCCCCCGGAACCATCCCCACCCCCACCCTCCCTCCCATCA
>DASYMJ010000150.1:0-2401 GCA_036009105.1 Thermoanaerobaculia bacterium | reverse complement strand
TTGCCGATGCCCAGCGGGGAGATCATGCCCAGTCCTGTGACGACGACTCGTCGCTTCTGCAAAGTCGCTCCCGGAAAACAGCAGCGGCCAGCCGGAAGGCTGACCGCGATGTTGAAACGAAGGGTTCGTGCGGCGCTATTGCGCCTTGTTGCGCTCGCTGATGTACTTCACGGCGTCGCTCACCTTGCGGATCTGTTCCGCGTCCTGGTCGGAGATCTCGACGCCGAACTCCTCCTCGAAGGCCATGATCAGCTCGACCGTATCCAGCGAGTCGGCCCCCAGGTCCTCCACGAACGATGCGTCGGCTGAGACTTCCTCCGCGTCGACGCCGAGTTGCTCGACGATGATTGACTTGACCCTTTCCTCTACCGACATCGGTATCTCCTCCATCTGCATTTCAGGGGTGAAGCAATGCAGGAGGCGTTTTAGCACAACGACTCATCGCCGTCCAAGTGGATAAGATGCGCCCATGCGCAAGCTCTTCGCCCTGCTGTTTCTCGTCGCGCTCGCTGCCGTGGTCTGGTATGGCGGGCGCTGGTTCGCGCACAAAGACGAAGTGAAGGCGACGATCGTCTTCCGCGACTCCGGCGCGCTGCGCAAGGGCGACGCGGTGCTGGAGAAACAGGTCGTGGTCGGCCGCGTCGCTTCCGTCGACACCCTGGACGACCGCAAGGCGGTGACCGTCCGCCTCGCCGCCGACCATCGCGACGCCATCGTCGGCGACTCGCTCTTCATCATCGACGGCCGCACCCTCGCCGTGGTCAACACCTTCGCCGTCGGCCGCCCGGTGGAGAACGGCGCGATCCTCTACGCGAAAGAGGACGGCGTGAGCCGCTGGCTGGCCCGCAACGGCCCCAAGGCCCAGCCCTACATCGACCAGGCCAAGCAGAAGGCGGGCGAGCTGTCGAAGGAGGCGCCGAAGTTGAAAGAGGAAGCGAGGAAGTGGTGGGAGAAGGTGAAGAAGTAGTTACTGGTTGCTGGTTGCTGGTTGCTAGTAGATTGCCCGCTGCGCCATGCATACCCGGCTCTACCGGCAACCAGTAACCAGCAACCAGCAACTCCTTATGATCCGCGCCGTCGCCTTCGACCTCTGGGAAACCCTGATCACCGACACGCCGGAGCTCTCCCGGCGGCAGGAGCGGCTGCGCCTCTCCCGCCTGGAGGAGATCCTCGTCGCCACCGGCTTCGCCGCCGCGGCGGACCGCATCGAGCACGCGTACCGCTCGCTGTGGCATCGCTGCCACCAGCTCTACTGGTCGGGCGACCTCGACGTGCCGTGCCGCCGCCAGATCGAGCATTTCCTCGAGGCGCTGGAGCTCGATCCCGCCTCGTTCGACCAAGCCGCGCTGGAAGAGCTGGAGAGCGCCTACGCCCGCGCCGCGCTCGACGTTCTCCCCGCTACCGTGCCGCACGCGGCGGAGACGCTCGCCTCGCTCAAGGCGCGCGAGCTGCGGGTGGGGCTGATCAGCAACACCGGCCGCACGCCCGGCTATGTCCTGCGCGAGGTCCTCGACCGCCTCGGGCTGGCCGGCTCCATCGACGTCATGGTCTTCTCCAACGAGCACGGCGCCTGCAAGCCGCGGGCATCCATCTTCGAAGAGCTGCGCGCCGGACTCGATGTGCGATACGAGGAGCTGATGTTCGTGGGCGACAACCTCTACGTCGACGTGCATGGCGCGCAGCAGCGGGGGATGCATGGCATCCACTTCGTGCCGCCGGTGCGCGGCACCGCCGTGGCGCCGCCCGTGGAGCACAACCTGACCATCGTCCCCGACGCGACCATCCACGACCTGCGCGATGTGGTGCACCTCGCCGCCGGCGTCCCATGAACCCCGACTCCGCCTATTTCACGCTCGCCACGGAGCACTTCACGATCGAGGGCCGCTCCCGCGCGGGGCACGAGACCTGGTTCCGCATCCGCGAGCTGAACATCGGCCTCGACATCGGCCGCGGCCCTGACGCGCTCATCCCCGTGCCGAACATCTTCGTGACCCATGCCCATCTCGACCACGCCGCCGGCATCCCCTTCTACGCCGGCCAGCGGAAGCTGCACCGGCTGGCCGGCGGCCGCATCTACATCCCCGCCGCCGCGGCCGATGACTACCGCGCGCTGATGGAGATCCACGTGCGGCTGGAAGGGGCGAGGTACGACGTGGAGATCGTCGGCCTCGCCCCGGGCGACGTCACCCCGCTCGGACGCACGCATTACGTCCGCACGCACCGCGCGACCCATCGCGTGCCGGCCAACGCGTACGAGGTGGTGGAGCGGCGGCATCGCCTGAAGGCGGAGTACGCCGGCATGGACGGCGAAACGCTGGCCCGGCTGCGCTTCCAGGGCGCCGCCATCACCGACCAGCACGAGGTGCCGCTCCTCTTCTACACCGGCGACACCGACCGCGGC
>DASYMJ010000149.1:0-6560 GCA_036009105.1 Thermoanaerobaculia bacterium | reverse complement strand
CAGCTGGAGAATCTGCCGGAACACACTGCAAAATAGAGCCACGCCGGGACCTCCTCCTGTGGAACCTTGATCCTTCGCACGACCAAGCCTACAGGCAGACCCCGGCGTTCTCATCTCTCAAACCTAATTTGGACAGGCCTGCCAACCGACAACTGCTTCTCTCAACCGACAACTGTTATCCTCCCGCCCGATGCAGCTGTGGACGGCGTTCCAGCATGTGGGGTGGGTAGGCAAGTCCGTCCTGGCCATCCTCCTGCTCTTTTCGGTCCTCTCCTGGGCCACGATGATCGTGGTCGCGCAGCGGTTCCGCCGCTCGCGGCGCGCCTCCCGCCGCTTCGTTTCCATCTTCCGGAAAGCCAAGCGCCTGGTCGACGTGCAATCGGCCGCCGGGCCGCTCGCCCAATCGTCGCTGGTCGGCCTGTTCCGGGCCGGCTACGCGGAGATCGAGGCGCAGATCGCGCACGAGGGGCAGAAGGTGAAGTCGCTGGACAGCGTGGAGCGCTCGCTCATCCGCGCCTCGCGCATCGAGACGGCGCGTCTGAGCCGCTTCGTCCCCTTCCTCGCCACCACCGCCGCCGCCACCCCGTTCATCGGCCTGTTCGGCACCGTGTGGGGGATCATGAACTCGTTCATGAGCATCGGCGCCGCCGGCTCGACTTCCATCACCGCCGTGGCGCCCGGCATCAGCGAGGCGCTGATCAACACCGCGGCCGGCCTCTTCGCCGCCATCCCGGCCCTGCTCGCCTACAACTGGTTCGTCCAGCAGCTGCGGACGGCCCGCGGCGAGATGGAGGACTTTACGCTGGAGTTCCTCAATCTGACGGAGCGGAACTTTACGTGAGCGCGGGGGTCTAATCACAAATGGCCCTGAGACTCTCAGACTCCGACGACCTCACCGACATGGCGGAGATCAACGTCACGCCGCTGGTGGACGTCATGCTGGTGCTGCTGATCATCTTCATGATCACGGCTCCGATGCTCACCCAGGGTCTGACCGTGGAGCTCCCCGCGGCCGAGGGGAAGAGCTTCGAGGTCGCCTCGGCCAGCCCGGCGAAGATCACCATCTCCGCGAACGGCTCGGTGTTCCTGGACGGCACCCCAGCCGGCTCCCGCAATCTCGAACAGACCCTCGGCACGATGCTGCGCGGGCGGCGGGTGAAGCGCGCGCTCCTGGAGGCCGATCAGGCCGTGCCGTACGGGCGGGTGGTGGTGGTGCTCGATGTGATGAACCGCGCCGGGGTGGAGCAGTTGGGCATGGTGACCCAACCGAGGAAGGTGGATGCGCGACCGCGTCGCTGATGTGCTCGCGCAGCGGCGGACGCTCGAGCGCGGCGCCGGCAGCGGCGTGGCCCTGTCGCTCCTCCTGCACGCCGGCATCGTGGGCGCCGCGGTGTGGGCGGCCATCCATCAGCCGGCTGCGCGGACGGCGAACGTGTTGAACATCAAGTTCGCGCCGATGCCCGCCGTCAGCGCGCCGCTGCAGCCGGCGGCGAAGCCGGCCCCGGTGAAGAAGACTATTCAGGAGCCGCGGGCGGTCATCGAGACGCCGAAACCGGCGGTGAAGCCGGAGCCGAAGACCGTGCCCCTCTCCCCGTTCGGGCAGTCCACCAGGAAAGGGAGCGAGCGGCCCGCGCCTCCGCCTCCCACGCCCGCCCCGGCGCAGCAGACGTCCACCGGGCCGAACATCGCCCTCGGCGGCACGGGGGTGACCGGCATCGAAGGGGGCGACTTCCCGTACACCATCTACATCGACCGGATGCATACCCTGATCGGCCAGCACTGGCTGCGGCCGCAGGCCACGCCCGGCACCACCACCACCGTATCGTTCGTCATCGACCGCGACGGCACGATTCGTGACGTGCGCACGGAGACGTCCAGCGGCAACGGCACGTTCGACCGCGGCGCCCTGCGCGCCGTGCTGGAAGCCTCGCCGCTGCCGCCGCTGCCGTTCGGCTACAGCGGCAATTACCTGGGAGTGCACCTGACATTCAAATGATGACCAAGACTTCGAAGACGCTGCTCGCCTGCCTGCTGCTGCTCGCGCCGTTCGCGGCCAACGCGCAAACCTCCATCACCACCACGATGGACCCCTCCAAGGCAGCGAGCGTATTGCGCATCGCCATCCCCTTCCCCACCCTCGCCGCCGGCCTCACCGCGGAAGAGATCAACAACCTCTTCTTCCGCCCGCTCACCCGCGACATCGCGGAGTCGGGCGTGTTCGGCATCGCCGCCATTCCGCCCGGCATCCCGCCCTCGGCGGACCTGGCCAAACAGGTCAACGCGCAGCTCGCCCTGTCGCTGAGCGTCTCCACGGACAAGGACGACTACCTGGTCGACGTCAGCATGGTCGACACCACCGGCCAGCTGCAGTACGGCAAGCGCTATCGCGGCACCAGGCCGGCGCTCACCATGATGGCCCACCTGGTGGCCGGCGCGCTGGTGCGCAGCGTGAGCGGGCGGCCCGGCATCTTCCTGTCGCAGATCGGCTTCGCCTCCAACCGCGGCGGCGCGTTCGAGATCTGGCTGATGGACTGGGACGGCGGCAACCAGCGCCAGATCACCCAGCACAGCGCGCTCTCCATCCTCCCCAGCTGGTCGCCGGACAACGAGCGGATGGTCTACACCTCGTTCGCCCGCGGCACCTCCGACATGTACGTCATCAGCCGCCGCGGCGGAGGGCGGATCCGCCTCGCCACGGGGCTGAACCTCAACACGTCCGCGACGTTCTCCCCCTTGGGCAACGACATCGCCTTCGTCGGCTCCGTGTCCGGCAACCCCGACATCTACCTCATCAGGGACGACGGCTCGAACCTGCGCCGCCTCACCACCAGCCAGTCCATCGAGTCGACGCCGGAGTGGAGCCCGAACGGGCGGCAGATCTCGTTCACCTCCGGACGGAGCGGCACGCCGCAGATCTACGTGATGGATGCGGAAGGGACGAACGTGCGGCGCATCTCCTTCGAGGGCGAATGGAACGACGACGCCACCTGGTCGCCGGACGGGGAGCAGATCGCCTTCACCTCCCGCGTGAACGGCCGCTTCCAGATCCGCATCGCGAACGTCACGACCATGGAGAGCCGCATCATCGCCGGCGAAGGCTCGAACGAGCAGCCGACCTGGTCGCCGGACGGGCGGTGGATCGCGTTCCAGTCGAACCGGAGCGGCAGGTGGCAGATCTACCGGATGCGGGTGGACGGGACCGGCATCGAGCAGCTGACCTTCGAAGGGGAAAACAAGGATCCGGACTGGTCGAAGAAGAGCGAATAGACGGAGTTACTGGTTGCTGGTTGCTGGTTACTTGCGCCTCGGTTTCGTTTCAGGCACTGCGGCGCAAGCAACCAGCAACCAGCAACTCGCCCCCCAAGACACCTGCTATCATCTCACCCAGAGATAAGGAGCTGAAAACGCAATGAGTAAGCTGTGGAAAGGTTTCACGTGCGGCCTGGCCCTGGTCGCCGTCGGCATCCTGACGACGGCATGTCCGAAGAAACCGAAGCCGAAGGGTGGTCAAGACCTGACGACCAATACCCAGGCCACCTCGACCGTACCGGACGTGGCATTCCCCACCAACAACACCGCGCCGCCGGCCGACACGACCGTCGCCCCGCAGCGAGACTTCGTCAACGACACTCCGACGGTGCGCACCGAGGATCTGCCGCTGGACATCGAGGAGGCGAACCGGGTGGCGCAGCAGAAGGGCTACATCCAGGACGCCTTCTTCGGCTATGACGAAAACACGCTCAGCACCGACGCGCAGGCAGCGCTCAGCGCCTCGGCCACCTGGCTGAAGAACAACGCGAAGTACAGCCTGCTGGTGGAAGGTCACTGCGACGAGCGCGGCACCGAGCAGTACAACCTCGCCCTCGGCGACCGCCGGGCGAATACGGTCAAAGACTATCTCTCCACCCTCGGCGTCGATGCCTCCCGCATCCGCACCGTCAGCTACGGCGAGGAGCGGCCGTTCGATCCCGGTCACGAGGAGAGCTCGTGGTCTAAGAACCGGCGCGCCCATCTGGTGCTGGTAGGAACCCGCTGATGAAAAAAATCCTCCTCCTCGCCGCCTGCTGCTCGCTGCTCGCCGGCTGCGTGAGCACCTCCGACATCGAGAAGCTGCAGAGCCAGATCGGCGACCTGCAGGAGCAGGTGGCGCAGCTCAAGCGCACCGCCTCGAGTAAGGAAGAGGTGCAGAACGTCAACGTCAAGATCGCCGAGCAGACGCAGACCCTGCTCAAGTCCAACGCGACGCTCGTGACCAAGGTGGACCAGATCGAGGAGCGGGCGAACAACACCCAGGGCTCCATCGAGCAGACCAATTACCGCAT
Organism: Thermoanaerobaculia bacterium; assembly: GCA_036009105.1. Lineage (GTDB taxonomy): Bacteria > Acidobacteriota > Thermoanaerobaculia > Gp7-AA8 > Gp7-AA8 > JAFAVZ01. The sequence goes on along the minus strand of DASYMJ010000149.1, from coordinate 2,238 downwards.
CGACCGCCTCGCGCAGCAGCTCACCCAGCTGCAGCGGGACGTCGACGACACCAAGCAGCAGGAAACCGCGCGCGCCGCGGCAGCGCCCGCGGCCGCATCATCCACGGCCGTTTCCGGCTCGGGGACGCTGGGCGGAGGATCCGGTGTTCAGCCAGGCGGCACTCCGGCGGGCGGCGAGGTCACCGTCCCCGCGCCGCTGACCCCGGGTGAGAACCCGATGGAGATGTATCAGTCGGCCTACCGCGACTACCAGCGCGGCAACTACGACCTGTCGATCTCCGGCTTCAAGGACTTCCTGCAGAGCAACCCGAAGTCGGACCTGGCGGACAACGCCGCGTACTGGATCGGCGAGTCTCTCTACTCCCAGAAGAAATATCGCGACGCGATCGAGCAGTTTGACCGGGTCGTCAACGATTTTCCCCGGTCCGACAAGGTGCCGAGCGCCCTGCTGAAGAAGGGGTACTCGTACATCAACCTCAACGAGAAGTCGCGGGCCATCGTGCAGCTGCAGTACGTGGTGCACGAGCATCCGCGCTCGCCTGAGGCCGCCAAGGCCCGCGACGAGCTGAGGAAGCTCGGCGTGGAAACAAGGTAGAATGCAGGGTCGGCTCTCAGCCGGCCTGGTTTAATCACAAACAAGTAGGAGCAGGATTCATGGCGAACACTCGCTCGGCCGAGAAGCAGGAAAGACAGGCCGAAAAACGGAAAACGCGCAACCGGGCGGCGAAGTCGCGCCTCCGCACGACGCTCAAGAACACCCGGTCGTCCATCAGCGGCGGAGACGCCGACAAGGACGTCCTCAGCACCGCCTTCTCTCAGGTCGACAAGGCCGCGAAGAAGGGCATCATCAAGACGAACACCGCGGACCGCTACAAGTCCCGCCTCGCCGCCGCGTCCAAGCGCAGCGCATCCAAGTAACGTAGGGCCGGCTCTCCAGCCGGCCCAATCGCGGCCAATCTCATCTGTCGTTTCTCGGGGCCGGCTGGAGAGCCGGCCCTACGCCTTACGATCCGAGGGGTGTTCCCCACCACCCAGCACTCCGCGATCGCGGCCGGAAGGACAGCTCGATGCGCGCAGCGATGTGTATTCGCTGGGGGCCATGCTCTCGTTTCTGCTTGAAAATGTGGGGCCGGCTCTCAGCCGGCCCAGCGGCGATATCCGGCCGGCTGAGAGCCGGCCCCACATTCCACCTCCCCTGCGCGCCATCATCGGCAAGGCCTGCGCGCCCGATCCCACCTCCCGCTACCCCGCCAGCTGGGCGACGACGTCCTCCGCTTCCTCGACGCCGCCCCGGTGAGGGCGCACCGCTACACTCCGTTTTGAGACCGCCCGGCGGTGGATCGTGCGCAACCGGGTGATCGTGGGGCTCGTGGCCGCCTACGGCGTGATGCGCGTGGCGGTGGCCATCTTCCTGTAAAGGATTTCGCCGGAACGCTGAATACGTCTGCGGAGGGATACAACGATGTCGAAAGTCATGCTGGGAATGCTGGTCGGCGCGGTGCTCGGATTCTTCGACGGCCTCACCGCCTGGTTCACCCCCGAGGCGCACGGCGCAGCGGCTCGATGACGTGGGCGGTAGTCAGCGGCCTGGCCGTCGGCCTGGGGCTGAGCTGCCTCGCCGCGATGGGCTCGGGCGTCGCCCGGGCGCACTTTTTCGAGATCGTGATCCCGGGCACGATCGTGGGCGCCATCGCCGGCTTCGCCAGCCAGAAATTCGGCGCCGTCCGCTCGTACAATTCCGCGGCATGAGGAAGAAGGGCCAGTACTACGACATGCATCCCGGCCTGCTCAAGATGGGCATGGGCCGGGAGAGCAACGTGGCGGACTATCTCGCCGAGGCGGCGCAGTACGTGGAGGCGATGTTCTCCGGCAAGAAGGCCGCGCTGCGTCCGATCTACGACGCGCTCTACGACCTGGCCCGCTCCTACCCCGGCGCGAAGCTCTCCCCCGGCAAGACCATCGTGCCGATCTATCGCAACCACGTGGTGGCGCAAATCAAGCCGGCCACCAACACGCGCATCGACTTCGGCTTCGCGCTAAACGACACGCCGGTGAGCGGCCGCCTGATCGACACCGGCGGCCTGGCCAGGAAGGATCGCATCACCCACCGCATCGAGCTCCGGTCGGTGCAGGAGATCGATGATGAGGTGCGCGCATGGCTGCGCAAGGCGTGGGAGATGGATGGGGAGGGAGAACGATGAACGATGAAGGATGAACGATGAACAAAAGCTCCCGGCG
>DASYMJ010000148.1:0-3970 GCA_036009105.1 Thermoanaerobaculia bacterium | reverse complement strand
CTCCGCCTGCTCCCGGCTGATCGTCGACGAGGCGGTGTACGACCAGATCGTGCCGCTCGTGGCGGAGAAGACGAAGGCGCTGAAGATGGGTCCGCCGGAATTGGCGGACGCGCAGATCGGCCCGGTGGTGAACGAGAAGGCGTTGAAGACCATCAAGGACTACATCGAGCGCGGCTCCAAGGAAGGCGGCCGCCTCGTGGCCGGCGGCGCGGTGCACGCGAACGAAGGCTTCTTCATCGAGCCGACGGTGATCGCCGACGTGGCGCCGCACGCAACGATCGCGCAGGAAGAGATCTTCGGCCCGGTGCTGGCCATCATCAAGGCGAAGGATTTCGACGACGCGCTGCACATCGCGAACGACACGCCGTTCGGCCTGACCGGCGCGGTGTTCACGGACGATGAGGCGAAGCTGGAGCGGGCCCGCGAGGAGTTCTTCGTCGGCAACCTCTATCTCAACCGCAAGTGCACCGGCGCGCTGGTCGGCGTGCATCCGTTCGGCGGCTTCAACATGTCCGGCACCGACTCGAAAGCGGGCGGCCGGGACTATCTCGGGCTGTTCCTGCAGGCCAAGGCGATCTCGCGCAAGGTGGGGAAGCAGCCGCATACCGTGGCGGACGCCGAGGCTTTCTGATGCGATACGCGGACTGGGCCGACACCGCCGAGACGCTCCACATGTGGACGCAGGTGGTGGGCAAGATCCGCATGACGAAAATGCCGCCGGTGAACCACTGGTGGCACGTGCCGCTGTACGTCACCTCGCGCGGGCTGGGGACCTCGCCCATCGCGGACGGCGACCGGACGTTCGACATCGACTTCGACTTTCTCGACCACGCGCTGCGCATCACCTGCTCGGACGGTTTGCTTCGCCAGTTTCCCTTGCGGCCGATGGCGGTGGCGGAGTTCTACGAGCGGGTGATGGCGGAGCTGCGGTCGCTCGGCGTCGAGGTGTCGATCAGTACGCTGCCGTCGGAGGTGGCGGAGCCGATCCGCTTCGAGGACGATCGCGTGCATGCCTCGTACGACGCGGCGGCGGTGACGCGCTTCTGGCATGAGCTGGTGCACATCTGCCAGGTGATGACGCGCTTCCGCTCGCGTTTCATCGGCAAGGTGAGCCCGGTGCACTTTTTCTGGGGCAGCTTCGACCTGGCGGTGACGCGTTTCTCCGGCCGCGAGGCGCCGCCTCATCCCGGCGCGCCCGGCCTGCCTTTGCCGGTGGTGCGCGAGGCGTATTCGCACGAGGTGTCGAGCGCCGGCTACTGGCCGGGCGGCAACGGCTTCGACGCGGCGTTTTACTCCTACGCCTACCCGGAGCCGCCGGGCTACGCCGACTATCCGGTCGAGCCCGCCGGCGCGTTCTACAGCAAAGACCTGCGCGAGTTCCTCCTGCCCCAGGACGCGGTGCGCAGCGACGACGACCTGCTGCGCTTCCTGCAGACGACCTACGATGCGGCCGCCGTGTGTGGGAAGTGGCCGGCGCTGGAACGGCGCTAGCGGCGCTTTTTTTCCAGGCGTGTCACGCGGACGTCGATGCCGTCGACCTTTTCCTCCAGGTGGCCGACCCTGGCCGCATCGAACCGGCCTTCGCCGATCAGCTTCATGTCGCCCCGCAGCCCTTCGGCGACGATGTCGAAGTGGCGACGCATTTCGCCGGTTGCGGTCTTGAGCTCGCGGCGGAACTCGCCGCGAAGATCATCGGCCAAGATGCGCATCTCGCCGCGGAGCACGTCACGCGTTTCCTCGTTGACGGTCCGCAGCTCGCCGCGAAGCGCGTCCGCCATGCTCCACATCTCGCTTCGCAGCACCTCGCGCGTCTCCTCGTTGAGGGTGCGCATGTCCTCGTTGAGGGTGCGCATCTCGGTGCGCAGCTCCCCGAACTGCTTCCGGTTCTCGGCCTGGTTGGATTCGATCAGTTCCTTCAGTTCTGCATCCATCGCGAAAAAATCCTACCTCGGAAATGCGTGTGGCACGCAAGTTGGACTTCGTCTCGGCCGTGCTTCTGGGAGCCTCCGCCGCCGCCCTCACCCGTGAAGAGCTGGCTCAAGCCCTCAATTTCCCTCCGTCCGCCCTCGAGGCGCTGATCGCGGGAGGGGGGCTGAACGCGGCCGGCGACCGCATTTCGCTACAGGAAGTAGAACGCTTTCTCCAAAGTGCCCTCCTCCGCGTCTATCACGCCGAGGTGGAGAGCGGGCGGGTGGTGGCACCGGGAAAAGAGAAGGAGAAGGACGAGATCACCATCGACCTGCCCGAGCCGAAGTCGCTGGCCCTGGTGGCGGAACCGGCCGATTCCGGCGTCGTGCACAGCATCGCCGAATACGAGGCCTCGCTCGAGCCGACTGACAACCGGGTCTCGCCTCGCTTCAAGCCGAAGCGGCAGGTGGGAGGTACGTTCGGCAACGTGAAATTCGCCGTGCTGCAGATGTCCGAGAACGGCCTGCGCATCCGGCACGATGAGACCCTCCTGCCGGGCGAAGAGGCGCGGATGTCCATCGCGCTCGTCCGGCCCCAGCAGTCGGTGGTGGTCAAGGCGCGCGTGGTCTGGACAAGCATCGCCCAGCGCGGCGACGGCCCCACGTTCTGCATCAGCGGCGTCCGCGTCACCGAAAACGAGGACCGGCTGCAGCGCACCGTGGCCATGCTGAAGGATGCGCGCGAGCTGGAGCCGGAGAAGCCGCCCGGCTCGCGAGGAACTTCCCGCGACGAGACGCCGAGCGCGCTGCGCGGCATGTCCGATGACGAGGTCGCGGCCATCCTCCGCGCCGTGCGCAAGTTCGCCGACGATCCGATCGAGGCCAACCGCTGGTACGCCCGCGGCCGCTTCGCGACGTCCGAAGAGAGCGTCCGCCAGGCGCTCCAGCAGCACGCGCGCGACCGCGAGCAGGTGCTGGGCGTGTGGGAGTACCTCGAGCGGCGCATTGACCTGCGCAAGGTGGCGGGCGTCGTGTCGTGGATGCGCAGCACGCGAGCCGCGGCCGTCTGAGCACAAAAAAGGGACGCGGCCTGGAAGCCGCGTCCCGTCCCAACCTGAACCGTTGAGCCTTAGCCGAGCTGGAAGTTCACCGTCAGGTTGAAGATGACGTCCACCGGCTGGCCGTTGAGCGTGCCGGGCTTGAACTTCCACTTTCGAACTGCCTTCTCAGCTTCCTCCGACAGCCCCATCGGCAGGCCTTTGATGACCTTGACCTGATCGACGTTGCCGTTGCGGTCGATGATGGCCTCGACGATGACCACGCCCGAGACCTTCGCATTGCGAGCCACATCCGTGTAGTTCGGCTGCACGCGGTTGATGGCCGTCGGGGCCTTCACGTCGCCGCCGACGCGCAGCGGCCCGGCCGGCGGAGCCGGAGGCGCCTCGACGCCGCCCGTGCCCTGCCCCTCGGTACCGGTGCCCGTGCCGCCCAGCGTGCCGCCGACCTGCCCGCCCACCACCCCGCCCTTCACGCCGCCGACCACACCGCCGATCTCCCCTCCAACCTCACCGCCCACCGTTCCGCCCAGCACACCGCCCTGCACCCCACCCGTCACACCGCCGGCCACACCGCCTTCGGTCGAGCCGGACGATGGCTGTTCGGTCGCGTCGCTGGCCGGCGTGTCGTCCACCTTGGCCGTCGTCACCGGCACGTCGACTTTCGGCACTTCCTTCGGCACCTCGGTCGGCTGATGGAACTGCGGCACTTGCACCGGCTTCGGCTGCACCCTCGGCTGGATCTTCGGCGTCGCCTTGGGCGCCGAGGAAGCGGCCGGAGGAGGCGGCGGCGGGGGTGGGGGAGGCGGAGGAGCCGCGCCCTGGGAGAGGAAGGCCCGGATGGGCTTGTCTTCCGCGTTCACCTTTTCGGTGACCTGTGTTCCCATGTAGATGACGCCCCCGATGAGGGTGAGATGCAGAGCGAGCGAAGCAAGAGAAGCGCGCCAGCCACCGGCGCTCTTCTGGGTTTTTTTCGATTCGATGAGGTTGCTTTGGAGATCCATCAAT
>DASYMJ010000147.1:0-5510 GCA_036009105.1 Thermoanaerobaculia bacterium | reverse complement strand
TCCGTCACGCCGCCGACCGTATCGGGCGTGGCCTCCGTGCCGTTGAAGGTGATGGTCGGCGCGGCGCCGCCGTCGGCGAACCAGTAGCGCTCCGGCGAGACGGCGGCCATGGAGGGGCAGAGACGCTTCATGGCCAGCGCGTCGTCGTAGGTGAGGTTCTTGCGGTTGCGCTCCTCGTCGCTGCGCTGGCCGGGCCCGAAGCGGGGATCGAACTTCTGGAACTGCACCAGCGTCGCGCCGAACGACTGGAAGCTCGAGGTCACGCTGTTGTTGAAGCCGACGATCAGCGAGACCATGGCGATCACCGTCGCCACGCCGATCACGATGCCGAGGATGGTCAGCACCGAGCGGAGCTTGTGTCCGCGGATGGCGGTGAAGGCGAAGCGGAGGTTCTCGAGCAGCCTATGCATGAGGAAGCCTATTCATAGCGCAACGCCTCCACCGGCGGCAGCTTGGCCGCCTTCACCGCCGGGAACACGCCGGCCACCAGGCCGGTGATCACGGCGATGCTCAAGCCGCTGATGATGAGCGAGGGCGTCACGAGCGTCGGCAGCGGCGCCACGGTCGAGATCACCTTGCTGATGATGAATCCCAGCAGGACGCCGAGCAGCCCTCCGATGAACGAGAGCAGCGCGGCCTCGGTGAGGAACTGCCGGAGGATGTCCCCCCTGCGCGCGCCGATCGCGCGGCGGATGCCGATCTCGCGCGTCCGCTCGATCACCGAGACGAGCATGATGTTCGTGATCACGATGCCGCCCACCACCAGCGAGATGCCGGAGATGAACGTCATCAGCGCGAACGAGCTGGCCGAGATGCTCCGCCACACCGCCTGAAACGCCTCCGCCGTCACGAACGAGAACGGATCCTTGGCCCGGAACGCGGTGTGCCGGCGGCTGCGCAGGATCACCCGCACCTCGTCCATGCACTCGTTCATCCCGCCGATCCCTTTCAGCGGCCGGATGCCGATGCCGATGCTCCGCCGCGCGCCGAAGTTCTTGGCGAACGTGGTGAGCGGGATGTACAGCTGGTTGTCCTGGTTCTGTCCCAGGACGGAGCCCTGCTTCTTCAGCACGCCGATCACCACCAGGTTGAAGCCGTTCGCCTTGAACGAGCGGCCGATCGGATCGAGCCGGCCGAACAGCTCGTCGCGGATGTCGGTGCCGATCACCGCCACCGCCGCGCCGTGCGCATCTTCCGAGGCGGTGAAGAAGCGGCCTGCATCGATGTCCACGTTCTTCGTGTCGGCCAGATTCGCCGAGCCGCCGAACACCGTCACGCCGCCCAGCTGCCGCCCGTTGCGGCGCACGCTCATCCGGTCGTTGATCTGCGCGCTGACCGTGCCGCACGTCCGGCAGTGCTCGCGGATGGCGCGGAGGTCGCCCATCTCCAGCCGCTTGCGCTTGACCGCCTCGAGGAACTCCTCCTGGCTGGTGATGATGCCGAACTGCGTGGCGATGAAGACGTCCGGGCTGAGGGTGAAGAGCTGTGTCGTGACGTAGTTGTTCAGGCCGGAGATCACCGAGACGACGGCCACCACCGTCATCACCCCGATGATCACGCCGAGCAGGGTCAGGAAGCTGCGCAGGAGATGGCGGCGCAGCGCCTCGGCTGCGATGCGAAGCGTTTCCATGTCAACCCTTCGCCTCTTTCTCCTTCTCTTCCTTCGTCTTCTCCCTGGCGATGCGCACCTTCTGCCCGTCCTTGATCTCGCGCAGCGCGCGGAAGGGGCCGGTCACGATCTGCGTCCCTTCCGCCAGGCCGCTGGCCAGCTCGATCTGCGTCTCGCCCGTGATGCCGGTCGTGACCGGGACGAACTTCACCTTCAGCTCCTTGTCCAGCGCGTAGACGCCTTCCTCTTCTTTCTTCGTCCCTTCCTTCTCGCGCACCACGAGCGCCTGGATGGGGATGGCCAGCGCCTTCGGCCGCGAGCCGGTGATGATGTCGGCCGCGCAGGAGAATCCGGGGCGCACGCCGTCCGGCGGATTGAGGACCTGGATCTTCACCTCGAACTTGATCGCCTCGTTGCCGCTGGTCACGCCCGTGCGGCTGATCGGGCTGGAGCCGGCCTCGGTCACTACGCCGTCGAAGGTCCGGTTCGGATACGCGTCGATGGTGACCTTTGCCTTCTGCCCCAGCTTCACCGCCGGCATGTCCGTCTCGTCCACTTCGATCACCGCCTCGACCACGCTCATGTCGCTGATGGTGAGCAGCACCGTGCCGGGGTTGTTCATCGTGCCGATGACGGCGACTTCGCCTTCCTCGACCGGCAGCCGGGTGACGATGCCGGCCATCGGCGCATGGATGGTCGTCTTGGACAGGCTGTCCTGCGCCCCCTGCAGGCTGGCCTTGGCCTGCTCGATGCGGCGCTCGGCCGCGGCCACGTTCGCCGTGGCGGCGCCGATCGCCGCACGCGCGCGATCGATCTCCGCCTCGGGGATGATCTTCTCGGCGTAGTTCTTCTGCGCGCGGTCGTAGTTGCGCTGCGCCTCGGTCAGGTTCGCGCGCGCGGCGTCGCGGTCGGAGAGCAGCGCCTGCACGGCGGCCGCGGAGCTGGCAGTGTTCGCGGCGAGCTGGGTCTTATCGACCTGCAGCAGGAAGTCGCCCTTCTTCACCGTATCGCCCTCGCGCACGGCGAGGTTCACGATCTGCCCCATGACGTGGGAGGAGAGATCGACCTTGCGCTGGGCCTCGATGCGGCCGCTCGCCGTGACCTTGCTGGTGAGGTCCGCCCGCTCCGCTTTCGCCACGGTGACCTCGGTCAGGTTGCCGTCGCGCTTCTTCGCCGCGACCGACGTCCCGACGATGGCCACCAGCACGGCGACGACAATGACAGTGATGATGAGTTTTTTCTTCACGAGCGGCATATACGGCTCCTCAGCCGCAGAGTTTAGGAGAAGATGCCGGTCAATCCCTCCGGGTGCAGGCCGAGCTCGAAAGAAACCGGCCGCCCGGAAGGCGAGGCCGATGAGGAGGAAGGGGAGGCGGCGGGATTGTACCGGTGTTATCCTGAGGCCCGCAGAGGCCGAAGGATCCCCACCTTCAGGCGCCGGGCGAGATCGGTACGGATCCGTTCGCCCTCTTCGGGGCTCAGGATGACAGCGCGAGTCACATCCGCTTCAACGAGATCCCCCCGCCCGAGGTGCGCACGTAGAGCTTCGGGCCGCCGCCGTTCACCTTGCCGACCAGCGATTCGTCGCTCTGCTTGCCCAGGACCTGGATGGGGATGGAGGTGGAGATGCCGCCGCCCGAGGTGTGCGCGTCGATGTCCGCCGCCACGTTGCCGGCCAGCGTCACGCTGATGCCGCCGCCGGAGGTGACCAGGCGCGAGTCGCCGTTCGGCTGGCGCGAGAAGCGCGCTTCGATCGAGCCGCCCGAGGTTGAAGCGTCGATCGCGCCGTACGCCTCGTTGATGTGGATGCCGCCGCCGGAGCTGCGGGCCAGGACGTTCGCGCCGGCGTGGCGGATGTCGATCTCGCCGCCGGAGGTGCGGGCGTCGAGCTGGCCGTTCGCATTGTCGATGTCGATGTCGCCGCCGGAGGTGCCCACTTTCAGGACGCCGTTCGCGCCGTGGATGCGGATGTCGCCGCCGGAGGTGTTCGCCGTCACGTTCCCGCCGGTGTTGCCGATCTCGATGTCGCCGCCGGAGGTGCGGGCCAGGACTTCGCCGTCGAGGTCGGCCAGGTTGATGTCGCCGCCGGAGGTGAAGAGATCGGCCTGGAAGCGCCGCGGCACGGAGACGACGTACTTGACCTTGAGGTTGTCGTTGTCGAACCAGTGCCAGCCCTTGCGGTCGTAGACGCCGTCGACGTAGACGGTGCTCCCTTCCTGCCGGAAGGCGACGTGGTGCTCCTTGACCGATTCCTCCCGGCCGCTGGTCGTGACCTCCACCGTGACGCCGCGGCCGCCGGTGGTGACGCGGACGTCGCCCACGTCGGCCTTGAGCACGAGCTTGCCGCCGTCCGGGACGTCGAAGGTCTTGGCGACTTTGTTCTGGGCGGCGGTGGCGGAAAGGGCGGCGAACAGCAGGGCGGTGGCGAGGGCGAATCGGCGCATGGGGCGTTCCTCCTGCCGGACAGATACGCCGCGAGCGGCCAAAAGTTTGCGGTAGACTCCGCCGCGATGATCGATGACGCCCAGTTCAAGCTGGCGATGTCTCATTTCGCGAGCGGCGTGACCGTCGTGACGACCGAGCATGACGGCAGGCAGTACGGCATGACCGTGGCGTCCTTCGCGTCCCTCTCGCTGCACCCGCCGCTGGTGCTGGTGTGCATCGAGAAGAGCACGAAGACGCACGACGCGATCGTGGCCGGGCAGCGCTTCGGCGTCAGCATCCTGGAGGCCGGTCAGGGCGACATCTCCAACCGCTTCGCCTCCCGTGCGGAGGACAAGTTCACCGGCGTGGAAGTGGACCGCGGCGAGCTCGGCGTGCCGCTCATCGCCGGCGCGCTGACGACGCTCGAATGCCGCGTGCACGACCAGCTGGCCGGCGGCGATCACTCCATCTTCATCGGCGAGGTGGTGGACAGCCGCAGCCGGGAAGGAAAACCGCTCGTTTACTTCCGCAGCGGATACAGGGAGATCGGTTAGGCCTGGACCTCGCAAACCTCTCCTCCCGGACAGACATGAAATCGATGGCGCAGACACTGCGGTCCGCGTTTCAGCGGACGTTCCGGCGCGAGAATCGCCGCGCCTCCCTCCGCCGCGGCCGCCTGGAGCGGATCCCCGGCTTCGAATCGCAGATCCTCGGCAACGCCCGCGACCTGACCATTTACCTGCCGCCCGGCTACGACGAGCGGGAGGAGCGGCGCTATCCCGTCCTCTACATGCAGGACGGCCAGAATCTGTTCGATCCGGAGCGGGCGTTCGTGCCGGGCAACCACTGGCACCTCGCCGAGTCGGCCGATGAGGCGATCGGGGGGGCGGATGCCGACGCGGTGATCATCGTCGGCATCGACCACGCCGGCACGGCCCGCATCGACGAGTACACGCCGACGCGGAGCGAGGCGAAGAAGGGCGGGGGGAAGGCGGCGGACTACGGACGGATGCTGGTGGAGGAGCTCAAGCCGATGATCGACGCGCGCTTCCACACCCGCGCCGACCGCGAGCACACCGCGATCGGCGGCTCCTCCCTGGGCGGCCTCGTCTCGCTCTTCCTCGTGCTCACGCGCCCGGACGTCTTCGGCCGCGCCGCCGTGATGTCGCCCTCCGTCTGGTGGGACAACCGGGCGATCCTCGGCTTCGTCGACCAGTTCCAAGGCGACAAGCCGCTGATCTGGGTCGACATCGGCGGCCGGGAGGGGAAAGAGGCGCTGACCGATGCCCGCGCCCTGCGCGACCGGCTGCTGGCCAAGGGCTGGAACCAGTCCAACTTCCGCTTCCACGAGGACCGCCGCGCGGATCACAGCGAGCGCGCCTGGGCGGCACGGGCGAGGACGGTGCTGGAGTTTTTGTTTCCGCCGGAGTAGTTGTCGGTTATCGGTTGTCAGTGGTCGGTAGTTCGTTTCTACTGA
>DASYMJ010000146.1:0-6779 GCA_036009105.1 Thermoanaerobaculia bacterium | reverse complement strand
CAGCTGGAGAATCTGCCGGAACACACTGCAAAATAGAGCCACGCCGGGACCTCCTCCTGTGGAACCTTGATCCTTCGCACGACCAAGCCTACAGGCAGACCCCGGCGTTCTCATCTCTCAAACCTAATTTGGACAGGCCTGGTCGGTTGTCAGTTATCAGTTGTCGGTAGAACCCGTCCTACTGACAACCGACAACTGACAACCGACAACCTCAGAACGTCTCCCCGATCCAGAAGCTCGTCCGGTACTTGCCTTCGGTCTGCTTCCCGTTGAAGCGTTTGGCAAAGTCCCAGTGCAGTTCCAGGCCGAGGAAGTCGAAGGAGACGCCGTAGCCGACGGATGCCTTGCCGTCGACCAGCTTGCCCCCCTCCATGAACTTGAACGGAGGCAGGGCGATGCCGTTGAAGGCCGAGCCGCGGAACGTGGCGGCGCCCACGTCGAAGAAGATGGTGCCGCGCACCTGCTGCAGGGTGATGATCGGCGTGACCAGGACGTCCACCAGCGGGAAGCGGAACTCGAGGTTCGCGAACGCGGCGCGGTTGCCCTGCACCTCGCGGAAGTCGTAGCCGCGCAGGGTGTTCAGGCCGCCGAAGTAGAAGAAGTCGGGGAAGTTGCCGCCCGAGGCGCCGGCGAAGAGGCGCGCGGCGAGCAGGGTGCGGGAGCTGAGCTGCAGGTACTCGCGCCACTCCAGCGTGAAGTCGCTGGTCAGCGTCCCGTGCGCCTTCGTATCCGCCGCGTAGGAGACGCCTGCCTCGTAGCGGCGGCCGGAGATGGGGCCGAACGACTTGTAGATCGTCGAGTCGCCGCTGAAGGAGGCGCTGGCCAGCGGGAAGTTGTCGCTTCGCTGGGCGAAGGTGATGTTGCCGTTCACGTCGACGTTCGTGGGGAAGGCGAAGCTGCGGGCCTGATAGCCGAAGCCGAAGTCGACCCGGTGATAGCGGGTGAACGGATAGCTGAGGATGCCGATGGCGCCGGTCTCCCGGTAGAGCTGCTGCACCCGGTCGTTGGTCTGCCTCTCGAAGTTCGGGGTGGTGAAGAACGAGCGGTTGTCGAAGAGGCGCACGCCCCAGTTCAGGCGGCGGTGCAGGTCGAAGTAGAGAAAGTCGAAGTTGGAGAACGACGAGACCGAGTCGAGCGAGGCGATGAAGCGCCGGTTGCCCAGCATGTCGCTCATGTAGATGACCGAGCGCGAGACGAGCAGCTGATCGGAGCTGACGCCGGCGTTCACTTCCACGTCGTCGATGAAGAGCTTGAAGCCGCGCGGGCGCTCGATCTTCTCCTCGTCGATGGCCACTTCCACCGGCGGCTGGAACGCGGTGCGGCTCTCCGCCAGCAGCGGCGCGGAGGGGAGCGTCGTCTTCTCCGCCGCGTGCAGCGGCTTGTCCGTCGGCGCGGAGAAGAGCTGCCAGCGCCGCTTGTAGTACGAGGCGAAGACCATCCGCTCCTTGCCGTTCGTGCCCGTGAACACGACCGGCGTGAAGCAGCCGCCCACCACGTCCGTGTACTGCAGGACGTCGCCGTTCTCCAGGTTCAGCGAGTAGATGTTGTACGCGGCATACGCGGTCGGATCCGCCTTCGGCGTGTCCCCTTCCCGCTTCGCCTTGTCCTCGGCCGCCTCCAGGATGTTCGCCGCCACCTCGATGTTGCGCCCCGTCTGCTTGTCCGAGGCGAAGAAGAGGCGCTTGCCGTCCGGGCTGAACCAGGCGTCGGAGTCGTTCCACTGGCCGCTGGTCAGCTGGTAGCGCTCCGCCGGGTTGCTCATGTTCAGGCGGAAGAGCTTCGAGTAGCCGTCCACCACGGACGAGTAGACCATCCACTTCCCGTCCGGCGAGAAGACCGGCGCGGCGTCGAAGAAACGGTCCTTGGTCAGGTTGGTGATCTCGCCCGAGTCGATGGTGTAGAGGAAGATGTCCGGCTGGTTGCCGAGGTAACCGGCGAAGGCGACGCTCCTGCCGTCGCGCGTGTAGGCGGGCGAGAGCTGCTGCTCCACGGTCATCGGCACCGACCGGTCGGTCACCCCGGTGATGGGGTTGATCAGCAGCAGATTGCGGCCGCGCTCCTTCTTCACGAAGAGCGCGACCTGGTCGCCGTTCGGGGCGAACGCGATGTCGCGCCCCATGACCGACCCGACCGTGAACGACTGCGCGATCGGATACTCGTAGCGGCTGGTGTAGCCGGAGGTGAGGTTCTTGAGGAGCTTGCGCTCCGGGATGTTGAAGAGGACGACGTCGACGTCTTCCTTGTAGGTGGTGAAGCCGGCCAGCAGGTCGCCGGAGGGGGAGGGCACGGGCGAGATCTCGTCGCTCTGGATCTGCGGGCCGATGCGGAACGGATCGCCGTACTCGGTCGGCTCGCCCTTGGCGATGAGCGCCGGCAGGTACTGCTTGCGCAGCCAGGTGCGGTAGCGCGTGTCGAACTCCTCCGGCGTGATGTCGAAGGCGCGCTTGAGCGCCTTGTCCACCGAGGAGCCGAGCGTGTTGCGGTACTCGTAGATGAAGTCGCGCACCCCTTCCCAGCCGTACTTTTGCTGCATGAAGGCGAACACCGCGTGCCCGAAGCGGTAGGCGAAGTAGCCCTGCGGATTGCGGGTGATGGCCGGCACCTGGTCGTTGACCACCGCGTCGCGCAGGACCATCCGGTCCCGGGAGTCCTCGTCCTGGGCCATGAAGGAGGCCAGGCCTTCCATCAGCCAGGTCGGCGGATTGGCCGTGACGGTCTTGCCCAGCTTGCCCTGGAAGAGGATCTCGTACTCGAAGATGTGCGTCAGCTCGTGGGTGATGAGCTGGAGCAGCTTCTCATCGGTGGTGTCGATGGGAATGACCATCCGGTTGCGGGCCGGCTCGGCGAACGCGCCGACGCCTTCCGGGATGAAGTTCAGGTCGACGTTGGTCTGCTCGAAGGCGGAGTGGGTGGCGTAGAAGATGAGGGGGATCTTCTTGGAGATCTGGAAGTTGAACTTGCGGGAGAGGTCGTCGTACGCGCTCTCCGCGTTGTCCACCACTTTCTGCAGCGACGGCTTCTCTTCGTCGTAGAAGTAAACGTCGAAATGCGTGGCGTGATAGATGTTCCAGTTGAACTTGTCGTAGACGATCTTGTTCTGGCCGAAGGCCCAGGCTCGTGGCGCCAGCAGCGTGACCAGGATGAATAGTGCGGAGAGTCGTTTCACGAATCCTCCCTGAAAGCGAGCAGCGGGCGGCGGGCGGGCGAGCGGTTCTCCTGCTCGCTGCTCGCGTCCCGCTCTATTGCGTAAACACGTACCTGCTGGCGGAGGTCTCCTGGGAGACGAAGATGCCGACGAGTTGCGTCTCCAGGGCGCGCAGATTCTCGAAGAGGCCGAGGAGCTCGTCGTAGTTGCGCTGGTCGAATTCCTTGAAGTCGCGGAAGTTCTCTTCCAGCACCTTCTCGCCCGTGTCGGCGTTGAACACCACGATGTCGATGTCGAAGACGAAGCCGGTGCTCTCCACCAGCACCTGGCGGTAGAACGTCCGCCCGTCCGCCGGGTTGGTGTACTCCTCGGTGCGATAGCCGGACTTGTCGTTGATGTCGAAGTCGACGATGCCGGAGACGATGAAGTCCGCCCCCGTCTTGCGGCCGAGGTCCTTCCAGTAGTCGGTGGCCGCCTCGAGCGACTTCACGTCCGTGCCGGGCAGGCGGGTGGGCGGCACGTCGACGAGGCGCAGCTTGGTGGTCTTGGTCAGCTGCTTTTTCATGTAGCGCTGGAACTCGGCCTGCACGTCCACCTTCGCCGCCCGGTCGCTGCGCTTCTCGCCTTTGGTGGCGATGATGAACGGGGCGATGCCGACCTTCTCGTCGCCGGTGATCTGCAGCTTCGGCTTGACCGGCAGCTTGAGCTTCACTTCCAGGACGCTGGCCGCGGCGGCGAGCGGCATGAGCACGGCGGCGAGGGTGATGATGAAGCGCTTCATGGCTTCCCTCCTGGGGGCTGGGGCTGGGACGGTTGGGGCGGCTGGGCCTGATCGGCCCCCGGCATGGGCGGCATCATGCTCGGCGGCGCCGCGGCCGGCGCCGGAGCCGGCGTTTTTGCGGCAGCCGGTGCAGCAGCCGATGCGGTGGCCGTCCCTTTCTGCCGCTTCTTGTTGCGGGAGAGGAACTCGACGTAGCGCGAGTAATTCTTCTGGATGTAGGTGTTGCCCTTGTCCAGGCGCAGCGCCTCGCGGTACTCCTTGGCGGCGTTGTCGAAATCGCCGTTCGCCTCGTAGGCGACGGCGAGGTTGTTGTGCGCCATGGCGTCCTGGGGGTCGAGCTCCACCGCGCGCCGGAAGCGGAAGAGGGCTTCGCGCCAGAGGTTCTGGCGCGCCATCTGGACTCCGAAATTCTCCTGGGCGGCCGGATGCGCCGTGCCGCCGGAATGACCGCATCCGAGTGGCAGGAGCAGCGCGGCGGCGAGCAGAGAAGACGACAGAAACGGCCGCTTGAGCATCGGTCTCTCCTCGTTCAACATGCGTGTGCGATCAGGGTTCGGGCGGGAAGGGGACAAGGGGCGCTGGGAAACAAAGCGAGGCGAATTATATACTTACGACCCCACACGAGTCCTTCCCTCCTCGTATCGGCACCCGTACGTTCCGATGACCGATGCATCGCGCGATCAGTTGATCGCTCTCTCTTTGCTGCCGTTCCTCACCCCTGCTCGAATCCGACTGCTGCGAGAGTGGTTCGAGCCGCTCGCGTCCGTTGGCAGCGCTTCGACGGGCATCATCGAAGGTCTGCTGAACATACCCCGAGAACAGGCGGAGCTGGTTAAGCATCCGTTACGACATCAGCGCAATCGCGTGCACATGCTGCGCGATTCGGTGACCACGCTGCTCGACGACGACTATCCGCCGCTGCTGCGCGAGATCGCCGACCCTCCACTCGCCTTGCACTTCCGCGGCGACCGCTCGCTCCTGCAGCGGCCGGCGGTGGCGGTGGTCGGCTCGCGGCGAGCCTCGCCCTACGCGATCAACGCGGCGCGCCGCATCACCGAGCCGCTCGCCGCCGCCGGCGTCGCCATCGTCTCCGGCCTCGCCCTCGGCGTCGACGCCGCCGCGCACGAAGCCGCCCTCGAGGCGAACGGCGCCACCATCGCCGTGCTCGGCACCGGCATCGACGTCACCTATCCGCGCGGCAACCGCCGCCTCTACAAACGCGTCGGCCTGCTGCTGACCGAGCTGCCGCCCGGCACGCCGCCCATGGCCATGAACTTCCCCATCCGCAACCGCATCATCGCCGGCCTCACCCTCGGCACGATCGTGATCGAGGCCACCGCGCGCAGCGGCTCGCTCATCACCGCGCGCCTGGCCGCGGAGCAGAACCGGGAGGTGTTCGCCGTCCCCGGCTCGATCTTCAGCGAGGGCACCGAGGGGACCCACCGCCTGATCCAGTACGGCGCGAAGCTGGTGCACCAGGCGCAGGACGTACTGGACGAGTTGCGCCTCGAGGTCACGCTGCCGGTGGCGCCGGGGGAGGAGGCGCCGCACGCGGACGTGCTCGCGGCGCTCAGCCACGACGAGCCGCTGGCTGCCGAGCGCGCCGCGGCGAAGCTCGGCCGCGCGCCGGAGTCGCTGGCCGAGGCGCTGCTGGAACTGGAGCTGGGCGGGTGGGTGCGGTCGCTGCCGGGAGGACGTTATGTACGGACGGCGAAATGAACGGCCGAGGTTGCGTCCCGCGGAAAACGGACCGATGATGGCTTTTCACCGTTCCACAATGAATGCATCACGCCGTCGACTGTACGCGGCCGGAGGAGGATTCCATCATGGCGCAGTCGCAGAAACCATCGGATGCCGTGTTGTTCGCACGCCAGGTCATCACCGGGGCCGTCCCGCCGCCCGACGCCGCAACGGCGCTCGCATCGGCAAAGCAGCTCAAGAGCGAGAACCGCTTCGACCTCGCCCGCCGCGTGCTCTCCATCGCCGCGGTGGCGAAGGACGATCCGCTCTTCACCAAGGTGCGGCAGCAGCTCGCCAACTGCACGTACAAGGACGAAGACGTCCCCATGCCCCACCGCTATTACGAGGCGTTGAAGGTCCTGCGCGAGGACTGCGGCCTCGAAACGCGGGGGGCGGAAACCGAGACGCTCGGCCTCGGCGGGGCGGTCTACAAGCGCCTCTTCGCCTGGGGCGGGCAGCACGCCCACCTGGAACGGACCCTCGGCTACTACCACGCGGCGTGGGCGAAGCGGCCCGTCGACGACGGCTACGCGGGCATCAACACCGCGTTCGCGCTCGACCTGCTCGCCTCGCAGGAGCTCGCCTCGGCGGACGTGCCGCCGAACGTGCCGCACAAACGCTTCACCGAGGCGGACCAGATCCGCAAGGCCCTCATCGAGCAGCTCACCGCGCAGGGCAAACCGGCCCACGAGCCCTGGTGGTACTACGCCACTCTCGGCGAAGCCGCCCTCGGCCTCGGCCTTTTCGAGGACGCCGTGAGCTGGCTGCAGAAAGCGCTGGCCTGCAAGCCGGCCCAGTGGGAGCTCGAGTCGACGGCCCGCCAGCTGGCCACGCTGACCCGCATCCAGCAGCAGCGCAACCCGAAATACGACGGCGCGGCGGCGCTGGAGAAAGGCCTCGGCGTCTCCGCCCAGGCCATCAGCAGTCTCCTGCTGGGCAAGGTCGGCGTGGCGCTGTCCGGCGGCGGCTTCCGGGCCTCGCTCTTCCACATCGGCGTGCTGGCCCGGCTCGCCGAGCTGGATGTGCTCCGGCACGTGGAAGTCCTCTCCTGCGTCTCGGGAGGCTCCATCATCGGCGCGTTCTACTACCTCGCCCTCAAGAACCGGCTGGAAA
>DASYMJ010000145.1:0-8731 GCA_036009105.1 Thermoanaerobaculia bacterium | reverse complement strand
GCCTGAGAGCCGGCCCTACATTTTCCGCCTTACTCCACTCCCAGCAACTCGATGTCGAACACCAGCGTCCCCTTCGGTTTGCCGCGCTCGCCGCGGTAGGCCAGCTTCTCGGGCACCCACACCCGCACGCGCTCGCCTTCCACCATCTGCTGCAGCACTTCCTGCCAGCCGCGGATGACGCCGGTGAGGGGGAACTCGGCCGGCTCGCCGCGGGAGACCGAGCTGTCGAAGAGCTTCCCGTCGGTGGTCCAGCCGCTGTAGTGGACGCGCACCCGGCTGGCCGGATCGGGATGCTTCTTCCCCGTCCCCTCGCGCAGCACCTTGTAGGCGAGCCCGGACTTGCGCACCGTCGCGTCGGCGGGCGGCGCGGCGACGTCGGCCGGCGTGCGCGGCCCGGCGATGATGGCGATCAGCTCGGTCTCGATCACCACCGGCCCGCTCTTTGCGCCGAGGGCTTCGGAGACCCACATGCGCCGGGTTTCGCCTTCCACCATCAGCATCGCCCCCTCGCGCCAGCCGGGGATCATCTTGATCACCGGCAGCATCACCTCGCGCGGGGCGACGATCTGCTGCACTACCTCGCCCTTCCCGTTCCAGAGCGTGTAGCGCATGCGGAGGATCGAGTCCTCGGCCGGGTGCTCCGTGCCGGTGCCGGCGGTGATCCGTTTCGTGACGAGGCCGGAAGGGAGTTTCTCCGCGTCCGCAGGCGGCTGGAGATCGGCGTTCTGGGCGAGGGCGGAACAGCTGATGAGGAGCGCGAGGGCTCGCAGGGCGGTCTTCATGACCCCCTGTTAATCGAGCAGATGGATCGTCTCTTCCCGCTGATAGGTCTGGTTCGCGATGGTGTCGTTCAGGGTGAGGCGCACCTTGTAGTCGCCCGGCTTGAGGCGGGAGAGATCGACCGTCGTCCCGACGCCGTAATGGCCGCGCACGCCCTTGAGCGGCGAGGCGTCGGCCGCCTGCTGCGGCATGGCCACGCGTTTGCCGTTCCCCTCCAGCTCGACCTTCATCATCACGTGAGGCGTCTGCTGGGCGTCGATGCCGGGATTGCGCAGCTCGGTGAAGAGCCACACCTCATCGCTCTTCTTGAAGGTGCGGTCCGGCTTCGGCACGACCTTGGTGCCGCCGAACGCGAACGGATCGAACGGCGACTGCAGCCGGGTGAGGTTGTAGACGTTGTTGGAGACGATGAGCCGCGACACGCCCGCCGTCGCCTTGGTCAGCGACTCGCCGTCCATGGCCGATCGGGTCAGGGCGACGATCTCGCCGCCCGCCGCCAGCCCGAACGTCCCGACGATGTTCCACGCGGGGAGGATGAGCGTCCGCTCGATGTAGGGATCGCCCTTCGAGTCGGCGACGTCCGCCGGCTCCTCGAAGTCGTAGATGGTCTTGCCCGCGGCATCGACGATCTCGCCGAAAGCGATGACCTTCGCGCCGGCCTTCAGCGGCGCCGCCGGCGCGAGCTGCAGCGCGATGTACTCGGTGCCCTGCGCGGTGACGAACTCGCCCCACGTGGCGTGCAGCTCCGGCACCTTGCCCGCCTCGTAGTTGCGAACGGCCGTTTTGAACGCGGCGGTCTGCAGCGCCTTGTGCGCCTCATCGAACGCCTTGCGCGCGCGGACATCGTCCGCGTAGCGCATCATCACGCGCTCGGTCTTTGCGCCGCTCCACGCGTCCTGGGGCTGGGGCGTCTGCGCCGCGGCGATGGCTGGAAGGAGCAGGAGCAGCGCGGCGGAGGATCGCATGCCGCGATTCTAATGTAGGGCCGGCTCTCAGCCGGCCCGCAGTCAGAGAATGGCTGGGCCGGCTGAGAGCCGGCCCTACATCTCAATCCCGCGGGATGTGGAACGGCACCTCTTCCTCGGAGGTCGCCGCTTCCAGCTCCGAGCGGCGTTCCTCTTCCCGGCGCTCGTCCTCCATCCGATACGTGCGGATGTCTTCCATGATCTCTCTCCTCAAAACTGCGCTGCCTCGGTTGACCCTTCGAGCGCGACCGTCGACGCCTGGCCGACGATCTTCGCCACCTCATCGAAATACCCTGTGCCCACCTCGCGCTGGTGCTTGGTCGCCGTGTACCCGTTCGCCTCGGCGGCGAACTCCGACTGCTGCAGCCGCGAGTACGCGCTCATCCCCTCGTCCCGGTACTGCCGCGCGAGCTCGAACATCGAGTAGTTCAGCGCGTGGAAGCCGGCCAGGGTGACGAACTGGAACTTGTAGCCCATCGCTCCCAGCTCGTGCTGGAACTTGGCGATCGTCTCCCCGTCCAGCTTCTTCGCCCAGTTGAACGAGGGCGAGCAGTTGTAGGCCAGCATCTTTCCCGGGAACTGCGCGTGGATCGCCTCGGCGAAACGGCGCGCCTCCTCCAGGTCCGGCGTCGACGTCTCGCACCACAGCAGGTCCGCGTACGGCGCGTAGGCCAGCCCGCGCGCGATGGCGCACTCGATGCCGCCCTTGATCACGAAGAAGCCTTCCGGCGTCCGCTCGCCGGTGAGGAACGGATGATCGCGCTCGTCGACGTCGCTGGTGAGCAGGTTCGCGCTGTTCGCGTCCGTGCGCGCCACGAGGATGGTCGGCACGCCGCTCACGTCCGCCGCGAGCCGCGCCGCGGTGAGCGTGCGGATGAAGCCGGAGGTCGGGATCAGCACCTTGCCGCCCATGTGGCCGCACTTCTTTTCCGAGGCCAGCTGGTCCTCGAAGTGCACGGCCGAGGCGCCGGCCTCGATCATGGCCTTCATCAGCTCGAAGGCGTTGAGGCAGCCGCCGAAGCCGGCCTCCGCGTCGGCGATGATCGGCGCGAACCAGTACGTGCCGTTGCGCCCCTCGCTGACGTCGATCTGATCGGCGCGCTGCAGCGCCTGATTGATCCGCTTCACCACGCACGGCACCGAGTTCGCGGGATAGAGGCTCTGGTCCGGATACATGTGGCCGGAGAGGTTCGCGTCCGCGGCGACCTGCCAGCCGGAGAGGTAGATGGCCTTGAGGCCGGCGCGCACCTGCTGGATGGCCTGGTTGCCGGTGAGCGCGCCGAGGGCGGCGACATACGGCTCGCTCTGGAGCAGGTTCCAGAGCCGCTCCGCGCCGATCTCGGCGAGGGTGTAGGCGATGTCGATCGAGCCGCGCAGGCGCATCACGTCCGCCGCCGTGTACTCGCGGGTGATGCCGTCCCAGCGCCGGTTGTTCTCCCAGTCGCGCTCCAGGCTCTTCTCATCACGGGGGCCGTCCGGAACCACGCGCAGTGCTCTGCCCATCACGAAACTCCTTTGTTGACGTAGGACCGGCTCTCCAGCCGGTCCGGGCCGGCTGGAGAGCCGGCCCTACGTTCGATCTCGAGTAATTCGGCATATGCCGGCAAAGTGAGGAAATCCGCCAGTTCGCCGGCGAGGATGAGGTCATCGAAAATGCGCGCGGCGCGGCCGAGGAAGCCCTGCTCCACGCGCGCGGCGCCGAGGCGCTGGCGGATGGCGGAGAGCTCTTCGTCGCGCAGCTGCTCGTAGCGCTCGCGCGGCAGCACGCCGCGGTGCACCCACTGCCACAACTGCGTGCGCGAGATCTCGGCCGTGGCCGCGTCTTCCATCAGGTTGTAGAGCGGGACGCATCCCAGGCCGCCGAGCCACGCCTCCAGATAGAGGATGCCGACGTTGATGTTCTGCCGGATGCCCTGCTCCGTGACCGGACCTTCCGGGATCTCCAGCAGATCGGCGGCGGAGACCACCACGTCCTCCCGTTTGCGGTCGATCTGATTCGGGCCCGGCATCGCGTCGTCGAAGATCTGCTTCGCGATCGGGACGAGGCCGGGATGCGCGACCCAGGTGCCGTCGTGGCCGGCCCTCACTTCGCGGCGCTTGTCGGCCGCAACCTTGGCCATCGCGGCGTCGTTCGCGGCCGCATCGCTCTTGATCGGGATCTGCGCGGCCATGCCGCCCATGGCGTGGATGCCGCGGCGGTGGCAGGTGCGGATGAGCAGCTCCACGTATGCCTGCAGGAACGGCCGCTCCATGGTGACGAGCGCCCGGTCCGGCATGGTGAAGTCGCGGGAGCGCAGCTTCTTGATGAACGAGAAGATGTAGTCCCAGCGGCCGCAGTTGAGCCCGGAGGAGTGATCGCGGAGCTCGTAGAGAATCTCGTCCATCTCAAAGGCGGCGAGGATGGTCTCGATCAGGACCGTGGCCCGGACGCTGCCGTTCGGCAGCCCGAGCTCCTGCTGCGCGCGGACGAAAACGTCGTTCCAGAGCCGCGCCTCGAGGTGCGACTCCATCTTCGGCAGATAGAAGTACGGCCCGCTGCCGCGGCGCACCAGCTCCTGCGCATTGTGGAAGAAGTAGAGCGCGAAATCGAAGAGGCTGGCGCTGACCGGCTGACCGTCGACGTAGAGGTGCTCTTCCACCAGGTGCCAGCCGCGCGGCCTCACCACCAGCGTGGCGATGGAGTCATTGAGCTTGTATTGCTTCGCGCCGGCGGCGAAGGAGATCGTGCGGCGCACGGCGTCGCGCAGGTTGAGCTGCCCTTCGATGTTGTTCGCCCACGTCGGCGCGTTCGAGTCTTCGAAGTCAGCCATGAAGACGTTCGCGCGGGAGTTGAGGGCGTTGATGATCATCTTCCGGTCGACCGGCCCGGTGATCTCCACCCGCCGGTCCCGCAGATCCTCCGGAATCGGCGCGACGGTCCAGTCGCTCTCCCGGATCTGCCTGGTCTCCGGCAGAAAATCCGGCAGCTCGCCGGCATCGAGGCGCCGCTGGCGCTCCTGCCGCTTTCCGAGCAGCTCTTCCCGCCGCGCCCCGAATTCACGCTGCAGGCCGGCCACGAACCGCACCGCCGCGGGCGTGAGAATGCTCTCCCACCCGGGGCGTACCTCCCCGCGCGCCTCGGTGCCGTGGGCGAGCTCGATTGCAGCAGCTGTCATCGTGTAAAATACTCCGTCGGATCGCTCTTCAAGTCAATAAATCCAGTCCTAACAGCATGTTGCGTTGTCATCGTTTGTAAAAGACAACTCGTAAACCTGTCAAAGGTTGTTATATGAACAAATTGGGTGCCAAAGTCCGCGCTTTCCGCCGCCGCGAGAGCCTCACCCAGACCGAGCTCGCCTCCCGGCTGGACATCTCGCCCAGCTATCTCAACCTCATCGAGCACAACCAGCGCCCCCTTCCCGCGCACCTGCTGGTCCGGGTGGCGCAGATCTTCCGGGTCGATCTGGACGCGTTCGCCGACGACAGCCACACCCGCCTCGCCGAGGACCTGCAGGAGGTCTTCGGCGACCCGATCTTCGAAGACCACGCGCTGAACACCTCCGACATGCGCGAGCTGGCCGAGAACTCCGGCGCCGCGCGCGCCGTCCTGGCGCTCTACCACGCCTACCGCGAGTCGCTCGACTCGCACCGCGCGCTCGCCACCGACGTCTTCGACGGCCAGCGCTTCCACGGCCTCGACCCCACGCACCTCCCTTCCGAGGAGGTCTCGGATGTGATCCAGCAGGCGACGAACTACTTCCCCGACCTGGAGCGCGCGGCGGACGAGGTCGCCGCACGGGCGACGCTCAACCGCGCGGACATGTACCGCTCCATGGTGGCGTACCTGCAGTCACGGCACGGCATCGAGGTCACGCTGGTGCCGATCAGCCGCGAGCGCGGCGCGGTGCGGCGCTACGACCCGGCCACGCGCACCGTCGCCCTCTCCGAGGTGCTCGCGCCGTGGAGCCGGCAGTTCCAGGTGGCGCATCAGATCGGGCTGCTCGATGCCGGGGAGGCGATCGATGCGCTGCTGGTCCGCTCGGAGAACCTGCTGACCACTGCCGAGTCGAAAAAGCTCTGCCGCATCGCGCTGGCCAACTACTTCGCCGCCGCGCTGCTCATGCCGTATGACGAGTTCCTGCGCATGGCGGAGGCGGTGCGCTACGACATCGAGCTGCTCCAGCATCACTACACCGCCAGCTGGGAGCAGGTCTGCCACCGCCTGACCACGCTGCGCAAGCCGGGCGCGGCCGGCGTGCAGTTCCACTTCGTGCGCGTCGACATCGCGGGCAATATCTCCAAGCGCTTCAGCGGGACGGGCATCCGCTTCGCGCGCTTCTCCGGCTCCTGCCCGCGCTGGGACGTGCACGCCGCGTTTCTCACGCCAGGCCGCGTGCGCACGCAGCTCTCCAAGATGCCGGATGGCACGGCCTACTTCTGCGTCGCCCGCACCATCCGCAAGAGCTACGGCTACACCTCCGGCGACGCGGTGATGGCGGTCGGCATCGGCTGCCCGGTGAAGGAGGCGCGCCAGCTCGTCTACGCCGACGGTTGCGAGCTGGACAACCTCGACGCCGCGGTGCCCATCGGCACGACCTGCCGCCTCTGCGAACGGATGGACTGCGACCAGCGCGCCTTCCCGCCGCTGCAACACCGGTTGAGCATCGATGAGAACGTGCGCGGCCGGTCGTTCTACGCGCCGGCGGAGACGGCCGCGGTTGCGCCGCCGGCCGTCGCGAAGAAAACGCGGCGCCCGCGCGTCTCAGGATGACACCTCTCACGTTCGCAACCGGTACTGCAGCGCCCTGGTGATCTCGTCCCACTCCTGCGCGTCGCCCGCGCCGAGCGGCTTGGCGATCTCGATCGGTTTGAGCTCGGGGTCCCGGAAGGTGATGACGCAGTAGTCGGCGCCGGGCGGCTCGACGACGTCCGCGATCTCCGCGCCGTCGCGCCCGAACGTTGCCATCGCCTCGCGCGCCATCCGCCGCACACGGTCTTCGAAGTCGGTCATGCCGGTGGCGAACGCAAGAAAAAGGCCCGCCGTTTCGGGCGGGCCCTCCTGCTCGCTGACTGCTGCTCGCTACGCCGTTGCCTTGGCGCAGTACTGATCGAACGCGGTCACCAGCTCCGAGGCGATGTCGTGCGCCTCCCGTCCTTCGATCTGCCACCGCTCGAACATCTTCACCACCTGCCCGTCGCGCAGCAGCGCGATGGAGGGGGAAGAGGGGCGGTAACCGGTAAAGTACGACCGCGCGCGCTGCGTGGCCTCGACGTCGTTGCCGGCGAAGACGGTGATCATCCGCTCCGGCTTGACCTCGTGCTCCAGCGCCATCGCCACGGCCGGCCGGGCCATGCCCGCCGCGCAGCCGCAGACGGAGTTGACCACCACCAGCACCGTGCCCTTCTTCTCGCCGAGGACGGCGTCCACCGCCTGGGCGGTGCGCGCCTCCTCGATGCCGAGGCGCGTCAGCTCCTGGCGCATCGGCGCAACGATCATTTCATCGTACATGTCGGACCTCCACGCGGCTGAGTTTACTCAGTGCCGCTGACTCTCGTCCACCTGCATCGAGTTCACCATCGCCTGCAGCACCGGGCTGTAGCGGCTGGCGTCCTTCTCCGGGGTCACGAAAAGCAGATAGACGAGATGCTCGTCACCGAGCTGCCGCGTCACCACCGTAACCCGCTCCTGGATGCCGGTATTCGGGTTCGTGCCGCGCAGGCTCGCCGCGAGCGCCGTCCGCCCGTCGAGGTTGAACTGCTGGCCCGAGCTCGAGATCAGCTTCAGGTGGGGGCTGCTCTGGGTGATCTGGCCCAACAGGTCGTTCGTGGCGTTCTGCAGCGTCACGTTGCTGCCGGCCGAGGTGCCGCGCAGGTAGGTGCGCGAGCCGCTGTTGAACGGCGCGTAGTGATTGATCATCGCCCCGTACACGACCTCGCTCTTGCCATTGATGTCGCCCACCCCCCCTTCCGGAGCGATGGTCACCGCGACGTTGCTCTGCTGGTACACCCGCCAGTTGGAGGGGTACGAGATCTGGTAGACGCCGGACGGCGCCGAGTAGGTGCGCATCGACGACGCCGGCGCCGGCACGCTGACTGATGCCGTGCCGCTGCGCGTGGGCCGCGCGGTCGAGGTATTCGCCGCCGCGGTCTGCGAGATCTGCCCCATGGTCGGCGCATTGCCCAGCCCGCGCAGCCGGCTCTTGACGTTGTTCAGGTCGGCCACGTTCGTGGTCGGCGAATTGGAAACCTTCAGCTGCGACGCTTCTTTCTGGATGCGCGCGATGCGGTCGGGAGGCGCCGGATGATCGGACAGCCAGTTCGTCTTCTTCGACTTGTCGACCTGCTCGAGGGTGTGGAAGAAGTTGACCATGTCCGTGGGGGAGTAGCCGCTCGCGGCCAGGATCTGCGAGCCGCGCACGTCGGCCTGCGTCTCCAGGTCGCGCCCGTACTTGAGGAACAGGGCGTTGAGGCCGATGCCGCCGACGGTGTTCAGGATGTTGGCCGTGTTCGCGCCGACCTTGCCGCCCAGCAGTCCGCCCAGGATGCTGATGCCGGCCTGCGCGGCGTACGCTTTCGATGCCTGATGCGTCCCGTGCCGCAGCGCGACGTGCGCGATCTCGTGGGCGAGCACGCCCGCCACTTCGCCCTCGTTCCTGGCCGCGTCGAGGACGCCCCGGTTGACGTAGATCGGACCGCCCGGCAGGGCGAAGGCGTTGATGTCCGCCGCGTTGACCACTTTGAATTGATACGGAAAGTTCGGGCCGCCCGCGTTCTGGGCCAGACGCGCGCCGATCCGGTTCACGTACTGATTGACCTGTGAGTCGTTGAGCAGAGGCAACTGAGCCTCGGCCTGAGCGGCCGACTGCTGCCCGATCTGGACGTCATCCTGGGCGCTGAAGAGGTTCCAGCCCGGATTGATCTTCGTCTGCGCCGACGCGATGGCCGGCAGGAGTGCGAGCGTCATGACCAGGGTCAGGACGCGATTCGATGCTCTGTACATACTTGTA
>DASYMJ010000144.1:0-16596 GCA_036009105.1 Thermoanaerobaculia bacterium | reverse complement strand
CAATACCAGGCGCGCCATCGACTTCCGCGAAGGCGACAAGCTGGACGAGGAGGCTCTCAAGGCTCTCATCCGGGCCGCCGTGGCCTTGAACGCTTCAGCCCGAGGCTAGTCCGCAAAGTTCAACCGCCCCACCCGTACAATGCGCTGTCCGAAACCGAGGAGCCTCCCATGCGCAGAGTTGTGATCATGCTCATCCTGTCGATCCTTGCCTCCACCGCGAACGCCGCCGAAGACGTGAAGCTGGACAAGCTCACGAAAGGGCAGTCCGTCGATGGCTTCCGCGTCGACGCCGTTTATCTCAACGACTCCGACAAGCCCCTCGGCGCGCGATTCGTCCACAGGCGCACCGGCTTCACCCTCGACCTCCTGCAGATCGAGTCCGTGCCCCAGGGCTACACCTGGGTGAACTCCTATCCCGTCTCCGACCAGGGCGAGCCGCACACCCAGGAGCATCTCCTCCTCGGGAAAGGCACCACCGGGCGCTCGTTCGCCGGCCTCGACACCATGTGGCTCTCCGGCTCCAGCGCCTTCACCCAGCAGTGGCGCACCAGCTACCACTTCAACACCGCGGGCGGCCCGGACGTCTTCTTCAACCTCTTCGGCCGGCAGCTGGACGCCATGCTCCACCCCAATTACACCGACGAAGAGATCCGCCGCGAGGTGCGCAACTTCGGCGTCACCGAGAACGCCGACCACACCCTGCGTCTGGAAGAGAAGGGCTCCGTCTACAACGAGATGGTCAGCTCCACCGGCAACCCTTTCCGCCAGCTGTTCCGGGTCGTCGATCACCTCCAGTACGGAGACCAGCACCCCCTCGCCTACAACTCGGGCGGCGAGCCGTCCGGCATCCGCACCATGCAGCCGCAGGACATCCGCAACTTCCACAAGTCGAACTATTACCTGGCCAACATGGGCCTGATCGCCTCGTTCCCGAAGAGCGTGCCGGTCGATACCATCCTCACCCGCATCGACTCCATCCTCAACAAGGTCCAGCCGAATGATGAGAAGCGGACGGCGAAGACGCAGGCCGATCTCCCCCGGCCGGCGGCCGGCCCCGCGGGCGCGATCCGCATCACCGAGTATCCGCAGCGCAACGAGCAGCAGCCGAGCCCCATGGCCATCGCCTGGCCGGCCAACCGCGAGGTGGAGCCGAACGAGTACCTGCTCCTCTCCCTCTTCCTCGACAACATCGCCAGCGACGCCACTTCGAACCTCTACAAGATGTTCGTGGACAGCAAGACGCGCAGGATGGACATAGGCGCGAAGAGCGTCTTCAACAATCTCAGCCCCGATCAGGGAATGCCGGTCTACATCGGCATGCAGGACGTCAACCCCTCCAACTTCACCGATGAGAAGCTGGCCGAGATCCGCTCCGCCGTCACCGGCGAGATCGACCGCATCGCCGCGCTGCCGGACGGCTCGCAGGAGCTGAAGGAGTTCAACGAGCGGATCCACGGGCGCCTCGTCGAGCTGCAGCGCGACCTCGCCAAGTTCGTGAACACGCCGCCCGGCTTCGGCTTCCGCAACGCCCGCTCGGCGTGGATGGATCACCTCCTCTCCCTGGAGCGCACCCCCGATTTCCGCAAGTCGGTCACCCTCAAGCCGCAGATCGCCTTCGCGGAGAAGCAGCTCGCCTCCGGAAAGAACGTCTGGAAGAGCTACCTGACCAGGTGGAAGATCACCGGCGTGACGCCGTACGTCGCGGCGGCGCGCCCCAGCCCGCAACTCAATCAGAAGGAAGAGGCCGAGCGCATCGCGCGCGGCAACGCCGAGGCGGCGCGGCTGGCGCAGTCGTACGGGATCAGCGACCCGCAGGAAGCGATCAAGCGGTATCGCACCGAGTACGACGCCGAGTCGGCGCGCATCGAGGAAGAGGCGAAGAAGATCGCCCGGCCGGAGTTCGTCAAGTCGCCGCCCATGACGCTGGACGATCAGCTGACGTACGCCGTGAAGACGGCCGGCAACGGCATCCCCCTCGTCGCCTCCACCTTCGACAACATGACCAGCGCGCAGCTCGGCATCGCCCTCCGCCTGGACAGCGTGCCGGCCGACCAGCTGCGCTACATCTCCCTGCTGCCGGTGCTGCTCACCCGCGTCGGCGTGATCGAGAACGGCAAGCCGGTCTCTTATGAAGAGATGACCGACCGGCTGCGCAAGGAGATCCTCAGCCTGGAGCCGTCGTTCTCCACCAACCCGCGCACCAGCCGGGTGGAGCTCGTGGTGCGCGGCGCCGGCATCGGCACCGCCGAAGCGGCGCGCGCGGTGGACTGGATGATGCTCGTCCTGCAGCATCCCGACTGGCGGCCGGAGAACCTGCCCCGCATCCGCGACGCCGTCGACCAGTCGCTCAGCGCACTGCGCAACCAGATGCAGAGCGCCGAGGAGAACTGGGTGAACAACCCGGCGGCCGCGTACCGGATGCAGACCAATCCGGCCTACCTCGCCGCCGACTCGTTCCTGACCCGTACCCATAACGCGCTGCGCCTGCGCTGGCTGCTCAAGGAAGCGCCGGCCGCCGACCGCGACGCGCTGGCCGCCTGGTTCACCGATCTCGCCACGAAAGGCTCTTCGCGCGCCGACGTCAAGAAGCTGATCGCCGCCGGCGCCCCCGACTCGCTCACGCCCGCCGGCAAGACGATCGTCACCGACGCGCTGAAGGATCTCGACCTGACCCTCATCGAGATCCCCGACTCCAGCCTGGCCGCCGATTGGGCCCAGCTCTGCAACGAGCTGCGCGACGATCTGCTCACCTCCCCCGCCGCCGCGCTGGCCACGCTCGACGCGGTGCGCCGCAACGTGCTCCATGCCGGCAACGCGCGGATGTACCTGGTCGGCTCGACGGCGAATCAGAAGGCGCTGGAGCCGAAGATCACCGCCCTCGCCGCGTCACTCTCCTCCGAAGCTGTTACGCGACCCAGCTACGTGAGCACGCGCATCATCGATGAGCGCCTGCGCGGCCGCGACGCCACGGCGACGCACCCGGTCCACGTCGGCCTCCTCGCCCCGAACATGAAAGGGGGCGTGATCACGACCTCGGTGCCGTCGGTGCAGTACTCCGACGCGGACGACAAGGAGAAGCAGCTCGACTATCTCGCCTCGCGCCTGCACGCCGGCTACGGTGCGCACGGCATCTTCCTCAAGACCATCGGCGGCGGCCTCGCCTACAGCAACGGCCTGCGCGCCTCGGTCGCCGCCGGCCGCATGGGCTACTACGCCGAGCGCACGCCGGAGCTGCCCCAGACCGTCCGCTTCGTGGTCAACGAACTGAAGAACGCCCCGCGCGACCCTTCCCTCGGCGACTACGCGGTGGCCCAGGTCTTCAATGAGTTCCGCTCCGCCGCCACCTACGAGAACCGCGCGGAAGGGATGGCCGCCGACCTGGCCGACAACCAGACGCCGGACCAGGTGCGCAAGTTCCGCCAGTCCATCCTCGAGCTGCGCAAGGATCCGAACCTCGGCGCGAAGCTGTTCGACCGCAAGGACGCCGTCTACGCGCGCTTCATCCCCGGTTACGACCCGGCGGTGAAGGCGTCGAGCATTCCGGGCGGCGTGTTCATGGTCATCGGCCCCGACCGCCAGCTCGATCTGTACGCGGAGTACCTGAAGACCGGCGACCCCGAGGCGCGCCTGTACAAGCTCTATCCGCGCGACTTCTGGCTGCCATGAAGATTGCGCTGGCACTGCTGTTGACCGCGACCTCGCTCGTGGCGCAGCCGGCCGATCCGAAAGCGTACGGCCGCTGCACGTCCGCGGCGATGCAGCCGAAGGGCGACCTTCAGGCTGCCATCGCCGCGTGCGCCGGTCCCGCCAGGCAGGGCATCCCCGGCGCGCAGTACGCGATGGGCGCGCTGCTGCTGAATTCCGCCAGGGGCGATGAAGTGCCTGCCGAGGCGATTGCGTGGCTGGAGAAAGCGGCGGGGAATGGGCATCTCGGCGCGGCCTACACGCTCGCCGTGGCGCTCTCCCGCAAGCACGATCCGGCGCTGGCCCCGCGCATCCGCGAGCTGATGACGGCCGCGGCCTGCGGGCAATACCGGCCGGCCATCGAAGAGATCAACCGCGCGGGCATGGCGCCCGACCAGTTGCGCTGCGCGCCGCGAGCGGATGCCGACTTCACGGGCGAGTGGAGCGGCGCCCTGCAGTGGACGAAGGTCTCGCCCGGCGCCGGCAACGGCCCGGAGCTGAAGGTGATCATCAACGGCGGGCGGGCCGCGGTCTTCATCAAGCGCGACGGCAGCTGGCGGGAAGTGAAGCCGGGCAAGTTTCTGCTGACCCAGGTGGAGCAGACGGCGGTGTTGTCCGCCGTCGACTCCGGCTCCGATTTCGACGGCGTCTGGATCGAGGCCTGGACCATTCACCTCCTCCGCCTCTCCGCCGATGAAGCGCAGCTCAGCTACCTGCGCACGGTGAACAACCGGGACATGCCCGCCTCGCTGGAGTGGCGCACGTTCACCACCATCGCCGAAGGGCACGTCCGTCGCACGCCGAAGCCGTGATCACTCCGCCGCCGGCTCCAGGCTGAGCACCCCGAACGGGGCCAGCACGCCGGAGGTGCATTGCTCGGCGCGGAACGGCTGGCCGGCGAACCATTGGCCGTACGAGCCGATGCAGAGCGAGTAGACCCCCGGCTCCAGCAGCGGGATGGAGACGTCGAGCTGGTCCTTGCGCGCCGAAGCGGCCGTGCGCGCGTCGCGGGCCTGCATCAGCACGATCATCGGAAGCACCGCGCCGTCGTGCAGGATGAAGCCCTGCGCCGTCCGCTCGTCTTCCGCGAACTGCGGCGCGGTGACGCGCAGGGTGCCGCTGGTCTGGTCGACGTTGATGATCGCCGTCTCGCCCCGCACCTCGGTACGGAACATGCGCAGGGCGAAGCCGGGCGGCGAGACGTTGACGTCCGCCACCCGCGTGCCGGGCGGCAGATCGATGCTGAAGTTGCCGCCGGCGTCCGTCGTGGCCACGGACGTGACGACGGCGTGCGTTCCGACCGGGAAAGCGCCGACGCGCGCGCCGGGCACCGGCCCGGCCGCTGACATCAGGCGGCCGGTCAGCGTCTGCACCGACTTCACGGTCAAGGTGACGAATTGCACATCATCGTCATCGCGCAACGTCACCGTGGTGCGGTCGCTTTGGCCGCCATCGAAGGAGCGCGCCTGGAGCAGGTAGGAGCCGGGCGCCATGCCGTGCAGGCCGAACTTGCCCGCCTCGTCCACATGCGCCTGGATCAGCCCTTCGGCGGAATCGGGCGAGCCGAGGTCGATCAGGGCGCGCTTGACCGGCACGCCGGCCGTATCGACGACCGTCCCTTCGATGCCGCCCGCGCCAAGGTCGATCTCGAGCAGGGCGCTGCCGTCGTCCTCGCGCTTCGGGCGGCGGGAGAGCGTGCGCTGGATGGGCGGCTTCGCGCTCTCCACGGTCAGCGGCCACGTTTCATCGTCCGGCAACGGCGCGATGGTGGCGAAGGCGCCGTCGTCATCCGTCTGCACATCCACCCCCAGGCCGCTGCTCCGCCCGCCGAGCCAGACCGTCGATGGCAGCGGCTTGCCGGCGAGGCGGACCACGCCGTGGACTCTGGTCAGCGGGACGTCGACGGCAAGGTCGTAGTCGGCGGCGGCCGTCTCGATCTCCCGCCGGGCATAGGTGCGGTTTTTGTGCGAGGCGATCTCCACCGCATAGGCGCCGGGGATCAGCCGGGGCCAGACGAAGGAGCCGTCCTGGTCGGCGAACGCCTCGTGCACCGCCGTCCGATGGGAGCCGCCGCTCGTGCTGCGCAAAACGCGGACCTGCCACGTGGCCAGCGCCGGATCGAGCGGCGGGCGGATGGTCACGCGCAGGGAGTGCGGCGGGGAGAGCACCAGCGGCTCGGTCAGCTCCGTCTCGGCGTTCCGGCGGACGAGGATCCTGCGCCGCTCGGAGAACAGCCGCCCGCTGCTCGCCTCGATGAAGTACTCGCCCGGCGGAATGCCCCGCAGCTCGAAGAAGCCTTTCGGGTTCGGGCGGCCGGTGAAGGCGGTGGACTCATCATGCTGCCCGCTGGTGAAGTCGACGGGCGAGAGCTTCACGATCGTCTCTTCCTGCTTGATGGCCGCGCCACGGGCGGGCGTCGCGACCCCGACCACCGAGGCGCCGCGCACCCATTGCAGGAGGCCGATGTTGCGCGTGGCGCCGGGCTTGACTTCCGTCGCCCAGCGGTACTGGGTGAGGAAGCCGACGGCGCGGAAGCGATAGTCGAACGTGCCGGCCGGGACGTCGCAGACGAAGCGCTTCTTCGTCACGCGGCACTCCGAGACGCCGGAGACGCGCGCGCCGGGATGCTGCCAGCGGGCGACGAACGTCTCCGGCGGTTTCTCGGCCGACTTCACCTCGCCTTCGAAATGCGCCTTCTGCCAGAGCTCGAATGCGGCGCTCGCGCCGCCGGGCGGCAGGGAGATCGTCTCCTCCGCATCGAGGAGCGCGGGCGCGCTGGTCCGCGCCTGCCAGATGCCGGGCGGCAGCTGGAGGGTGGCGAAGCCCGGCACCTTGACGGTGACCACGTCCGGCTTGCGGTCCGTTGCCACCGCCGGGTCGGCGGACGTCACCGTGATGACGACCGCCGCCGGCTGGGACAGCTGCGCGGACTGGTCCGCGAGGCGGACGGCGATGGACAGCGGCGCCGCCGCCGCGGGCATGGTCAGGACGAGACCGAGCAGCGCGGATTTCATTACGGTGCGGTCCGGTAGACGCAGTTTCCGCTCTCCTGGCAGAGCGTGATGCCGGGCCCCGCGCCGGCAGGGCGCACGTTGCTGCAGGAGCAGGAGGCGTTCTGCAGGATCCCGTAGCCGCAGACGAGCTTGCCGTACGGGTTCTGCACGCAGGTGGCGCATCCGGCGGCAAGGCTGCAGATGATGGTGGTGGTGGGGCCGGAGCGGGTCCAGACCGTGGTGGTGCCCCACCAGTCGCCGGAGTGGAAGCACTGGTCCATGGACGCGCCGCCCCAGCAGGTGGGATTCGCGTCGTTGTTGAGGGTTCCGTTGGGGGTGGCGAACAGAGCGCCGGAGACCAGGAGGAGGAGACCGAGTAGGGCAAGCCGCATCGCAATTCTCATCATCATTTCCTTTCGTTGCGGCGCCGAGGATAGAGGCGAGCTAAATATCCGTCAATAAGGAACTTATGCGCGGCTCACCTATAAGCGTCGGTCTGCAGACACCTCCTGTTTACGGTGTGATGGGAGGGGGATTTTTGCCCCATGCAGGGGTGGGTCACCGCGCCCGCGAAACGCCGTGGTATCCTCTTTGTAGATACGGCCATGAAGACGCGCATCCAGAAGTGGGGCAACAGCCTTGCGCTTCGCATCCCGAAGCCATTTGCGGAAGAAGCGCGGCTGGCCGAGGACTCGACCGTTGACGTGACTGTGCGGAACGGAAAGCTGATCGTGATGCCGGTCGTCGGGCCGGAGGACACGCTCGAAGAACTCGTCGGCCGGATCACGCCGGAAAATCGTCACCGCGAAACGGATCTGGGAACACCAGTTGGCCACGAAGTCTGGTAGCAGCTACGTGCCGGAGCGCGGCGATGTCGTATGGCTATCGTTCGATCCGCAAGCGGGTCATGAGCAGGCGGGCCGTCGTCCAGCGGTCATCCTCTCCCCTTCCGTGTACAACCGCAGTTCCGGGCTGGCCGTGGTCGTGCCGATTACCTCCCACGTCAAAGGCTACCCCTTTGAAGTGCAGATTCCGGCCGGGAGCCGCATCAGCGGGGTCATCCTGACGGACCACCTCAAGAGCGTCGACTGGCGAGCTCGCAAAGCAGAGCGAATCGGCAAATTGCCGGAGGAAACTCTGAAACAGGCCCTCAGGAAGGCCGCGCTGCTGATCGCGGTCGGCTGAGGTCGTGGCGCGAAAAGCGCCCCCTCCCCGAGAGGGCGCCATATCCCTCTATGGCTGCTTCGTGTCCTCCACGCTCACGCTCATCTTCGTGATGTGCAGCGGCGAGGCGGGCTTCTTCAGCGCGCCGCCTTCCAGCGGATCGCGGGGGATGACCACGATGTTCACGTTGGCCGCGCCGCGGGAGAGGGCGGGGGCGATGGCCTCGTCGAGAGGGAAAGAGAACGTCGCGTTGTGGGGCTGGTCGTTGTGCGTCATGTTCGAGCGCACGCCCTGCGCGAAGAGGGCGATGTCGCCCACGTGGTGCACCTGCGGGGTCTTCTCGTTCGGCACGCCCTCGATGCCCACCCACACCTCGAAGATCACCCCCGGCTGCACGTCGGCGGCCACGTCGCCGAAGTCGAGCACGAGGTGCTTGTCGCGCGACGCGATCGCGCTCTTGGCCTCGCTCATCACGTCGGCCGAGACCTGCTTGGTCTGCATGGTCCGGGTCACCGGCCGGGCCTGATCGATCACCATCTCCGGATCGGGGATGGGGATGCGCAGCGGCCGCTTCTGCACCAGGATGGGCGGGATGATGATCTTCGGGCAGCTCTGCGTCACCTGCGGCAGCGCCTCGTTCTGATACGTGTAATTCAGCTGGGCCGAGGCGTTCAGGATGTCGCAGGCGGTCATCTGCACCTGCGTGCCGTTCTCCCGGAAGAAGGTGAACTTCGTGTTCCTCCAGGTGGCGTTGCCCACCGGGTCGGCCCGCCCCCCGCCCTGCTTGAGCCAGACGTTCCAGTAGCGGTCGATGTTCGCGTGATGGAGCCAGAAGATCGGATCCTGCGCGGCGGTTTGCGGGTTGCCCATCCAGCCGGCGACCGCCACGTGCACCTCGTTGTGCGGCCGCTGCTCCAGCCGTCCCGACCCCGGATTGTTGCCGCCGAAGTTGACGGACGGCCCGGTGAACGCCGTCTGGGTCAGCGCGCCGCTGGCGTCGGCGATCGTGGTGTTGAACGGGGTGCCGCCGTTCATCCCGCCGCGGTTCGGGGTGAACAGCGCGTTCGTCGCGGCGTTGGCCGGCGAGCGGAACGGCAGCGGCAGGCGCCGGCTGTCCGTCTGCGCGGCAGTGGTGCCGGGCACGTAGTTCCAGTACGGCAGCGCCCAGGAGGTCATCCCCGACTTGCTGCGCACGATCCGCTCGAACCAGTAGAGGTACATGCGGTGCCAGGAGAGGAAGAAGAAGTTGCCGTGCTGGCAGGTGTTCCACGCCGTTTTCGCGGGGAGCACGGTCGTGCCGTGGATGGCCGCCTGATAGGCCCAGCTGATCGGATTCGTCGCCGGCAGCGCGCGCATGGCGTTGATGGCCGTCTTGTAGGCGTTCAGATGGGGGACGGCGGCGGGCAGGAAAACATCGGGGCGGACGAATGACGGCTGGGCCAGCAGCTCCTCGATATCGAAGAGCGTCGGACCGGCGATGACTGCGCCCGCTGCGATCGCCGTGCGGGAGAGAAATTTCCTCCGGGACACCGTGGCTCGTGCCATTTGCTTCCTCCGTATGTCGACAGTAACGGGTAAGTTACGTCCGTCCGTCCGGAAGCGCTAGGGCCGTTCGATGGAAAGTGCCACGCCCGAGATCCGGATGGGCGACGCCACCCGCACCCCCTCCCCTTCCAGCGGCGAGAGCGGCACAAAGCGAACCTTCACCGTCCCACCACAGCGTTTCACCGCCTCGGTGGCATCGAAGGCAAACGTCTGCGGCTCGGCGAAGGTGTACAGCGCCACCCTTCCCACCTCGGCATCCCCGATCCTGACCGAGACGAGGAAGCCGGGCTGCGCCTTGGCATGGACGCCTTCCAGCTCCAGCACGATCGTCTTCGCCTTCGCCAGCCGCGTCTTCGCCCTGGAGACGGCGAGCGTGACGGTGACCGGCTTCGCGGCGACCGCAAAGTCCTTCCCGTTCCGGGTTACGAGCTCTTTGTGCACGCCACCACCGTTCGCGAATGAGAGCATGGCAAGAAGGAAGGGAAGCATGAAAGTCGTAACGCGCGCGACCCGCCGCGTCATCCGCCGTTCCGATGTTCATTCGCGCGCACCCAGCTGACCCTGTGCGGGAAGGGCCGCACGCC
Organism: Thermoanaerobaculia bacterium; assembly: GCA_036009105.1. GTDB lineage: Bacteria > Acidobacteriota > Thermoanaerobaculia > Gp7-AA8 > Gp7-AA8 > JAFAVZ01. The sequence continues at coordinate 6,626 of DASYMJ010000144.1, read as the reverse complement.
GTCGGCATCGTGCAGGAACGCGAAGTCGGAGGTGCGCCGCCTCGGCGGCGCGAGCGCGGTGTGCGCCGCCTCGTCGACAATCAGCGTCCTCGCGCGATCAGGCTCCCCGGAAACGCGGTCCGGGCCTCGACCGGGCCCGCGGTCATGGTGATGCCGATCGAGCGGAGGAACCCGGACATTCGCTGTAGCGGCGGATCGCGAAACCTCATCGCGCGCTCCGGTAACCGTTCACGCCGGCACGGAGGGCCTCGAGGGGCAGGAGGGCGCACTTGCGGCGGGCGGGCTTGATCTCCGCGTGCAAGGCGTCCAGCAGCTGCTGTTCCTCCGGCACCGGCTGGAGGGGGCGGCCAGTGACCATCTCCGTCAGCAGCGAAGCCGCGGCCCTGGCGATCATGCACAGGTCGCCCTGGAACCGGGCGGCGTGCACGGTGCCGTCGGCGGCGAGGGCGAGCTCGATGCGCACGCGGTCGCCGCAAAGGGGGTTGTCCACCTCGGCCCGGATGTCCGGCCCCTCCAGCGCGCCGTAGTTGCGGGGGCGCCTGGAGTGCTCGTGAATGAGGTCGCCGTACGGATTCATCGCCCGCTCAGGATGCCGCCATGGCCCAACCCCGCCAAGTCCTCGTCGCCGATGCCGCCCTCGGCCAGCAGGCGGGGAAGGATGAGTTCGAACGCGGTGCGCTGCATGCCCAAGCCGCAGGTGGGCAGGCCGACGATCTCGGCTCCCCGCCAGGAGGCGAGCCAGACCAGCGTCCCGGGATGCACCGGCACGCCAACGCGCTGCATCTTCGCGCCCATCGCGGCCAGCGCCACGAAGATGGGATCGAGCGGATCGAGCGCGTTCGCGCCGGAGATGAGGAGGAGCGATTCCGCGCGCCCCTCCATCGAGGCGCGGATCGCTGCCGCATCGCGCGGCAACTCCATCACCTCGCTCACCGGGCAGCCGAAGGAGCGCAGCTTCGCCTCCAGCGCGGCGGCATGGCGGTCATCACGCATCCAGATCACCGCCTCGCGCGGCGCGAACGGCAGCAGGCGGACGATGCCCGCTCCCCCCGCCGCATGGAGCGCCGCGCCGGCGATGGCCAGCGGCGTGATCTGCGCCTCCGCCACGGTCTGCCCTTTCGCGGCGACCTGATCGTTGCGCAGGGTGCGGACGCCGATGCCGGGCACGCTGTTCAACCGCTGCAGCGCCGCGGCATCGATCTTCACCAGCCCGTGGTGCAGGGCGGTGAGCACGTGACGATGCCCGGAAGGCGCGGCCTGCAACCCCTCGCTGCACAACGCGGCAGCCAACCGCCGCCCGGCCTCACGCTGCTCGATGTCGCCCTCTTCCAGCTCCAGCAGATGCAGTTCTTCCCACGGCAACGCCTCGAGCGAAGGGAGGTCCTCCGCGCGCAGGGCGTGGCCCTTGCGGAACACGATCTCATTGCGCGCGCCGCGCACGTCGTGACAGAGCAGGCGGCCCAGGAGCGGCTCTCCGCGATGTGCGGCCAGCGCCTTCATGTCCGCGCGCTCATCGGCCCGCCGCTCCGGCCCCGCATCACCGCCACCACCTCGGCGATGATGGCAAGGGCGATCTCCGCCGCCGTCTCGCCGCCCAGGTCGAGGCCGACCGGCACGCGGACGCGCCGCAGCTGCTCCTCGGCAACCCCGTTCTCGCGCAGCAGCTGCAGGATCGCCGCGCCGCGGCGGCGGCTGCCGAGGAGGCCGATGTACGGGGCGTCGGTGGCCAGCGCCTGCTCGAGCACCGGCACGTCGATCTTGTAGTCGTGGGCGGCCAGGACCACCGGCGTGGAGTCCCCCAGGCCCAGTTGCCCGGCGATCTCGGAGGCGATGCCAAGCTTGATCTCGTCCACATGAGGGAACCGCTCCCGGCTGGCGAAGCGCGCGCGGCCGTCGATGAGGATCGTCCGGAAGCCGAGCTCTTTTGCGAAGCCGACGAGCGGAATGGCCACCGCGCCGGCGCCGAACACGCAGAGCCGGGAGGGGGGGCGGAGGACTTCGACGTAGACCTCGTGTCCGCCCAGGGTCAGGGTGCAGGAGCGGCGCGGCAGCCGGGTGCGCAGAAGGTCGAGCAGGTCCGCGGGGGCGGAGCCGTGCACGGTGCCGCCACTCTCGATGAGGAGGTGCGCTCCGGTGTCCAGCACCGTCGCCACCGCCACGCTCCGGCCGGCGTTCCACTCCTGCCGCGCGGTCTGGTAGAGGTGGAGCAGGTCATCGCCCAGCGGCTCGAGGAGCACGTCCACCGAGCCGCCGCAGGTGAGGCCGATCTCCCACGCTTCCTCGTCGCCCAAGTCCATCTTCAGGAGCCGCGCTCCGCCGGCGTCCAGCACGGCGCCGGCCTGCTCGATGACCCGCGCGTCGACGCAGCCGCCGATGGTGATCGACCCGAAGATGCCGCCGTCCTGGCCGACGAACATCTTGGTCCCTTCCTTGCGCGGCGTGGTACCGGCGGTGCGCACCAGGGTGGCCATGGCGGCGCGCTGCCCCGACCGGCGCAGCCGATCGATCAGCTCGAAGGTCTCGTGGGACATGAATCGCCACTGTAGCACCGCGCCGCGAGGTCGCTGCCGCCGTGCGCCGACAGATCGGCGGGCGTATCGATGTCCGTCACCACCCCCTGGTCGTCCACCGCCACTTTCATCATCGGGTGATCGCCGAAGATGGAGCGGCAGCCGGCGTCGCCGCGGAGGTTCATCAGCTCCGCGAAGAGGGCGCGATCGACCAGGACGGGGTTGCCGCGGATGCCGTTGTACGTCGGCGCCACGATGCTTGCACGGGAGGCTCGGTACGCGTCGAGCAGAGCATCGTAGGTCCCCGTGGTGACGAAAGGCTGGTCCGCCAGGACGATCATGGCCGCCTGGGCGGCCTCCGGCAGCGAGCGCAAGCCGGCCTGGATGGAGGTGCTCATCCCCTCGGCATAGGAAGGGTTGAGCACGAGGCGCTCTTCCCCGAAGGGGACGCGCGCGCGGATCTCCTCCGCATTTGCGCCGAGGACGACCACGACCTCGTCCGCGCTGGAGTGCCGCAGGTTGTGCAGCACGTGCTCGATCAGCGTCCGGCCGGCGAGCGGCATCAGCTGCTTGCACTGGCCGAAGCGCGTGGCCTGACCGGCGGCGAGGACGATGGCCGAGATCATGGATCCTGGGCGTCCGCCCTCCGGGCCGGCGGATGCCGTCCGGTCATCCTATCCTGCGCCTGCTCCCGCGGCGGCGACCGTCCAAAGCACTTTGCGCACGTCGAGCGTCTGCACGCCCTCCCCCCAGGCCGATTCGGCGAGGTAGTAGTAGCCGTCGCCGAAGCGGCGGCACATCGCGCGGAGCGCGGTGAGGTTCCGGCAGATGCCGCGCCGGCCGCGCACGCCGGTGCGGGTGAACGAGGCGCCGGTGCGTTCGGCGATCCCTTCGAAGACCTTCAATTCCAGGTACTGCTCGCCCCCGCCCTCCGCGGGCGCTCTCAGCACCGGTCCCTCACGATGGCGTGCGCGGCGTTGGTGAGACGCTCGCAGCACGTGGTCCAGAGCGCGTCGAACCAGCCGTTCTCGCGGCCCATGATCCGCACCGCGTCGACGGCGCCTCCGTGCTCCACACAGCGCAGCTCGCCGGCCAGCCGCAGCCGCTCCGCGAGCCGTTCCCGCAGCGTCATTCCCCGATCGTCAACCGTCACTCTCATGCGTTGGCCTCCTTTGTAATGCCGTGTGAATCGAGCCACCGCAGGATCTCGCGAATGCTGCCGGTGGCCAGCGCGATGCAGGTATCCGCCGCGCCGTAGTACAGGTTCAATGTATCGCCATCGGGCCCGACGGTATAGCCGCAGGGGAACGTGACATTGGCCACGTCTCCATGCGTCTCGTACGGCTCCTCGGGGCCGAAGATCCATTCGTCGCCGCGCAGCAGCAGGATCTCCGGATGCTCCAGATCGAACAGCGCGACGCCCAGGCGGTAGAGGCTGCCGGCCGCGGTGGAGCGGACGCCGTGATAGAGCATCAGCCAGCCGCGCTCGGTCTCGATGAGCGGCGGGGAGAGCCCTACCTTGTTCGCATCCCACCACCCGCCCCGCCGCGCGGGCAGCATCAGACGATGTCCGCCCCAGCTGCGCAGGTCGGGCGAGTAGGAGATCCAGACGTGCGCTCCCGAGTCGGCGATGGGACGGTGCACCAGGGCGTACATGCCGTCGATGCGGCGCGGCAGCAGCGCCGCGTCCTTGTCGTCCGGCTGCATGACCAGGCCGCAGCGCTCGAAGGTCACGAAGTCCTCGGTCAGCGCGAGCGAGACGCCCGGCCCGCCCCTGCCGAACGCGGTGTAGGCGACGGCGTAACGCCCCAGGTCCGGCACGAAGGTGATGCGCGGGTCTTCGACGCCCCACAGCTCCTCCGGATGGTTCGACGGATCGGGCGAGAGCGTCGGCTGCTCGTCGATGGTCCAGCCGCTGATGCCGTCCGCCGAACGCGCGGCGCAGAGATGGGAGTGCCCGCGCCGGTCTTCGACGCGGCAGAGCAGGAGCGTGGTGCCGTCCGCGAGCCGCGTCGCGCCGGCGTTGAAGACGGTGTGCACCGGATAAGGCCAGTCAGCCGCGCTGAGAATGGGATTCTTCACGCTGCGCTCGAAAAGCGTCTCGTAGCCTACCGTCATCGCGTCGGTCCCGCGCTCACGGCCATGACGGCCGCGGCCGGCTCGGCGACCGGGATCTGCATGGCGTTCCAGCGCACCTCGTCCGCGCGCATGTCCATCAGCGCGAGGAGGAAGGAGAGCGTCGACTCGGCCCCTTCGTTCTCGTTCACCCGGTCGATGTGCAGCGCGTCGCGGCAGCCGCCGGACAGCGGATCGTAGAGCGGCTGCTGCAGCTGGTTCTGCCCGAGGAACCAGGTGAAGGCGCGCCGGGCATGCTCGGCCCAGCGGTGGTCGCCCGTGGCGCGGAAGGCGCTCATGCAGGCGGAGACCGCGCCGCAGGCCTCGACCGGCTGCTGATCGAACGCCGCGGCGGTCATCTGCCTCTCGAAGAAGCCGTTCGTCCCCACCGGCGCGAAGTAGCCGTCCGGCGTCTGCTGGATGGTCATCAGCCAGTCGAGGGAGCGGATGCCGGTGGCGCTCATCGCCGCGTCGCCGGTCCAGGAGCCGGTGGCGATCAGCGCCTGCGGCAGGCGCGCGTTGCAGTACGTGACGCGATCCTCGCACCACGGCCAGTCCGGTTTGTCCGTGCGGCGGAAGAGGCCGAGCAGCCGCTCGCCGATCTCCCTCCCCGCGGCCTGCACGTTGCGGTCGCCCTCGAAGGCGTGCAGGTATTGCTCGATGCCGAGCAGCGCGAAGGCCCAGGCGCGCGGGCTGCTGAAGGTGGAGACCGCCGGCAGCGCGGCGTGAAAAAGCTGGCCGGCGAGGCTGTGCCGGCCGGGATCGGCCGAGCATCCCACCACCGTCCCCAGGGCCCACAGCGCGCGGCCGTGGCTATCCTCGGAGCCCTGCTCCTCGCGCCACAGCCGCGAGTAGGACATGAAGTTGCGGAACCGCCCCAGCGGCGCGTTGAACGCGTGGCTGAGGAAGGCGAGGTAGCGCGAGGCGAGCGTGCGCACGGTGCGCGGATCGTCCACGCCGGCTTCCTCCAGGAGCGCCATCAGCATCAGCGCGCGCGCGTTGTCATCGAGGGAGTAGCCTTCCTCGTAGCGCGGGACGTTGAAGATGGCGTGCTGCAGCATGCCGGTGTGGTCGGACATCACCTCGACGTGATCGAGGTTGACCTCCGGCAGGTCCGCCGGACGGGTGGCCAGCGTGCTGGCCCGGAACTCGGTGCGCCGCCGCAGCGCATGCTCGGCGCGCGCGCGCTCGAAGCTGCGCAGGTACGACTCCGCGACGGCGGGCCAGAGCATGGCCCGGCTGTGCGCGGCCGCCCGGCGGCGGAGCTCGAGCCGCTTCTCCGGATCGTCGAGCAGCGCCACGATCTCCCTACCGATGGCGGACGCATCGCGGAACGGCACCAGGACGCCGCGGTCGTCGGCGAGCAGCTCCTTCGCGTACGCGTACGGCGTGGAGATCACGGCCTTGCCCGCTCCCAGCGCGTAGGCCAGAGTGCCGGAAGTGATCTGCTCCGGATTGAGGTAAGGCGTGATGTAGATGTCGGCCGCGGCGAGGAACTCGGAGAGCTCGGCCTGGCTGACGAAGCGGTTGTGGAAGATGACATTGCCGTCCACGCCGAGACGCTTGGCGCGGTCCTCCAGCATCAGCCGGTAGGTCTCGCCCTGCCGCTCGATGATGTGCGGATGCGTCGCCCCGAGGACGATGTACACCGCGTCGGGGTAGTGGGCGAGGATGGTCGGCAGCGCGTCGATGACGTGCTCGATGCCTTTGTCCGGCGAGAGGAGGCCGAAGGTGAGGATGAGCGGCCGCCCTTCCACGCCGAGGCGGCTCTTGCTGCCGGCGAACGGCACGTTGGGGATGCCGTGGGGGATCACGTCGATCTTGTCCTCGTCCACGTGGTGCACGCTGCGCAGCAGCTCGCCGGCGCCGGCGGTCATCACCACCAGGCGGTCGGAGAGCGCGGCGATCTCGTCCATCACGCGGCGCTGGTGGAGGTTCGGCGCGGCCAGGATGGTGTGCAGCGTCGTCACCACCGGCATGCGCAACTCGCGGAGCAGGGGG
>DASYMJ010000143.1:0-15721 GCA_036009105.1 Thermoanaerobaculia bacterium | reverse complement strand
GGCGGCTTGCTAACGCCGAGCCAGTAAGTAAAGGTCCCGGAGGTTGTTTCCGGACGGCGCAATCATAATCGGCTCACCGATTTGCGCCGCGATCGACATCGAGTCGGACCTCTCCAGCGCCGCTTGCGTTCCGGGGGGCATCCGGGCGAGGCGGGGCAGATGGATGCCGGCCGCGCCGCTGTTGCCGTCCACGCCGTCGGAGCTGGCGAAGAGGGCCTCGATGTCGGCGGTCTCGCCCACGGCCCTGGCGAAGCGCACCGCGAGCTCGCTGCACCGGCCGCCCCTGCCGTCGCCGCTGATGCGCACCGTGGGCTCGCCGCCCGCGACCAGCATCTGGCCTCTGCCCAGGTTTCCTGCTCGCTCGGCGAGCTGCTGCGCGGCCTCTTCCACGTCGGTTTCGATCTGTCCCTCCCACCGCTCCACGGTGGCTCCGTCGTTCACCGCGATCAGAATTGCGGTGGTGGTCAGCGTTTCGTTGTCGGCGATCAGTTTCGCCGGGCCGACCGTATCGCGAATGGTGTCCGGCACGTCGTGCCGCTGGAGGGTTTTCACGATGTCGTCACAGCCTATCTTTTGCAGGATCCCAATGGCCTCTTCTTTCGTGCTCAGGTCCGGCAACGTGGGTCCGGAGGCGACATCGGCCAGTCTTCCTTTGCCGACGTCCGAATAGACCAGCGTCATGCCGCTTCGGATGAGGCGCCCGCCTTTGATCGCGGAGAGGTGTTTGCGGACCACGTTGATCTGGTGGATGGGCAAACCGCTGGAGAGGAGTCGCTGGTTCGTGGCCGCCACCTGTTCGCGCGTGAACGGCGGAAGCGGGTCTTCCACGCAGGCGGAGCCGCCGCCGGAGACGAGGAAGAGGATGTCATCGTGCGCATCGACGAAATGCTGCAGTTCAACGCCTGCTTCGAAGCTTGCGCGCGTGATCTCCGGATGCCCACCCTTCACGACGATGGCTCGCGTCCTTGGCTCGCGGTAGCCGTAGGGCATCGCCACGATGGCATCGCGCACGTGATGGGCGATGCCGTCGAGCAGCGCGCCGGCGCACTTGCCGATGGCCACCACGTCGCGCGGCATGTCGGCCGTGAGCGCTTCGCGCACGAGGCGCTCCGGTGCGCAGCGGGCGAGCGTGCGGTGATAGATGTCGAGCAGTGTCATCCTGAAGCCGCGCGGACGGCGAAGGATCCGTACCTTCAGGCGCGGCGCGAGACCGGTACGGATCCATTCGCGTCTTTGCGGCTCAGGATGACACGGCTATCCTTGGAGCACATGCGCCGTCCTCGCCTCCGCTCGCGCGTCCTGCTCCTCACCGGCGCGTTTGCGGTCGTCCTCTTCGCCGTCACCTTCGGCCTCAGCTGGCGCGCGCACCAGTCGCAGCAGCGCTGGTCAAGGCTCATCGGCGTCGAGACGGAAGCCATCGGAACCCTCGAAGAGGTGATCCGCGCGCAGAACGCGTACCGGGCGCACTTCGTCGCCGGCCCCGAGGCGCTTGCCCGTTATCGCGTCGTCGCCCAGCTGCTGCAGAACGATGCGCTGCAGTACGTCGACACCGGCACATTGCGCGGCCGGGTGCGCGCGTTCCGGGAGGTGATCGCCGATCCGGCGCCGCGGCCGGAGGATGTCGCCGCGACGTCGACCGCGGTGGTCGCGGAGGCGCAAAGGATCGTCGGGGAGCGGAAGCGGGAGATCGCGCGGCAGCTGCCGGCGCTGGAGCGCGACACCAGCGACATGATGCGCAGCGGCCTCGCCGTGGCGTGGATCATCGTGCTCGTCTGCTTCGCCGTGGTGCAGATCACGCTGCGCAATGTGGTGCGGCCGATCGAGGAGCTCTCCGCCGCGGCGGACCGCATCGCGGCGGGCGACGTCACGGCGCGTGCGCCGGTGGCGGGCGATCGCGAGCTGGCCACGCTCGCCGTCGCCCTCAACCGGATGGCGGACGAGCTCAAGGCCCGGGCGCGCACCGACGAGCTCACCGCTTTGCCGAACTTCCGCGCCTTCCGCGAGCGCATCGACGGCGAGCTCGAACGCGCCGGCCGCTATCCGGAGAACTTCGGCGTCCTCGTCCTCGACCTCGACCGCTTCAAAAAGTACAACGATACGTTCGGCCATCCGGCCGGCAACGACGCGCTCCAGCGCGTGGCGGGCGTGATCCGGGAGACGGTGCGCGCCGTCGACTTCCCCGCGCGCTACGGCGGCGAGGAGTTCGCCGTGATCGTGCCGAACATCGACGCCCGTTCCCTCGCCGCGATCGCGGAGCGGATCCGGGCCGGCGTAGAAGCGATGCCCGCGCCGCCGGACGGCGCGCAGGTCACGGTGAGCATCGGCGCGGCGATCTACCCGACCGACGGCGCCGATCGCGAGGCGCTCTTCAACTCCGCGGACGAGCGGCTGTACGCGGCGAAGAAGGCGGGCCGCAACCGGGTCATTGCTCCGCCTGATGTGGGGCCGGCTCTCCAGCCGGCCCGGACCGGCTAGAGAGCCGTCCTACATTTCCAGGCGGGCGATCAGCCGTTCCAGCGTCCGCGTGAGGCCGCTCATCTCCTTCTCGGAGAACTCCTCCCCCAGCGAGGCCAGCCACTCTTCGTAGGCGGGCCGCATCTTCTCCACCAGGGTCCGGCCCCGGCGGGTGAGCTGCACGCGGGAGGAGCGGAGGTCGTTCGGGTCGTCGCTGCGGTCGGCCAGGCCGAGCTGCTCGAGGCGCGCGATCATCCCGGTCATGTTCTGCTTGGAGACGAGCAGCCGCCGCGCGACGGCGGCCAGCGTCATCGGCTGCTCCGACTCGCCGAGGACGGAGAGGACCGCCCATTGCTGGGGCGTGATCTTCCCTTTGGCGAAGATGGGCGCGAGGCGGCGGGTGAGGAGATTGGCCAGCTGCATCACGCCGGCCACGAGGTCGCGGTCGGGCATGACCGTCAATCTATTGACGATCGGCCCTGATTGTCAACGTATGGACTTGAAGATTCCCCGTCCGGCGAAGATGGCGGCGTCCCCCAGCTCCTCCTCGATGCGCAGCAGCTGGTTGTATTTCGCCATCCGGTCGCTGCGGGAGGCGGAGCCGGTCTTGATCTGCCCCACGTTCGTCGCCACGGCCAGATCGGCGATGGTCGCATCCTCGGTTTCCCCCGAGCGGTGGGACACGATGGCCCGATAGCCGGCCCGCTTGCCCAGCTCGATCGCCTCCAGCGTTTCGGTCAGGGTGCCGATCTGGTTGACCTTGATCAGGATCGCGTTGGCGATGCCGCGCTCGATGCCGCGGGCGAAGATCTCGGGGTTGGTCACGAAGAGGTCGTCGCCCACCAGCTGGATGCTCGCGCCGAGGACCTCCGTCAGCGTCTCCCAGCCGTCCCAGTCGCCTTCCGCCAAGCCGTCCTCGATGGAGATGACCGGGTACTTCCGGGTCAGCTCGTGGTAGTACTCGATCATCTCCTCGCTGCTGCGCTTCTCCCCTTCGAACGCGTACTGCTTCTTCTCGAAGAACTCGCTCGCCGCGACGTCGAGGCCGAGGTAGATCTGCTCGCCCGCCTTGTACCCCGCCTTCCCGATCGCGGTGAGGATCAGTTCCAGCGCCTCGGCGTTCGACTTGAGATCGGGCGCGAAGCCGCCTTCATCGCCCACGGCAGTGGTGAGCTTCTTGTCGTGCAGGATCTTCTTGAGCTGATGAAACGTGTCGACGCCGGCCCGCAGCGCGTCGGAGAAGGTGTCGAAGCCGGCCGGGATGATCATGAACTCCTGCACGTCGAGGTTGTTGTCCGCGTGCGCGCCGCCGTTGATGACGTTCATCATCGGCACGGGCAGCGTCCTCGCCCCCGTCCCGCCCAGGTACAGAAACAGCGGCAGCCCGCTCGCCTCCGCCGCCGCCCGCGCCACCGCCAGCGACACGCCGAGGATGGCGTTGGCGCCGAGGTTGGCTTTGTTCTCCGTGCCGTCCATCTGCTTCATGACCAGGTCGATCATGGCCTGCTCACGGGCGTCCATCCCCTCCACTTCCTTGGCGATGACTTCCACGTTCTCGACGGCGTGCAGCACGCCTTTGCCGCCGAAACGCTTCTTCTCGTTGTCGCGCAGCTCGAGCGCCTCGCGCGAGCCGGTGGAGGCGCCGGACGGCACGGCGAAGCGCCCCAGCGCGCCGGAGTCGAGCAGACAATCCACTTCGACGGTCGGATTACCGCGCGAGTCGAGGATCTCGCGCGCGAACAGCTCTTCGATCTTGAACATGGCGGGCGCATTCTAGCGCCCTGCCGTTCGTTACGCCCCCATGATCGCCCGCCCCAGCGTCTCCCGGATCTCCCGGAACACGTTCTCGGGCGGGATGCCCAGCTCGCGGAAGCTCGAAGCGCGCTTGAACAGCGTCTCGGCCGCCTTCTCGTCGAAGACCCGGGAGTCGACGGCGCGGTTGTTCAGCTCGCAGAACGCGAAGAGCGAGGCGAGGGCGAGGCGGCGGTTGCCGCCGCGGAAGGGGCGGGCGGTGAGGAGGGCGAAGATCAGCGCCGCCACCTTGTCCGGGAACGTGGGGTAGGCCTCGCGGCCGAGGGTCGTGACCTGGGGGCGCTGCACGGCGTTGAGGAGAGCGAACTGCGACTCGATCACGCCCGGATGGGCGGAGGTGCCGCCGAACTCGGCGGAGACGGCGCGGTGCAGATCCACCAGGTCCTGGACGTTGAGGTAGCGCGTGCCGCCGCCGCTGTCAGTCGGTGAGGCGGCGGAAGGCGTTGGGGTACTTTTTGATGGCGCGCTTGAAGGCGTCTTCGACGACGGGGTTGGTGAAGGTGCCGGCTTCTGGGGGCGGGACGGGGACGCGGCTGGACTTGCCGTTTCCGCGCGCTGGGGCTTTTTCGCCGCCGGCGCCGGCTTGCTTGCCGGAGGCTTTGCTGTCTTTGGCTTTGCTGCTGGTGCCGGCTTCTTTGGCGCTGCTGCCTTTTTCGCCGGCGGCTTTGCTGCTTTTCCCCGAGGAGGTTTTGCTGGCTGCTTTGGCTTTTGCGTTGTCGCCATGCTTCATCTCAGTCCTCGGTCCTACATCGTACGGCCGTTAAGTCTTTGAGTCAATGGGCTTTATTCGCTCCCGGCAATCCTTGACCCGCTGAGAATGGAGCCGGCCCGGCGCAGCTAAGTGTCTGAAAACGGACCAGTTGACGCCGCTCTGGCGGTGCACCGGTTCGTGTGCATCACTCCGCGGGAGCTTCTTCGTCCCCGCCGCTGGACTCCACTTCCGGCTTGAAATCGAGAGCCAGAAGCTCCCGCGCCTTCTCGGTGAGGGTGAAGCTGTCCCGGCTGTCCGAAGCGGTCAGATAACCTTTGTCGACCAGCCCGACGGCCGGCGCTTCGCCGCCGCCGACGGGATGCTTGATGGCCTTGATGGTCGCCACCGGCAGCGTCTCCGCGGCCAGACGCCGGAACTCCTGCAGCACGCGGAACTCCTGGATGGTGAGGGGGTAGGGAAGGACGATGGGCAAGCGGCTTCCTCCTAGCTCGATTGTACAGGCTGGCACTTCGGACACCAGTACGTCACGCGCGCGTCGCTGCCTTGTTTGCGCATCTCGATGGCCGTACCGCAGCGGCGGCACGGCTCGCCGCGGCGGCCGTACACCCAGAGCGGCGCCTCGCCGCGGAACGTGCCGGTGGTGCGCCGGCCGCTCGCGCCGGGCGCCGCGTTCAGCTTCATCAGCTTGCGCGAGGTTTCCAGGATGGCGAGCAGCGTCTCGTCATCGAGCGACGAAGCGGGCGTCAGCGGATGCACATGGCGGATGAACAGCACCTCGGACTTGTAGACGTTGCCGATGCCGGAGAGCACGCGTTGATTGAGCAGCACGTCGGCGATCGCCTCCGCCCCGCGCTCGCGAATCCGCTGCAGAGCCTCCGCAAAATCAAATTCGCCGAGCAGGTCGGGGCCGAGCTCGTGCAGGTCGCGCTCGAGCGCTCTCGAGTCCTGCAGCTCGGCGATCGGCACGTTGAAAGCGACCGCTTCGTAGTCCGCCGTGGCGATCACGATCCGCATGTCCCGTTTTGGCCGCTGCCAGCGAGCACCGGCCGGATAGATGTGCCACGAACCGTTCATGCGCATGTGCGTGCGCAGGTGCAGGCCGCCCGAGAAGCTGATGATGAGGTGCTTGCCGGCGGCGTGGATCTTCTCGATGGTGCGGCCGACGAGCGGCTCGCGTTCCAGCTTCGGCAGCACGGTCTCGAAGCGCACCACCGTCTTCCCCGCCAGCGCGCCGTGCAGCGTGCGCGCGGCGCGGTGGATGGTATCGCCTTCAGGCACGCGGCAGCGCCCTCATCTGATAGCCCAAACCCGTCGCCGCAAACCCTGCTTCGACCAGGAACGGCGCGAGCGCGCTCCGCGACGCCGGCTCGTCGTTGATCTCGGTGATGAGCAGCGCGCGACGCGTGCCGTTGCTGACGATGCCGGCCAGCGCGTTCGCGATCGCCCGCGCCGTGTTCGACCGCGTCGGCTCGTCTTCGGGGAGGAAGATGGTCAGCTGCTTTTCGCCGCGCCCGACGTACGCGGCGAGCGCGCCATTCACCAGGATCACGCTCGCGCCGCCGATGCGCATCAGCCCCTGGGCCGGCCACTTCACCAGGGCGCCGTACGGATTCGCGGGATCGGTGGCGGCGAGCATCACCATCTCCGGCGTCTCCGGCTCGTCGCGCATGGAGCGGAGCAGGTCGAGGGCGCCCGCGCCGGCGAACTGCGTGGCGCCGAGGCCGGCCACGAAGTAGCCGCGGCGGATGCGGCCCGCCTCTTCCATCGCCTTGAAGATCGGATAGACGGCGCTGAAACCGCCGGCCAGATTCTCCGCGGCGGCCGCCTCGCGCACGACGAGGCCGTAGCGCGTGAGCAGCTGCTGGGCGAGCGCCGTGCCGCGCTGCGTCGGATTCGCCGCAACTTCCGGCACGAGCGACCAGCGGCCTTGCGTCGAGGCCGGCGCGACGCGGCGCGAGCGGAACGTGCCGGCGCGCGCCGGCGCCTTCTTGCCGGTCGAGGTCCGCGTGAACGCGCGCAGGGCATGGAACGTGTCGTTGGTGACGATGCCCTTCCAGACCAGGTCCCACAGCCGGTCGACCAGCTCGTTCGGGAAGCCGCCCACCGCGAGCTGGATCTGGGCGAAGAACGAGGCGCCGTGCATCCGCAGGTAGCTCACGATCGGATCGTCCGCCGGCACCTCGGCGCGGGTGTGCAGCAGCGGCAGGTGGTCGGTCAGATACAGCGCGACGCGGCCGTCGTGCTCACCGAGCGGCTCGGTACCGACCCAGACGATCTCCCCCGCCGCGCTGAGCGTGTCGAGGTCGGACGGCTTGTAGTCCTCGATGCGCGCGGCGAGGATCTCGCGCTCCAGGAGCGAGGCGGCGACGGGATGGCCCTGCAGCGCCTCCACCACTTCCAGCAGCGCGTCGAGCCCGCGGCGCTTCCTCGTCACGCCCTGCCACGAGGTGAGCAGGCGCGCGAAGACCGGCGTGTCGACCGGCTCCGTCTCGTGGCGCAGCTTGGCCAGGGAGCGGCGGCGGATGATGCGCAGTACGTCGGCATCGCACCATTCGCGCTGCGTCCCTTCCGGGCGGAACTCGCCTTCCACCAGCCGGCCGCGGGCCACGAGGCGCTCCAGCGTCCCCGCGATCACGGCGACGCCGAGGCCGTAGCGGCGCGCGACGTCGGGCGGCGTGAACGGGCCGTGCGTGCGGGCGAAGCGCATCACGAGATCGCCGACCGCGTCGGCGACCGGCTGCAGGTAGCGCTCGGCGATGCCGGTGGGGAGCGGCGCGCCCAATGCGTCGCGATAGCGCGAGGCATCTTCGATGGCGATGAAACGCTTCTCCCGCGCCACGGGGAGTTCCAGGATGCGGCGGGCCTTCTGCAGTTCTTTGAGCCAGGGGCCGACTGGAGAGTCGGCCCTACGTTGGGCCTCCTCCGCGGTCAGATCGCCGAGGCGCAAGAGCAGGTCGTGCAGCGCATCGAGGGAGCGCGCTTTATGGCGATCGTCGAGATGCTGCAGCTCGACCTCCACCTGCGCCAGCGAATCGGGATCGAGCAGCTCGCGCAGCTCCGGTTCGCCGAGGAGCTCGCGGAGCTGGGATTGATCGATGGACAACGCCTGGGCGCGGCGCTCGGCGAGCGGCGCATCGCCGTCGTAGATGAAGTTCGCCACATAGCGGAAGAGCAGCGAGCCGGCGAACGGTGAGGGCTTCTGCGTGTCGGCGGTGACGACGCGGATGGTGCGCTGGCGGATCTTGCGCATCGTCTCGATGAGCGCGGGCACGTCGAACACGTCGCGCAGCACTTCGCGGTAGGCCTCCAGGATCATGGGGAACGAGCCGAAGCGCGAGGCGACCTGCAGCAGGTCGTAGGCGCGCTTGCGCTGCTGCCAGAGCGGCGTGCGTCCCTGCGCGCGCATGCGGGGCAGCAGGAGCGCGCGCGCCGCGGCCTCGCGGAACTTCGCGGCGAACATCGAGCTCGCGCCGAGCTGGCGCACCACGAGCTGCTCCACCTCTTCCGGATCGGGGATGACCAGTTCCGCGCGCGGCGCCGCATCGGTCTCGGGAAAGCGGACGATGAAGCCGTCGTCGCTCCACATCGTCTCCACCTCGATGGCCAGCTCGTTGCGGATCTTCGCCGTCACGGCCATGGCCCACGGCGCGTGGATGCGGCCGCCGAACGGCGTCAGCACGCAGACGCGCCAGTCGCCCAGCTCGTCGAGCACGCGCTCCACCACGATGGTCCGGTCGTCCGGCACCGCGCCCGTCGCCTCGGCCTGGTCGTCGAGATACTGCAGCAGGTTGCCGGCCGCGAGCTTGTCCAGATCGTGCAGCTTGATGAGCTGCTTGGTGGCCGCGGCCTTCGGCAGCTCGCGCAGCGTGCGCACCAGGCGGCCGATCTCCTCGCCGAACGGCACGCCGCGCTCCGCCTGGTCGCCTTTCCAGAACGGCATCTTCCCCGGCTCGCCCGGCGCGGGGAGGACGATGACCTTGTCGTGCGTGATCTCCACGATGCGCCAGGTGGAGGCGCCGAGGAGGAAGGTCTCGCCGACGCGGCACTCGAAGACCATCTCTTCGTCCAGCTCCCCTACCCGCGCGGAGCCGCGCTCGGCGCCGGCGAGGAAGACGCCGTAGAGGCCGCGGTCCGGGATGGTGCCGCCGTTGAGGATGGCCACGCGTTTGGAGCCTGGCCTCGCGGTGATGACGTTCGTGACCCGGTCCCAGGTGATGCGCGGCCGCAGCTCGGCGAATTCGTCGGAAGGGTAGAGGCCGGAGAGCATGTCCAGCACGCCGTCGAACGAGCCGCGGGAGAGCTCCGCGTACGGCGCGGCGCGGCGGATGGCGGCGTAGAGATCGTCCGCGTTCCAGTCGTCCATCGCCACCATGGCCACGAGCTGCTGGGCGAGCACGTCCAGCGGATTGCGGGGATAGCGCGTCGGCTCGATGCGGCCCTCGTGCATGGCGCGCGTGACGGCCGCGGAGGCGACCAGATCGCCGCGGTACTTCGGGAAGATGATGCCTTCCGAGACGGTGCCCACCTGGTGCGCCGCGCGGCCGATGCGCTGCATGCCGGAGGCGATCGAGGGCGGCGCCTCGATCTGGATGACGAGATCGATCGCCCCCATGTCGATGCCCAGCTCGAGCGACGAGGTGGCCACCAGGCCCGGCAGCTTGCCCGACTTCAGGTTGTCCTCGATCTCCACCCGCTGCTCGCGCGCGATGGAGCCGTGATGCGCCTGCACCAGCGTCTCGCCGGCCAGCTCGTTCAGCGCGGCGGCGAGGCGCTCCGCCAGGCGGCGCGAGTTGACGAAGATCAAGGTGGAGCGGTGCTCCCGGATCAGCTCCAGCAGGCGCGGGTGGATGGCGGGCCAGATCGAGGCGCGGTTCGGGCCGGCCGAGGCGTCGCCCGCGGCGGGGCCGGAGAGCGCCTCGCCCATCTTCGCCATCTCTTCCACCGGCACCTCGACGCGCAGCGAGAGCTGCTTCCGCTCTCCGGTGTTGACCAGCGTGACGGGGCGCCACTCGCCGACGCTGCCCCCCATGTACCGGGCCACCTCTTCCAGCGGGTGCTGCGTCGCGGAGAGCCCGATGCGCTGCGGTTGCTTCTCGCAGATCAGCGACAGCCGCTCCAGCGAGAGGGCGAGATGCGCGCCGCGCTTGTTCGGCACCAGCGCGTGGATCTCGTCGATGATTACCGTCTCGACGCCGCGCAGCATCTCCCGCGCGTTCGAGGTGAGCAGCAGGTAGAGCGATTCCGGCGTGGTGATCAGAATATCCGCCGGGTCGCGCAGGAAACGCGCACGTTCCCTGGACGGCGTGTCGCCGCTGCGGATGGCCACGGTCGGCGTGGTGAACGGCTCGTCCCGCGAGACGGCGAGGTTGGCGATCCCGGCCAGCGGCGCGCGCAGGTTGCGCTCGACGTCGACCGCCAGCGCTTTCAAGGGAGAGACGTAGAGGACGCGGCAGCGGCGCTCCTTCTTCGGCACCGGGGCGAACATCAATTGGTTGAGGGCCCAGAGGAAGGCGGTCAGGGTCTTGCCGCTGCCGGTGGGGGCGAAGATCAGCGTCCAGTCGCCCGCGGCGATGGCCGGCCAGCCCAGCTCCTGGGCGCGCGTCGGTGTGGGGAAGGAGTCGGTGAACCAGTCGCGCACCGCGGGGTGAAACGGCGCAAGCGCGGCCGATGGCGCGACGTGACGGCGGTCACGCGAGGGCATGTTCTCTGGACATTAACTCTAAGCGCTGCAACAATACTACCCACTCTCCAGCGCGGCGAAGCGGGTGAAGGAAGGGCATGCGGCTCAAAGTGCTCGGCGCCTACGGGGCGTCAGATGCAGAACACAATCTGACCGGTTATCTGCTCGATGACTGGTTTGCGGTTGACGCCGGCACCCTCACGTCCAAACTCTCTTTTGCCCAGCAGGCCCGCATCCAGGCCGTCTTCATCACCCACTCCCACGCCGATCACATCCGCGACCTGCCGCACCTGATTCACAACCGCTTCAGCCAGAACAGCGGCCCGCTGACCATCTTCGCGGCCCGCGACGTGCTCGATCTGCTGGTCAAGAACATCTTCAACGGCATCGTCTGGCCGGACTTCTCCACCCTCATCGCGCCGCTGACCGGCAAGCCGGCCGTGCAATACCGGGCCATGGCTCCCGGCAAGCGCGTGCAGTTCGGCGACATCGGCTTGACCGCCGTCGCGGTCGAGCATGGCATCCCGGCCTCCGGCGTCATCGTGGAGCTCGGCGGCCAGGCCATCACTTTCACCGGCGATACCGGCCCGACCACGGAAATCTGGAAGCGGACGAACAAGACGAACAACGTCGTGGCCGTGGTGACGGAGGCTTCGTTCCCGAACGATCAGCAGTCGCTGGCCGACGAGACCTCGCACCTCTCCCCCCAGACGTTCGGCGACGAGCTGAAGAAGATCACGGTCGATGCCCCGGTCTACGCCAGCCACCGCAAGATCCCCTTCGAGCGCGACATCGAGTCGCAGATCAAGAACCTGCGGGACCGAAGGGCGAGGGTGTTGTTGGAGAAGAACTACACGCTCTAGAACGATGAACGAGGAAAGATGAACGATGAACAAAGCGGGTGGGCGGCGTTCATCGTTCGTGCATCCGGGCTGTAAACTCCCCGCCTGAATGCCCCGGGTACCAGTAAGCGCGATCATCCACACCCTCAACGAGATCGAAAACATCTCCGACTGCCTTCGCTCCGTCGAATGGGCGGATGAGATCTATCTCGTCGACTCCTTCTCCACCGACGGCACCGTGGAACGGGTGCGCGAGCGGTTCCCCCGCGTCCGCATCGAGCAGCGCGAATACCTCGGCGCGGCCTCGACGAAGAACTACGCCATCGACCGCGCGGCGCACGACTGGATCTTCGTCATCGACGCGGACGAGCGCGTCACGCCGAAGCTGCGGGAGGAGCTCCTCCGCACGCTGGCCGGGCCTCTCGACGTGTGGGCCTACTCGGTCGGCCGCCTGAACTACATGCTCGGCAAGCCGGTGCGCTTCTCCGGCCTGCAGCGCGACCGGGTGGCGCGCCTCTTCCACCGCAAGCACGCCCGCTATCCGAACAAACGCGTCCACGCCGACCTGCTCGTGGACGGCGCCACCGGCCGCCTCGCCCACAAGATGGAGCACTACTACATCCGCTCTTTCGACCACATGATCGCCAAGATGACGCGCTATGCGAACTGGGGCGCCGCGCAGATGTTCATCGATGGCAAGACGGCCAGCGGCTGGGACGTCTTCGGCCACGCGCTCGCCAAGTTCTTCCGCGACTACGTGATCAACCTCGGCTTCCTCGACGGCACCCGCGGCGTGATCTCCGTCGGCATGCACGTCTACTACACCTTCTGGAAGTACGCCCTGCTCTGGGAGATGACCCAGCTCAAACGCCTCGGCAAACCGGTGCCGCTGCCGAAGCTCGATCAGGATGAGGAGCGGTGGGAGCTGCCCTGGGAGGTTCAGGCCGGCTCTACGAGCAACCGCAATCCCTGAATCGCCGCCACCCGCACCCGCGCGCCCGCCGCGATCTCGCCCTTCGCCACCGCGTTCCACAGCTCGCCGTGCACGAACACCTTCCCCTCCGGCGTGAGCTCCGTCCGCGCCACGCCGACCTCGCCGATCATCCCTTCCTGGCCGGTCACCGCCGGATTTCTTCGCGTCTTCAGCACGAGACTCATCAGGAACACCGCGATGATCCCCATGGGGATGCTCACCGCGAGCGCGGTGGAGAGATGCACCCGCATCTCGGGGATCGGTCCGTCGACGAGCAACACGGCGCCAAGGGTCATGCAGATCACTCCTCCGATGCCGAGGACTCCATGCGAGGTGAACTTCGCCTCCAGTCCGAACAGCACGAATGCCGCGCCGAGCAGCGCCAGGGCGGCGAAGCGCGTGGGCAGCAGGTTGAGGGCGAAGACGGCCAGCAGGATGCAGATCAGGCCGACCACTCCGGGCAATACCGCGCCCGGATGATTGAGCTCGGCGTAGATGGCCAGCATGCCGATGGCGAAGAGAAGGAACGCCACGTTGGGGTCCATCAGGAAGGAGAGGACCTTCTGCTTGAGGGACATCTCGTAATTGCGCACTGGCTTGCCGGCCACGCGCAGGACGGAGTTGGAGCCGTTGAAGCGATGCAGCTGGCGGCCGTCGATCGCGCGCAGGAGCGAGGTGACGTCCGGCGCCACCACGTCGATCAGCTTCTGGTTGAGCGCCTCCTGCTCGGTGAACGACTTCGACTCGCGCACGGCGCTCTCCGCCACGGCGATGTTGCGTCCGCGCTTCGCGGCGATGGTGCGCATGAACGCCGCCGCATCGTTCTCCATCTTCATCTTCATCACGTCATCCATCTTTTCGCCGAGGATGACCGGATGGGCGGCGCCGGTGTTCGTGCCGGGCGCCATGGCGGCGATGTCCGCCGCCTCGAGGATGAAAAAGCCGGCCGATGCCGCGTAGCTGCCGCTCGGCCCGACGTAGACGATGACCGGCACGGGCGAGCGGAGGATCTTCTCCACGATGCCGCGCATGGAGTCCATCAGGCCGCCCGGCGTGCGCAGCTCGATGATCACCGCGTCGGCCTTCGTGCGCGCCGCCTCGTCGAGGCCGCGGCCGATGTACTCGTCGCTGATGGGATGGATCATGTCGTTGACCGCGAGGCGCAGCACTTCCGCGCGGGCCGCGGCGGCGAACAGGAGGAGGAACAGGGTGAGCAGGGCGCGTTTCATGGGCGACTCCTGTTCCCTATTATGAGTTACTGGTTGCTGGTTACTTGCGCCTTTTGGCTACCAGCAACCAGTAACCAGCAACCAGCAACTCGTTCAGGCGTGCCCGACGCAGCTGGCCACGGTCTCCAGCAGCTGATCGATCACGAACGGCTTCTTCACCACCGCGCAGACGCCGAGCGGCTCCAGGCGGCGCGCTTCCTCCGGGTTGACGGTGAGGGCGATGACGCGGGGCATCATCCCCGGCTGCTGACCGGAGATGCGGACGATCATTTCCGCGCCGCCGTTGGCCAGGTCGATGAGGGCCGCATCGTACGGCTCGCGCAGGAGCATCTGCTCCGCTTCGCAGCTGTCGAGCGTGGTGTGGACGAGATAGGAGTTGCGGGTGAGGAGATGGGCGATGAGGACGACGATGACCTCGTTCCCCTCGGCAACGAGGATCTTCTTGGGCGCAGCGATCAACAGGGAAACCTCCACTTCGACTGCTTGGTTGACCGGGGCTGAAACAGCGATTCCGTGGGCAGTCGAGCGGAACGGTTGCGCATAGTTATTTTATTTCAAATAACGCATGCGATCGAGACACCGGGCAACCGTAAGGCGAAAAATGTAGGGCCGGTTCTCAGCCGGCCCAATTCATCCGTGAAAGCTGGGCCGGCTGGGAGCCGGCCCCACACCGCTACTCCGGCGGCATGTAGTCCGGCTGCGGCTCGTAGTTGAAGAACTTGGTGATGTCGTTGCGGAAGACGAGCTTGAAGTCGCCGATGGGGCCGTTGCGCTGCTTGCCGATGATGATCTCGGCGATGCCCTTCTCCTCGGTCTCCTTGTTGTACACCTCGTCGCGGTAGATGAAGCAGACCAGGTCTGCGTCCTGCTCGATGGAGCCGGACTCACGGAGATCGGAGAGCTGCGGGCGGTGGTCGCCGGTGCGCTGTTCGGAGCGGCGGGAGAGCTGGGAAAGCGAGAGCACCGGTACGGCGAGCTCTTTGGCGATGGCCTTCAGGCTGCGCGAGATCTGCGAGACCTCCTGCTGGCGCGACTCGATCTTCCCCTTGATGGACATGAGCTGGAGGTAGTCCACCATGATCATGTCGAGGCCCATCTCCATCTTCAGGCGCCGCGCCTTCGCGCGCATCTCCAGCGGGTCCATGCCCGCGGTGTCGTCGATGTAGATCTTTCCTTTGGCCAGCCTCGACGAGGCCTCGGCCAGCTCGCGCCAGTTGCGCTCGGAGAGCATGCCGGAGCGGATGAGGTGATTCCCCACGCCCGATTCCGAGGAGAGGATGCGCAATCCGATCTGCTCTTTCGACATCTCCAGCGAAAAGACACCGACGCTGTACAACCGCTCTCCCGCGCGCGGCTGTCCGTCCTTGCCCGGGATCGCGATCGACTCCGCGATGTTCATCATAAAACTAGTTTTCCCCATTGAGGGCCTTGCCGCGAGGATGATCAGGTCGCCGGGTTGGAAGCCGGAGGTCATCTCGTTGAAACGGTCGTAGCCGGTGGGGAGGCCGGTGACGAGGCGGCCGGGGTTGGAGTGGATCTGCTCGATCGCCTGCATGTTGGCGCGGGTGATCTTGTCGAGGCCCATGAAGCCTTTGTCGGTGCTGCCTTCGGCGATCTCGTAGAGGGTCTTCTCGGCGATGTTGAGCACGTCCGCCGGCTCGCTGGGGGCGTCGAGGGCGGCGCGCATGACGCTGTTGCCCATGACGATGAGACGGCGCAGCATCGACTTCTCTTTGACGATGCGCGCGTAGCGCTCGACGTTCGCAACGTCGGGGACGGAGTCGAGGAGGGCCGAGACGTAGGCGATCCCGCCGACCTGGTCGAGCAGGGCATGTTTGGCCAGCTCTTCCTTCAGCGTGAGCGGCTCGATCTCCTGGCTGCGCTCGGCCATGTTGCGCATGGTGGCGAAGATGGTGCGGTGCGCGTCCTTGAAAAAGTCCTCGGTGTCGATCGTGCCGATGACGCGGTAGAAGGCGTGGTTGTTGATGAGCACCGCGCCGAGGATGGCGCGCTCCGCAT
>DASYMJ010000142.1:0-31745 GCA_036009105.1 Thermoanaerobaculia bacterium | reverse complement strand
CTGACCCTCTACGTGACCCCGGTGTTCTACCTCTGGATGGAGAAACTGCGGACCCGCGGCCACAAACAGGAGCCGACCGCCCCCGACTCCCTGCGCGAGCTCGACCTGACGCCGGAGCCGGTGGAGGCGTAGAGGATGGGCCGTCGCGCTACGGCCACCGCCCCCCACCCCCCGGCCGCCGTCCCCCGCCCCGCGGATACGAGCCGCGGCGCGGATAGTCGCCGCCCCGCCGCCCGTCCTCGCGGGCGCGGAGCTGGTCCTCCAGCGCTTCCCACTGCGTGTGGGTGAGGAGGGCGCGCTCCGCGGCGAGGAGGCGCAGCTCTTCGCCCAAGGCGGCGTCGCGGGCGGCGCGGAGGCGTTGGGTGGAGGCGGCGAGGTCCGCGTTGCCGGCAAGGGCGGCGCGGAAGTCGCGGGTGGCGGAGGAGGCGGCGGCGCGGAGGCGCTCCAGCTCCGAGAAGTCGAGGCGGTCCAGCGAGGCCAGTTGCTCGTCGGTGAGCTTCAAAGCCTCGTTCAAGCGCGGGTCGCGCCACCACTGGGGCGGGGGGAGGAGCAGGTCGGCGGCGGGGGGAGGGGCGGTCGTCGAGCAGGCGGCGAGCAGGAGCAGGGCGACCAGCGCGCGTTTCATGATGTGGGGAACGTTCCCGCTTGACAGAAGAAATTCCGCTGCCATATTGTTAGCACTCCCAGCGATTGAGTGCTAACGCGCGATTTCAATCCATGGCGCGGCGACCGCCGCGACAAGATCCGCAAAGTCAACGAAAGGAGACACTTACATGGCAGCAACAGCAACCGATTTGAAGCTCCGCCCGCTGTACGACCGCATCGTCGTCCGCCGCAAGGACACGAAGGAGCAGGTCCGGGGAGGGATCATCATCCCCGACACCGCCAAAGAAAAGCCCCAGGAGGCGGAAGTCATCGCCGTCGGTGAAGGCAAGTACAACGAGGACGGCAAGCGCATCAAGCTCGACGTCAAGAAGGGCGACACCGTCCTCATCGGCAAATACTCCGGCACCGAGATCAAGCTCGACGACGTCGAGTACACCATCCTGCGCGAAGACGAAGTCCTCGCCATCGTCGAAGGCTGAAAAGGAGACACATCATGGCTAAGAGAGTCACATACGGTGAAGAGGCTCGCCAGGCGATCCTCAAGGGCGTCAACAAGCTCGCCGACGCCGTCAAGGTCACGCTCGGTCCCAAGGGCCGCAACGTGGTCATCGAAAAGAAGTTCGGTTCCCCCACCATCACCAAGGACGGCGTGACCGTCGCCAAGGAGATCGAGCTCAAGGACGAGCTCGAGAACGCCGGCGCACAGATGGTCCGCGAAGTCGCCTCCAAGACGTCCGACACGGCGGGCGACGGCACCACCACCGCCACGGTCCTGGCCCAGGCCATCTACCGTGAAGGCATCAAGAACGTCACCGCCGGCGCGAATCCGATGGAGCTCAAGCGCGGCATCGAAGGCGCCGTGCGCGCCGCCATCGAGTTCATCGACAAACAGCTGGCCAAGCCGGTGGAGGGCAAGGACATCGCCCACGTCGGCATGATCTCGGCCAACAACGATGAAGAGATCGGCCAGATCATCGCCGAGGCGATGGCCAAGGTCGGCAAGGACGGCGTCATCACCGTCGAAGAGGCGCGCGGCCTCGACACGGTCCTGGAAGTGGTCGAGGGGATGCAGTTCGACCGCGGCTACCTCTCGCCGTACTTCGTCACCGATCCGGAGCGGATGGAAGTGGTCCTGGAGAACGCCAAGATCCTCATCTACGAGAAGAAGATCTCCTCGATGAAGGACCTGCTGCCGATCCTCGAGCAGGTGGCCCGCCAGGGCAAGCCGCTCCTCATCATCGCCGAGGACGTGGAGGGCGAGGCGCTGGCCACGCTGGTGGTCAACAAGCTGCGCGGCACGCTCAACGTGGCGGCCGTGAAGGCCCCCGGCTTCGGCGACCGCCGCAAGGCCATGCTCGAAGACATCGCCATCCTCACCGGCGGCAAGCTGATCTCCGAGGACCTCGGCATCAAGCTCGAGGGCGTCAAGATGGAAGACCTCGGCGATGCCAAGCGCGTCGCCATCGACAAGGACAACACCACGCTCGTCACCGACACCGACGACAAGCACCGCAAGGATGCGATCGCCGGCCGGGTCAAGCAGATCCGCACCCAGATCGACGACACCACCTCCGACTACGACCGCGAGAAGCTCCAGGAGCGCCTGGCCAAGCTCGTCGGCGGCGTGGCCGTGATCAAGGTCGGCGCCGCGACGGAGACGGAGATGAAGGAGAAGAAGGCGCGCGTCGAGGATGCGATGCATGCCACCAAGGCGGCCGTCGAAGAGGGCATCGTCCCCGGCGGCGGCGTCGCGCTGCTCCGCGCCGTCGAGGCGGTCGAGGCTTACAAGGCCGAGGGCGATGCGAAGGTCGGCGCGAACATCATCCGCCGCGCCCTCGAGGAGCCGTTCCGGCAGATCGTCTTCAACGCCGGTCATGAAGGCTCGGTCCTGCTCAACGAGGTCCGCGCCAAGGGCGGCAACTGGGGCTTCGATGCCCGCAACGAGAAGATGGTCGACATGCTGGCCGCCGGCATCATCGATCCGGCCAAGGTGACGAAGCAGGCGCTGCTCAACGCGTCGTCGATCGCCGGCCTGATGCTCACCACCGAGGCTCTCGTCTCCGAGATCAAGGAAGACAAGGAGCAGTCGTCCGGTGGTGGACCGGGCGGTCCGGGCGGCATGGGCGGCATGTACTGAGTTTTTTCCAAAGCTGTTCACGAAAGGCGAGCCGGCAACGGCTCGCCTTTTTTGTTGCTACAGCATCGGCCAGATGATCCCCCGCACGAACCAGCGGTGAAACAGGATCGGCAGCGGGATGGCCAGCAACGCCAGCGTGCGCGCGCGGCTCGGCGCGCCGAGGAGCTGCTTTTTTTCGGCGGCGGTCAGCGCGCCGTGAAGGAGGAAGTAGAGCGTCGGCAGGCCGTAGCCGGCGCCGGCCGGGACGCTGATCGCGAGCTCGTGCAGCAGGCCGGAGGCGAGGAAGCTGGCCAGCAGGGCCGGCGTCTCGCCGAGGCGGCGCCGCATGGGGCGGTAGATGAGCAGCGCGGTCATCTCGCTGAAGCCGGCGTTCCAGCGGCCGCTCCAGAAGTCGCTCAGGCTCGTGGCGCGGAGCGGGTCGCGCATGAGGCGGCCGGTAGTCGCGCCGTGCGCCCGCCAGAACGCGGCGAGCAGATGGAACACGCCGAAGTGGAGCATCAGCGGCAGGGCGACCATCATCAGCGGGGTGCCGATGGCGACGGGCGTCGCGCGGGCGAGCGTGAACAGCAGCGCGCCGATGGCGAGATTGCGCAACCCGCCGAGGGCCAGTGGCGTGACACCGCCGCGAGCCGGGTCGCCGAGGGTGGCGAAGGCGGCCGGGCGCATGCCGAACCAGGTGAAGAAGGCCAGCCACTGCAGCGGCGTGAGGCGCTCCCGGCTCAGGCCCGCCACCAGCGCCTTCACCGTGAAGAACAGCGCCGCGATGATGATCACCATCAGCGCGATCCTGTTCATCGCCCCACCCCGAGGTTGTGCGCCGTGGCCGCGGCGAAGACGGCGGTCACGAACAGGAACGCCGTCACGTAGAGCACCTCCGCCACCCGGAAGAGCAGGCGCCGGCCGCCCACGCCGCGGTCGTACCAGGTGAACTGCGCCACCACCCGCACGCCCCAATAGACGGCGATGAAGCCGGTGACGACGGCCGCGAGCGGCGTGCCGTCCACGAGGCGCTCGCCCAGACCGAGGGCCAGCGCGGCGAACCAGAGGTGGATGCCGAGGATGTAACCGGAGTAGGTCCAGAACACCTGCCGCGTAAGTGCTTCGACACGCTGCAGTTGCTCGCGCCAGCCGAGAAGCCGGGGAATGAGGACGCTGGTGGCGGCGATGCCGAGCTGGGTGAGACCGGCGAGGAGAATGGCATATTTGAACATGTTCAAATATGCGTTCGGAAAGGTGGAGTGTCAAGAGGGAAAATGTAGCCGGCTCTTAGCCGGCCCCCTATCAACGGACGGCTGGGCCGGCTGAGAGCCGGCCCTACATTTTCAGCAGCGCGTCGATCGCCGCGTCTACGTGGATCCGCGTCGTGTCCAGCACCGCCACGCTGCCGTATGCCGGCTCCTTGAGGATGAGCGACAGCTCCGTGCCGCCGAGGATCACCGCCTCCACGCCGGAGCGCGCGTGGAGCGAAGCGATCAGCGACACGAACCAGTCGCGCGTGGCGTCCTGCAGGTCGCCCACCACCAGCTCGTTCATGTATTTGTGGTGCACCGCATCCTGCTCCTGCAGCGTCGGCACCACGAGCTCGATGCCTTCCCGGTCGAACACCTCCGGGTAGAAGCGGCCGCGCATCGTGAAGCGGGTGCCGAGGAGCAGGACCTTCCGGAATCCGCGCGCGGCGGCGACGCGGGCGGTCGCCTCCACGATGCTGATCATCGGGATGGGCGCCAGCCGCTGCACCTCGTCGAACACGATGTGCGGCGTGTTCGCGGCGATCAGCGCCACCTCCGCGCCGGCCGCGGCGAGGCGATGCACCTCGCCGCCGAGAAACGCGGCGACGTCCGCCAGCCGGTTGGCGGTGATCAGGCCGACCAGCGCGGTCAGGTTGATGCTGTTGATCACCATGTGCGGATAGCTGTCGTCCCTCGTCCGCTCCCGCCACACGGCGATCAGCGAGCGGTAGTAATCAACCGTCGACTCCGGCCCGGTCCCGCCGACAATCCCAAGAATCTTCAAGCCTGTTCCACCTCGGAGAGGAAACGATACCCCGAACCGCGGACGGTGAGGATGTGCGGCCGGCAGTACTCGTCCGGCTCCTTCGCGAGCTGCAGCACCAGCTCACGCAATACTCTCCACGGTTCAGGGATACTTTTTGTGGAGCTGCCCCAGAAGTAGATCTCGTACGCGCCGCCCGGCCGCAGCTCGATGTCCGCCGCGGGGGCGAAGAAGCGCGCCCCCTCCACCGTCGTCCAGGCCTTCCAAACCTCGGCGCGCGAGGCGTGCACGGCGACCTCGCGCTCGATGCGGTGCGCGGAGTCGGCGGCGAAGAGCGGCGCCGCAA
Organism: Thermoanaerobaculia bacterium; assembly: GCA_036009105.1. Classification (GTDB taxonomy): domain Bacteria; phylum Acidobacteriota; class Thermoanaerobaculia; order Gp7-AA8; family Gp7-AA8; genus JAFAVZ01. The sequence continues at coordinate 26,664 of DASYMJ010000142.1, read as the reverse complement.
TCATGATGAGGAGAGCGAGCTTGCGCATGGTGGCCTCCTCTCAAGCCGCCAGCGGCTTGCCGGTTTCGAGGAGCGTCTTGAGGCCGCTGAGGATGAACGGCCAGCCATCGCCCACGGAGCGGTACGTCTCGGTCTCCGCTTCGAAGTCGTCGTGCGTGACGGTGAGCTTGCACAGCCCGTCCTTCTGCGGCTCGATCTGCCACGTCACGCGCGTCGGCGGGTCGTCCTTCGCCTCTGGATTGTGCGTCGCCAGGAAGGTCACCACCAGGCGCTGGTTGGGCACGACTTCCAGCACGCGGCCGTCGACCTCGTGGACGTCGCCGGTGACGTACGCAATCGGCGAGCCGGGCTTCCAGTCTGTCTGCACGGCGGTGCCGAAAAAGTACTTCTTCGTCTCCTCCGGGGCCGTAATGGCCTGCCACAGGCGCTCGGGCGTGGTACGGATCCAGGTCTGAAAGATGTGGCGCGGTTTCGTTTCCATCGTTTCCTCCAATCGGTTCTTCATCCCCGCGAGCGCGGCGGCCCACGGCTCGGCGTACTTGCTGATCCAGCGGTCGTGGATCGAGCGGATGGGGACCGGGTTGAGGTAGTGGAGCTTCTCGCGGCCGACCTTGCGCGGCACGACGAGGCCTGCCGCCTCGAGGATGCGCAGGTGCTTCATGACGCCGAAGCGGGTCATGGCGAAGCGCTGCTCGAGCTCGGTCAGCGTCTGCCCGTCGCGGCGGCGGAGGGCATCGAGGAGCTTGCGCCGGGTGGCATCGGCCAGCGCTTTGAAGATTTTCTCCACGCGAACAACATAGGTGACCTAATGGTCACGTGTCAAGTTCCCATCTGCGCGAAGGTCACGATGTTCCCCGCCGCGTCGCGCACGATGGTCTCGGTCGAGCCGTAGAACGTCTTCCTCCTCCGCTCGATCACCTCCACCCCGCCAGGCAGCAACGGTTCCACCGCATCGAGCGAGTGGACGGTCAGGAAGAGGCAGCTCGTGCCGGCGGCCGCCGCGGCGGGGATGTCGGCGCCGGCGGAGGCGCGGGTCTGGTACATGACCTCGATCGAGTCGGCGGTCAGGATCACGAACCCGAGGCGGCCTTCGTGCGGGAGCTCGGCGGTGCGCTTGAAGCCGAGGGCATCCCAGAGCGGGAGGACCGGCTCGATGGCGTCGACGATGAGAACGGGCGTCAGTTTCTCGTACATGCGCCCAACATAGGGCGCGGCGGGCTCACGCCGATAGGAAAAATGGAACCGGCGTCGTGCCGGCGAACTCGCTGAACTCGGCGATCAGGTGCGACTGGTCGCTGTAGCCGAGGCCGACGGCCAGGGCCGCCCACGACGGCGGCCGCTTCGATTCCGCGCTGCGCAGCAGGCGGCGGAAGCGCATCACGCGCGCGAACGTCTTCGGCGTCACGCCGACCTGCGCCAGAAACGCGCGGCGGAGATGCTGCCGGGTGAGGCTCAGCTCCCGCGCAAGCTCGTCGATGGAGACGCCGCCGCGGCTGATGCGCGCCACCGCGGCATCGATGCGCGGATCGGCTTTGGCCGCCGACGCGCGGCGCGTGAGCTCGCGCTCCAGGGAGGCGATCCACTCCGGCAGGGTGTCGCCTCGCGGCGCCAGGCGCTGATCTGCGATCTCCACCCGAAGATCGGTCAGCTCCTGCAGCTCGGTGTGCAATAACGCGCCCGCCCGCCCCGGCCGGAAGCGGACGCCGAGCAGCTCGGGGTGCGCCCCGTCGATCACCATCGACGCGGTCATCGTGCCGACCACGGAAAGCGCGCCGGTGGACAGGTCGACGAGCAGGTCGGCGCATCCGTCCGGGAGCACGCGGTGGGAGCCGGCATCGGCGGCGGGGCGGTGCCAGAAGGCGTCGACCCAGTCTCGCAACGCAGCCGAGGGCGCAAGCTCCTGAAGCACAGCCGCATCTTAAATGCAGGGCCGGCTCCCCAGCCGGCCCAACTATCGGTCGCTGAATGGCCGGCTGAGAGCCGGCCCCACATTTCATCTCGCCAGCACGTCGTGGTTCATGTTGATCCCCACCCCCGTCGGCCGCCTCGGCAGCGAGATCTCCACGCTCACCTCTTTGGTGGTCGAGCCGATGATGGTCGTGGCGCCGAGGCGCACTACGCGGTCCTGGTCGAAGCGAAGATAGATCGGCATCACCACCACGAACTCCGGCGGCACCTCGGACTGCGCGATGCTGCCCGACACGCGGTACTTGTCGCCGCCGAGCGGCGTCACCTCCAGGTCGGAGGCATAGCGTGGGATGGCCGTGCCGTAAACCCACTGCCGGAAGAACCAGTCGAGCTTCCCCTCCGCGCCGACGCGCAGCTGCGGCGTGAGGTGCCGCTCCACCACGCGCTGGAAATCCTCGGTGGACGCGTTGCGCCCCGAGTACGCGGCGACGTAGTCCTTCATCATCCGCTTGAAGTCCCCGTCCGGATCCTGCTTCGCCGAGTCCCACATCTGCATGCGCAGCATGTGCAGCACGTACGCGCCTTTCGAGTAGACGATCGCGTCGTCTGCGGCGCGGTTGCGCCACGTGGCCACGCGCCATCCTTGCGAGATCGGCCCCGCCGCGGCGCTCGGCATCAGCGCGCCGCGCGGCGTGTCGAGGACGTGCCGCCGCTTCTTCTCCCAGAACCGGCTGGCCGCCATCCAGCCGCCGCGCTCCTCCAGCACGAGCCCCGCCGTGAACTCCGCGAAGCCCTCGGAGAGCCACTGATCGCGATAGCTGCGCCAGCCGACCTGGTGGCCGAACCACTGATGCGCGAGCTCGTGCAGGCCGACCGCGTCGATGAAGTCGGCCGCGCCGCCGATGTGCAGCGCCTGCCGGGTCGGGCCGTCGAGGAACGCGACGTAAGGCAGGTAGATCAGCGTCGGCCACGACTGGCCGAAGAACCACTCCGACTGCTGCGTGATGGAGACGCGTTTCGACGGCAGCGCGCCGAACCAGCGCGCGCCGATGCGCGCCGTGTCCAGCGCGTCGGTCATCGCGGCGCGGGCCAGCGCGGCGGTGTCGACCTTGACGCCGCCTTCCAGCAGGCCGTTGATCTTGCGGATGACGTCTGGCGTGCCGGGGTTCGTGTAGACGTCGATCGCCACGCCGCTCTCCGGATCGGAACCGGAGATTTTCTCGAAGCGGCCGTAGTTGAAGCCGGCCACGCGCAGCGGATGCTCGGAGCGCCAGACGCTGACGCGCTGCTCGCCTTCGACGCGGTCTTCCACCTCGCGGCCGACGGCGACGATCTGGTTGCGGCGCGGCACGCGGAAGCGCAGCTCGTAGTCGGCGAGATGCTCGAACGTGCCGAAGCTCGGGTACCAGTTCGTGCGCGAGGCGACGGTGAAGTTGCCGTCGCCGGCATTGGTCAGCACGTCGCGCCCGCGGTAGGCGATCTTCAGGATGATCGTCCCGCTGACCGCTTCGGGGAAGACGATCGCGGCGTCGGCATCCTCCTCTTCCTGGATGAACTCCGCCGCTTGGCCATCGCCGTACGTGACGGACTGCAACCGCAGCTGCGGCGCGAGGTTCAGCGGCAGCAGGCGCAGCGGCATGGACGGCGTGAGCGTGACGGTGGTGAGGCCGGAGACCTCGCCGTCCGGCGCGATGACGGTCTCGATCTGGTAGCGGTCGGCGGCGGCCACGGGGCGGCGGGCGGCGGAGCCGTCGCGCAGCTGGGAGGAGTACCAGACGCCGCGCTTCACCTGGTCCTCCACGAAGAGCATCGTCTCCTCGCCGTTCGCCATCGGCAGCGCGCCGAGCGGGTCGACGACGAGCAGCGCCGGCGGCAGCTTACGGCCGTCGACGTACGCGAGGAACGCGCGCTGCGCCGCGTCGTTGTAGAGGTCCTGGGCGATGCGCAGATGAAAGTTCGTGGCGAAGGCTTTGCGCTGCTTGATGAGGAACTGCTCGTACGTCGCCCTGGCCCGCGCATTCGGCGCGCCGCTCTTCGGCGTGCCGGCGGCAGAAATGAGATCGGGCCCGAAGAAGACCGCCTCGCTGAAGTCGTCTTTCAGGGAGAGGAGCTTTTCATCGCCCGTCCAGATGGCGAGCTGGCGCCGCTCCGCTTCGCTGGCCGGGGTCAGCTCGTACGAGCCGCGCCCGAGGAAGACGGCGATGGCGTTGTCCGGGCCGGCCAGATGCAGCGTGCCGTCGAGCATGAAGCGATAGACGTCCCGCTCGAAGGTGAATTTGTGCAGGGCGATGGTGCGCCCGTCCGGCCGCGCATCGCGAAGCGCGCGATAGTCCGCGAACAGAGGAACCGCAACGAGGAGCAGGGAGAGGACACGGAACATCTGGGGAAGGCGACGATAACACGCGGCACCACCCCTCACCCGGCCTCCGGCCATCCTCTGCCCGCCGCGCGCGGAGAAGGACTAGCGCGCCAGCACGTCGTGATTCACGTTGATCAGCGCGGCCTGCGGCTTGCGCGGCAGCGCCAGCTCCACGTTCAGGTCCTTCGTCGCGTTGCCGATGAGCGCCGTCGCGCCGAAACGGATCACCGTCTGCTTGTCGAACTGCAGGTAGAGCGGCATCACCACCGCGAAGTCATTCGGCACCTCGGACTGGGTGATCGTGCCGCTGATGCGGTACTTGCCGCCGCCCGCATCGCTCACGGTCAGCTTCGAGCTGTAGCGCGGGATGGCCGTCCCGTAAACCCACTGGTTGAAGAACCAGTTGACTTTGCCGTCCGAGGTGAGGCGGAGCTGAGGGGTGAGGTGCTTCTCCACGATGCGCTGGAAATCGATGGTCGAGGGGTTCCGGCCGGACCACGTCGCGACGAAGTCGTGCATCATCGCCGCGAAGTCCTCGTCCGGGTTCTTCTTCGCCGCGTCCCACATCTGCATGCGCAGCATGTGCAGCACGTAGCCGCCCTTGTCGTAGATGATCACGCCGTCCGCGTTGCGGTTCTGCCAGGTGGAGAGGCGCCAGCCCTGGGAGATCGGCCCGGCCTGATCGTTCGGCAGCGAGGCGCCGCGGGGCTTCTCCACGATGTTGCGCCGCGCCTTCTCCCAGAACGCGTTGTACGTCTTCCAGCCGCCGCTCTGCTGCAGCACCAGCCCGGCCGTGAACTCCGCGAATCCCTCGGAGAGCCACTGGTCGCGATAGCCGCGCCAGCCGACCTCGTGGCCCCACCACTGATGGGCCATCTCGTGCGGACCAACCGCGTCGACGAAGTCCTTCGCCCCCTGCAGGCCGAGGGTCATGCGCGTGGTGCCGTCGAGGAAGGCGAGATACGGGAGGTAGACCAGCGACGGCCACGACTGGCCGAAGAACCACTCCGACTGCTGGGTGATGGAGACCTTCTTGTCGGGCAGCGCACCGAAATAGAAGTTGCCGGTGCGGGCGGTGTTGATGCCGTCCGCCATGGCCGACTGGGCCAGGCTGGCGGCGTTGACGCTGACGTGGGTCGGGCCGCTCGGCGCGAGCGACTCGTAGTCGTTCTCGCTCATCGCCGCGCCGTTCGTCGCCTCCAGGATGCGGTTGATCCGGTTGATGATGTCCGGCGTGCCGGTGTTCGTGTAAACGTCCACCGTCATGCCGCTTTCCTTGTCGGTGGTGGACATCTTCTTGAAGCGGCCGTAGTTGAAGCCGGCCACGCGCAGCGGATGGCTGGAGCGCCAGGAGCTGATGCGCTGCTCCCCCTCCACCCGGTTCTCCGTCTCGCTGCCGATGGCGATGATCTGGTTCTTCTGCGGGACGTGGAACTTCAGCTCGTAGTCGGCCAGGTCGTCGAACGTGCCGAAGTTCGGGTACCAGCTGGTGCGCGCGCCGACGAAGTAGTTGCCGTCGCCCGCATCGGTCAAGACTTCCTTCCCCTTGTAGACGAGCTTGACCAGGATCGGCTGTCCCGCTTTGACGGCGGCGGGGAAGATGATCGCCGCATCGGCGTCGTCTTTCTCGTCCTCCTGCACGAAGGTGGCAGGGCTCCAGGCGGGAGGGGTGGCGGAGGCCGGGGAGTAGGCCGCTTCCTGCAGGCGCAGCTTCGCGGCGAGGTTGACCGGCAGGAGGCGAACGTCTGCCGAAGGCGTGGCGGTGATGACCGTCGTGCCGGAGACTTCGGTATTGGGAGCGATGGTGGTCTCGATCTCGTAGCGCGTGGCATCGGCGAGCGGCTTGATGACGGCGGCTTTGCCGGACTCGATCTCGCTGCGCAGGTGGCTGGAGTACCAGATGCCGCCCTTCATCTCGTCCTGCACGTAAAGCATGGTCTGCTCGCCGCCGGACGACGCGAGCGCGCCGAGAGGGTCGACCACCAGCATCGCGGGCGGGAGCTTGCGGCCGTCGAGGTAGGCGACGAACACCGTCTCCCGCGCGGCGTTGTAGAAGTCCTGGGCCAGGCGGAGATGAACGTTCGTGCTGAAGTCGCGGCGCTGCTTCTTCATATACGTGTCGTAGACGCCGCTGGCGCGCGAATCGGGTGCTCCACTCCTGGGAGAGTCCGCTTTGGCGAGCAGATCGGGCGCGAAGAAGACGGCGGACTCGAATTCGTCGTGCAGCGCGGTGAGCTTGTCGTCGCCGGCCCAGATGGCGAGCTGCCGTTTCTCGGCTTCGAGGGCGGGCGTGAGGTCGTAGCTCCCCTGCCCCAGGAAGACGGCGACCGCGTCATGGCCGGCGGCGGGACCGAGCAGGTGCAATGCGCCATTGAGCGTGAAGTGGTACGCGTCGCGGTCGAACGTGAAGTTGCTCAGCGCGACCGTGCGTCCATCGACTTTCGCCGCGCGCAGAGCCTTATAGGTTTCGGTGTCGTCGGCGAGAAGGGGAAGGGCGAGAAAGAGGAGAAAAGCGAGGATGAGTCGCGTACGAAACACGACAGGCATCATAAAGGAAAAATGTAGGGCCGGCTCTCAGCCGGCCCCATATCAACGGATTGCCGGGCCGGCCCTACAGTCTCCGAATGCCCAGCGCCACCATCTTCTGGTGCAAATACGTGCGCTGCACATCCAGCAGCTCCGCGGCGCGGGTCACGTTCCAATTTGTCTCGCGCAGGACGCGCTCGATGTACTCCTTCTCGCGCTGCGCCTTGAAATCGCGCAAAGGCACGATGGCATCCGAGGAAAGGCGCGGCGAGGAGGAGGTCAGAGGCAGCTGGTCGACCGTCACCGGATCGGAGCCGAGCACCGCGAGGCGCTCGGCGAGGTTGCGCAATTCGCGCACGTTGCCGGGCCACTCGTAAGCGCGCAAGCGCGCGAACACATCGCCCGCCACATGCAGTGGCGCGCGGCCGTTGAGGCGGCAGAACTGCTCGAGGAACGAGGTGAAGAGCAGCGGCACGTCATCCGGACGGCGGCGCAGCGGCGGCACCTCGATCGGCACGGTGGCCAGGCGGAAGAACAGGTCCTCCCGGAACGCGCCGCTCTTCACCATCCCCTCCAGCTCGCGATGGGTGGCGGAGACCACGCGCACGTTCACGCCGCGGTCGGCCGTCTCGCCGAGGCGGCGCACCCGGCCGTCTTCCAGGACGCGCAGGAGGCGCGACTGCAGGGCGAGGTCCATGTCGCCGATCTCGTCGAGGAAGAGCGTGCCGCCGTCGGCCTGCTCGAAGAGACCCGGCTTCGGCGTCTTCGCGTCGGTGAACGCGCCGCGCGCGTGGCCGAACAGCTCGTCCTCGATCAGGTGCGCCGGGATGGCGGCGCAGTTCAGCTTCACGAACGGCTTGGCGTGGCGGCGCGAGCCGTGATGCAGCGCGGCGGCGACGAGCTCCTTGCCGGTGCCGCTCTCGCCGCGGATGAGCACGCGCGCATCCGTCGCCGCGACGCGCGAGATCGAGGCGCGCAGCGTCCTGGCCTCTTCCGACTGGCCGAGGATGCGCGGGCCGCGCTGCTCGCGCAGAGCATCGACCTGTTTGCGCAGCGCGGCGTGCTCCAGGCAATTGGCGACCGACTTGAGCAGCCGCTCGCGCGTGAACGGCTTGTCGAGAAAATCGTGCACGCCGAGGCGGATGGCCTCCACCGTCTCGCTCATCGCCGCCTCGCCCGACATCACGATGGTCGGCGGCAGGCGGTCCTGCAGGCGGCGCAGCAGGTCCACCCCGCTCAGGCCGGGGAGGCGCACGTCGACCAGCAGCAGATCGGGAGCCACGTTCGTCGGGTCCTTCAGCCAGGCGAGCGCCTCCTCGGCCGAGCGGAGCGTCGCCGCGCCGTGGCCGGCCTCGCGCAGGCGGAGCAGCACGTTCGCGGCGATCTTCTCGTCGTCCTCGACGATCAGGATGAGGGTCATGTCGGCAGCGTGATGCGGAAGGTGGTCCCGCTCGGCGAAGTATCAACCAGCTCCAGCTCGCCGCCGTGGTCGAGCAGAATTTTCCGGGAGATGGCCAGGCCGAGGCCCATCCCTTCCCCGATGCGCCGCGTGGTGACGTACGGCTCGAAGAGGCGGGGCCGGATGCCGGGGTTGATGCCGCCGCCGTTGTCGCGCGCCTCGATGAAGCCGCGCCCGACGCGGAAGACGATCTCCCCCTCGCCGTCCACCGCGTGCGCGGCGTTGGAGCAGAGGTTGGCCAGCACGCGGCGCAGCAGATCGCGGTCGACGCGGACGCGCGCCGGCGACTCCCCCTCCGCGCGCAAGCGCAGGTTGGGCCAGCCGCTGGCGAACGTGGCGCAGAACTCGCGCACCACGGCGCCCAGGTCTTCCTCGCGCAGGCAGGGGACGCCGACGGCGGCGAAGGAGGAGAACTCCCTGGTGAAGCGGGCGATGCGGTCGAGCTCTTCGCTGATGCTCTCCTGGGTCTTCTGCAGCTCGGCCGGATCGACGCCGGCGGCCGACTGGGAGACGAGGCGCTCGAGCTCCAGCCGCGCGGCGGTGAGCGGGGTGCGGATTTCGTGCGCGTGCCGCCGTGCAGCTTCCTGCCACATGGCGAGATGCTCCAGGTAGCGCAGCCGCTCGGCGAGGCGGCGCTCGTTGCGCCGGGAGCGGATGGCGGCCACGATGCCGCCCGCCAGGAGCATCACGGCGAAGAGGGCGGCGAGGAGGAGCTCGTAGCGGAAGGCCATCTCCCGCCGGCTCAGCTCGAGCACGTCGATGCGCGCGCGCAAGCGGCGCAGCTGTTCGTACCGGGCCCGGTACTCCGCTTCCCGCGCGCGGTCGGCCTCGTACAACTTGCGCTGATCCGCCGCCGATTTGTCGATCGCCTCCCGCACCTCCGGCCGCAGCAGCACATCCAGCCACATGGAGGAGAGCTGGTGTTGGAAGAACCAGAAGAGAACGGTGGCCGCCGCGATGGCGGCCAGGAGGGAGAGGACGATGGCTTTGCGGCTGGTCATGTCAGCCCCTCATCCGCCCGGCGGGCACCTTCTCCCCGCCGCGCGGGGAAGGCCCTGATGGAGAGAGTCCCTCGCCCCGCGCGAGCGGGGAGAGGGTGGCCGACGGCCGGGTGAGGGGCGCTCTCCCACTCATCGCAGCCTCACCTCCACCGCCCACTTGAACGTGAGCAGCGGCCGCGCCTGAATGGTGGTCCCGATCAGCACGTCCACCAGTCCCGGCGAGCGCGCGCCGTGCGACGCGCTGCCGACGCCGCCCGACTTCGACAGCCACTGCCGGGCATCCTCCTCCTCGGCCGCGGAGAACGGCAGCACGCTCAGCTCGACCTGCAGGCGGAGCGCGTCCTGGGTCGTGGCCAGCAGGCGGACGGGCGTGGTGCGCCACCAGCGCTCCAGCTGCTCGGCGGTGAAGCGCTGCCGCTCCTGGCGCGCGTCGAACTCGATGCGGCGCACGTAATAGACCTCGTCCCACAAGTCGTAGCGGACCTCGATGCGGGCGCCGCCCTTGGTGTCGCCGTCGCGGGCGGTGATGAGAAACGTCGTGGTCAGGCCGCCGCCGAGCTGCTTGCGGACGTCCGAGCGCTGGAGGATCGACAGCGGCAGGGCCACTCCGATGGTGCCGCCGGGAAGGACGGAGACGCCCAGCGGCTGCTCCTGCCCGCGGGCCAGCGAGGCGGCGAGAACGAGCGCGGCGAGCAGGCAGCGCCTCACCATGCGTACCCCACTCCGAGGCGCATGGTGCCCCACGCGTTGCGGCGCACCCAGGCGATGTTCGCGAAGGTCGAGTGATTGCGGACGAACTGGTAGTCCTTGCGCCCGGTCATGTAGCGCAGGGACGCCTCGAGGCGCATGTCTCCGTCCTCGGCCACCCGCTCCTGGCTCCACAGCGATCGCGACCAGGCGGCGCGCACGGAGCTCGGGGTGTAGTCGTCCTCCAGATCGAGCTCGTTGCGCTTGCCGGTGGTGCGGCGCAGGTCCGCTTCGCCGCGCAGCGATACCGAGTTGCGCTCGGAAAGCTCCCAGTAATGCGCCGCAACGAGACTGAGGCCGACGGTGTGCGTCTTCTCGTGGATCAGCTCATCGTGGGTGGTGTCGCGGTTGAAGCGGACGTAAGTCGCATCGTCCGCGGCGAAGAGCGGGCCGGCGGAGAGCAGCGTGCCGCGGGTGGGGAAGAACGGGTTGTTCGTGGTGTTGTGCGACCACTCCATGCGCAGCGCCTTGCGGCGGTAGTGGTCGTGCGTGGTCGACTCGAAGTTGGTGGAGGTGAAGGAGGAGGTGAGCGTCTGGGTGCGCGTGAGCGGGATGCCCAGGGTGACCTGCGGCAGCGCCTGCAGCTGGTCGCCGTCGATGGGGGCCGCCACGCTGATGGAGGCGAAGGCATCGCTGCCGAACAGGCCGTATTGCGTGTAGCCCGCCTCCACCGTGCCGGTCTGCCTGGCGTTCGTGCTGGAGTACTCCCGGGCGCTGCCCAAAGCTACGTGGAACATGCCGCGCCGCCCGGCGAACCAGCGGAACCCGATGCCGGAGACGCCGGCCTCCTCCGGCTCGACGTTCACCTGTTCGTCGTTGGAGTGATAGGCGACCAGGTCGAGGCCGTAGAAGAACGAGCGCGTCTCGTTGAGGGCGATGACGAGCACGTAGGCGTCGCGCTGGGAGCCTTTCTCCAGCGAGAACTGCGCGTCGAGGATGAAAGGCAGCCGCTCGATGCGGTCGTTCGCGTCATGCAGGTCGGCCTCGGTGTAGACGGCGCCTTCATGCAGCCGCCCTTCGCTGAGGATGATCTCGCGGCCGGCGCGGTGGAGGTTGCGCAGCTCGATGCGCTCGATGAAGAAGCGCACCGGCTCCTGGGCGTGCAGCGGCAAGGCCGGGAGGAGGAAAAGGAGGATGAGGATCTTTTTCATGACCGGGCCATGAGGGCGAGGCCGGTGCCATGAAAATCGCCCGTAAGTGCTTGATTCGGCGTGGGGCATCGCCGGGGAGTGTATGAGGGATCGTACGGAGAGTGTACGACCCCTCATACGGTGAGCGGCTTTCAGTTGCCGAAAATCAACCAGTTCGCCGACTTCGAGCTGGCGAGCGTGACCTGGAAGGTGCCGGCTCCGGTGTTGACGCTCGACACGGTGACGTCTTCCCCGTTGCTGCCGTCGGCATTGACGCAATAGAGGACGGTGCCGTTGGAGATGCCTTCCAGCCCGGCCGGCTGCGCCGGCGTCACGGTCACGGTGCCGGCGGCGGCAGCGGAGGCGACGTACGTCTCCGTCTTCTGCAGGATGCTGTTCTGATTGAGGGTGTTGGTCCAGCCGCCGATGAACGGCGCGGAGGTGAGGGCCCCTTCCGACCAGTCGCCGGAATTGGTCAGCCCCTTGGTGTTCCCCTGCACGCGGACGTGCGCAATCGGCGCGGCGCTGCCTCCGGAGAAGACGATGGCCGTGCCGACGCAGGGGCTGGTGCAGGTGTACTGGGTGAAGTAGTTGTTCGTGATCTCCCCGCCGTACGCGTACTCCAGGGAGATGTGCGCGCTGGTCACGTCGGCGAAGGTGTTCCCGGTGATGAGGAAGCTCTTGGTCGGCCCGACGTTCGCTCCCGCCTGCGAGCGCGACGCGAGCACGAGCGGCACGGCCAGATGCGCCTCGCTGCTGTTGTTCTCGATCACCAGGCCGATCACGCCCGCGGCTTTGATCATCGCGCCGCCATACTCGAAGTTGTTGCCGATGATGCGATGGTTGCCGCCGCCGTCGTCCAGGATGCCGATCGCACTCGAGCTCTCCCCCACGTTGAACTGCGAGTTGCGGATGGTGATCACGTTCGTGAACCGCCGGGCGACCGTGCCGCCGGCATGGTCATTCCCATTGACCAGCCAGAGGCCGGCCGTGAGGTACGAGTCGAAGATGCATTCCGAGACGACGGACGTCTCGGTCTGATCGAAGACGACGGCGTATTTGAAGCCCTGCGTCCGCACGCGCTCGATGGAGAGGTACGCGCCCGCCTCGTCGTCGATGGCCGCGCCGGTGCTGGAGCCGTTGTCGCAGTAGATCGAGAAATCGTGGATGTAATTCTCCATGGTGTAGGGGCCGATGTTGAAGGTGCCGGCGTGCTGGAAGGCGTCTCCGGTCTGGTTGGTGTGGATGATCGAGTTCTGAATGCCGTCGCCATAGATGTGCCACTGCGGGCGGATGGTGACGGTGCCGTCGATGGTGTAGACGCCGGCCGGGAAGTAGACCTTTGAGCCGTCCGCCAGCGCGTTGATGGCGCTGACGTGGACGAGCCACGGACTGCCGCTGGTCCCCGCGCCGCTGTAGGCGAGGGTGGAGACGTCGGTGGCCAGGGCGGGAACGGCAATGAGCAGGGCCAGAAGCAGGAGCAGACGAAGAGCGGGGTGCATATCCATTTTCCTCCGAGGAGAGTATGGAACTATGCAGTTCTTTCTCTACGCCAAGTAGTTGTTGGTGGTCAGTTGTCGGTTGTCAGTCGGGCTACCGACAACTGATCACTGACAACCAACAACTATCCTCACATCCCCGCGAACAGGGCGGCGTACACCTCGATCCCGTCCCACAGGTTTTGCAGGCGGAGGTTCTCGTTGGCGGCGTGCTGGTTGTTGTCGTGGTTGGCGATGGGGAGGCCGATCACGGGCGTGCGGCCGCCGTGCTGGAAGAGGTACATGGGGATGCTGCCGCCCAGCGACGGCATGCGCACCGGCTCCACGCCGGTGGCCTCGGTCATGAGGGTGAAGGCGCGCTTCGCAATGGGGAGGTCGAGGGGGGTACGGGCGGGGGGGTAGCCGGGGCCCCAGGTGAGCTTGACCACGTTCCGGTGAGCCAGGCGCGTGGCGGCGTCGGGCGTGTCGCGCACGATGAAGAAGCCGAGCTTCGTGAGGTGCGCCTCCACTTTGGCGCGCACCGACTCCGGAGTCTGCGCCGGCACGAGGCGGAAATCGATCGACGCCCGGGCCTCGGTGTTGATGGTGTTCGAGGCCTGCTCGCCCACCCGGCCGGAGGCGATGCCGCGCAGGTTGAGGGCGGGCAGCAGAATCTGCTCGTTGAGCGCCTTGCCGTTGCCTTCCGTGCGGCCGAGAGCGAGCTCGCGGCGAAGGCTCGCATCGACGTCCGGGATGGCGGCCAGGGCGGAGCGCTCGGCGGGGGTGAGCGGCGTGATGTCGTCGTAGAAGTGGTCGATCAGGATCCGCCCCTCCGTGTCGCGCATGCTGTCGATCAGGTGGGTCAGGGTCACGATCGGGTTCGGCGCCCAGTTGCCGTAGTGGCCGCTGTGCAGCGCGCGCGACGGGCCGTAGACGGTGAGCTCCGCGTCCGTGATGCCGCGCGCACCGAAGAAGAGCTGCATCCGCCGGCTCTGATGGACCGGGCCGTCGCAGAGCACCCAGGCCTCCGCCTTCAGGTCGTCCGCGAACTTCTCCAGGTATTGCGCAAGATGCGGCGAGCCCGCTTCCTCCTCGCCTTCGAACACGAACAGAAGGTTGACCGAAGGCGAGATCTTCGCGGCGCGCAGGGCGTCGAGAGCGGCGAGGAAGCCGATGATGGGCGCCTTGTCGTCGCTGGCCGAGCGGGCATAGACGAAGCCGTCCTTCACCACCGGCTGCCAGGGCGGCGTGGTCCACTGCGCCGGGTCGACCGGCTGGCCGTCGTAGTGCGCGTAGAAGGCGATGGTCTGTTTCGCGTTCGACGATACCTGCGCGATGACGAGGGGCGGCGCGCCTTCCACCCGCAACTGGCGGGCCGCGATGCCGCGCTTCGCGAAGAGAGCGACGATCGCGTCCGCGTTGCGGCCGATGTTCGCCTGATCGGAGGCGAGGTTCGGGATCTTCAGCAGCTCGACCAGCTCGCCCACGATCTCCTGCTCGTGCGCGGTGCGCCACGTGCGCGCGGCACGGGCGGCGTCGGAGGCTGCATGCAGCGGCAGCGCGATCAGCAGGAGAAAAAAGGCGGCGAGCCTAGAAGCCACCAACGAACTCCACCTCCAGTCCGAGGTACATGATGGAAGGGTCGTTCGGGGAGAAGGCGATCGCATTGATGTCGTGGTGATCGTTGTGGGTCAGGGTCAGGCCGCTCACGGTGTCGTAGCGGAAGAGATCCGTGCCGTAGTTCTGAAAGTGCGAGCCGAAGACGAAGTAGAAGACGTTCGGGTTCGTCGGGTGGGCGGCCATGACCGGCTGGTTGATGATGGTCACGCCAGCGCCGGCCTGCACCACCGGCAGGAACGTGAGGCCGCCATCCTTCGAGCCGTGGATCGCCTTCGTGCTGTTGCGGCCGTCGACGGCCATGGCCCAGACCACGTTCCGATCGGCCGGCGAGATGGCGAAGTTCATCACGTTGTACCCGTCCCCGAGCGAGGTGCGGGTCCAGTTGCGGCCGCCGTCGAAGGTGACGAACGCGCCCTGGCTGGCCGTGCCGGCGATGATGTGGTCGAGGCTGGCCGGATCGAACGCGAAGCGGTAGGCGAAGGTCGGCGAGGCGAGCGGCAGGCGGCTGATGGCGGCGAACGAATCGCCGCCGTCGATGCTGTCCCACAGGTTGCCATCGGCATCGCCGAGGCGCACGTGATCGCCTTGCGCGGCGAGGCCCACGATCACGGCCGGCGCCCTCAGCACCTGCGCGCCGCGCGCGTCATAGCGGAGCAGGAACTCCCGGTTGTCCGACCAGGCGAAGGCGCGGCCGCCGCCCGCGGAGGTGATGGTCGGCGGGAAGTCGGTCTCCCAGGAGCCGAGCGCGCGCCAGGAGCAGCCGCCGTCGGTGGAGATCGACAGGGTGTCCTTGTGCCACGAGAGCAGCGTCGAAGCGTCGAGCGCGGCGAGGCCGTAGGTGTAGCCCACGCCGGTCAGCGGCTCGGCGTCCGGCGTGAGGGTCAGCCCCTCGTTGCGCGTGATCGTGACGCCCGGCGTCCCGGTGATGAGGGAGCACGGCTGGAAAACGACGCGGCGGCGGGGGGCGGCCAGGGCGGCGGTGGAGAGCAGCAACAGCGAGAGCAGGAGGAGGAAGAGTCGGCGCATAGAGTCGGGACACCTTACGGAACGAGCGCTGAGCCCGTCGCCCTTGTGACTGCAACGTTACACTGCCTGGATGTACTTTTGGCAGATGCGTGACAACAGGGCGGTATACGCGGCCGTGCTCGCTGTCATCTCCCTCCCCCTCCTCGCCCAGACGCCTTATCTCGAAAAGATCGAAGTGCGGGTCACGAACGTCGACGTCGTGGTGACCGACCGCGCCGGCAAGCCGGTCGTGGGCCTGACCAGGGACGACTTCCTCGTCCTGGAGGACGGCAAGGCGCAGCCGATCTCGAACTTCTACGAGATGCGCGCGCAGCAGGGCGACATCGCTGCCGCGGGACCGACCGCGCAGGCGGAGGTGCCGGAGGAGCGGCGGCGGCGCCGCTTCGTCTTCTTCCTGGACAGCTTCTCCCTCGGCCTGGAGCGGACCGGCGTGCTCAGCTCCATGCGCCACTTCGTCGAGTCGCAGATGCAGCCGGCGGACGAAGCCACGGTCGTCACCTGGAACCGGCGGATGGAGATCATCACGCCGTTCACCTCCGACAAGGCCGCGGTGCTGCGCGCCTTCGACGTGCTCTCCAAACGGACGCCGTCCGGCGCCTCGCTCAAGACCGAGCAGTACCGGATCATGAACACGGCGATGGAGGACTACCGCAACACCATCGCCCGCCGCTCGCCGCGCCAGACGCAGGCCGACACCAGCCTGCCGGCGAAGGCGGTCATGGACAAGCTCACCTCCTACGCCACCATCTGGGCCGAGGAGGTGCGCAACGAGCAGCGCGCGCTCTTCCAGAGCATGCACCTGATGCTCACCTCCCTGGGCGGCATCGAAGGGCGCAAGGTGATGGTCTTCGCCGGCTCCTACCTCCCGGAGCGGCCGGGCATCGAGATCTTCCAGCAGCTCGCCGGCGCCGTCCCGAACTTCGAGCTCTTCGCCGGCTCGGCGGTCAACCGCCTCAAGCCGCAGTCGGACGAGATCGCGCGCATTGCCCGCCACGCGAACGCGGTGGGGGTGACGATGTACACCATGTATCCGGAGTCGGTGGACAACGATCCGGGCGCCGAGGGGCGGGAGTTCGTGGCCACGGCCAGCTCGGCCACGGCGCTGGCCACGCTGGCCCAGGTGACCGGCGGCACGATGGTGGCGAAGACGTGGAACTTCGACACCGCGCTGCAGAGCGTGACCAGCGACCTCTCCGCCTACTACTCCATCGGCTACCGCTCCGACCGGGACGACAAGCCGGGCGAGCACAGCGTGGTGGTGAAGGCGAAGAACGGCGCGTACCGGGTGCGCTCCCGCAAGAGCTACGTCGTCCGCTCCGCCGACGAGCAGGTGGGCGACAGCGTCATCGCGAACCTGGTCCACCCCGTCTCCTCGGGCAACATCCCGGTGACGCTGAAGATCGGCGTGCCGGAGCCGGACGGCCGGGGAACCTTCAAGGTGATGCTCGACATCTCTTTCCCATCCTCCGGCATCACCGCGCTGCCGGACGGCGACAAGGTCTCGGGCGGCTTCACCATCTACATCGCCGCGGGCACGCCGGTGGGATCGCTCTCCCCGGTGGCGCGGCGCAGCGAGGCGCTGCGGGTGCCGCCGGAGACGTACAAGGCGATGGTCGCCCAGCAGTACCCTCTCGTCCTGCACTCGCAGGTGTTGATCGGCAAGGGGGAGAACATCCTCTCGGTGGGCGTGGTCGACCAGCTCACCAATACCTCCGGATTCGCCAGGACGAAAGTGTTCGCGGAATGAAACGCGCGGCCTCTTGGAAGTCGGCCTTCGCCCGCTAGTACACACCTCGAAAGGAAGCACCCGCCGCATGAAACGTCTGTTCGTTGCGTTGCTCCTCGCCGGCACCTCGCTCTTCGCCCAGGAAAGCAGCGACAAGAAGGAAGCCCCCGCGCCGAAGCAGGATGCGAAGGACAACATCGTCACCACCTCGCACAGCATCACCATCGGCGGCGAGGCGATCAAGTACACCTCGCGCGCCGGCACGATGATCATGCGGGACGAGGACGGCACGGCGCGGGCCAGCATCTTCTTCGTGGCCTACACCAAAGACGGCGCCGATCCGGCCAGGCGGCCGGTGACCTTCACCTTCAACGGCGGGCCCGGCTCCTCGTCCGTCTGGCTGCACATGGGCGCCCTGGGGCCGAAGCGGGTGGTCTACAAGGATGACGCGGGCAGCGCGGCCACGCCGCCGTACAAGACGGTCGACAACGACCTCTCCATCCTCGACGTCTCCGACCTGGTCTTCATCGATCCGGTGACGACCGGCTACTCGCGCGCCATCCCGCCGAAGGACGACCAGAAGTTCCACGGCGTCGATGCGGACATCAAGTCGGTGGGCGAGTTCATCCGCCTCTGGACCACGCGCAACCAGCGCTGGATCTCCGCCAAGTTCCTGGCCGGCGAGTCGTACGGCACCACGCGCGCGGCCGGCCTCTCCGGCTGGCTGCAGGAGCAGGGCTTCTACGTGAACGGCATCATCCTCATGTCGTCCATCCTCAACTTCCAGACCGCGCGCTTCGACAGCGGCAACGACCTGCCGTACATCCTCTTCCTCCCCACCTACACGGCCACGGCCTGGTATCACAAGAAGTTGCCCCCCGACCTGCAGTCAGGCGGCCTGGAAAAAGCAGTCGCCGAATCGGAGGCCTTCGCCCTGGGCGACTACACCGCGGCGCTGATGAAAGGCGACCGCATCTCCGACGCCGAGCGGCAGACCACCGTGCAGAAGCTGGCCCGCCTGACCGGCCTCTCCGCGCAGTACATCGAGCAGACGAACCTGCGCGTGCGCATCGAGCGCTTCGACAAGGAGCTGCTGCGCGAGAAGCGCCGCACGGTGGGCCGCCTCGACGCGCGCTTCTCCGGCATCGACATCGACGCCGCCGGCGAGCGCCCGGAGTTCGATCCCTCCATGGCCGCCATCATGGGCGAGTACACCGCGGTGCTGAACGACTACCTCCGCCGCGACCTCAAGTTCGAGAGCGACCTGCCGTACGAGATCCTGACCGACCGGGTGCGCCCCTGGAGCTACGACCGCAACAGCAACCGCTACGTCGACGTGGCGGAGACGCTGCGCGAGGCGATGAGCGAGAACCCGGCCCTGAAGGTGTTCGTGGCCAACGGCTACTACGACCTGGCCACGCCGTTCGCCGCCACCCGCTACACGTTCGCGCGCATGGGCCTCGACCCGGAGCTGCGCAAGAACGTGACCATGGACTACTACGAAGCCGGCCACATGATGTACATCGACCGCAAGGCCCACCAGCGGCTCAGAGACGGCATCGTGAAGTTCATCCGGGACGCGCAGTAGGGCTGCTAATGCGGGGCCGGCTCTCAGCCGGCCCAGCCATCACGCATCGATTGGGCCGGCTGAGAGCCGGCCCTACATTTTCATTGCGTTGGACATGCTTTCGCGGGGGGGTTGGGCGGCGGCTGCAGACTGTTCTTCTTCATGTACTCGTAGAAGTGCTTGTTGGAGAACGCGTTCTCCGACGGCGTGGCGGCGGACCAGATGCTGTTGCACGCGCCGCCGCGGCAGCCGCCGCCCAGCGTCAGCATGGGGCCGGTGGCGATGGGGCAGGTGCAGACGGCCTTCTTCGAATTCTTCTCGTCGATGGCGCACGCCGCGCCGTAGCACATCGCCCACACCTGCTCGCTGCTGGGGCAGGAGAGGGTCAGGTTCGTCTTGTTGTAGAAGTTCGAGTAGGTGGAGATGAGGTAGGTGCGGCCGCTGACCGTGGTCGGCGTCCGGGTGTCGCACGCGTCCGGTCCCATCGACCAGCCGGTGAGCACGTCGCAGACGCAGCTCGCCTGCGTCACCGCGTACGTCCCATCGCTGTTGCGGGAGACGATGGGGCTGCAGGGCGCCTTGATGCAGAGCGCGTACTGCTGGTTGCAGAAGACCGCGGGCTGTTCGGCGGCAAGGAGAGAGGCGGCAAAGAGGATCGCCATAACGACTGATGTAATGCGCATGAAGCCATTATGCCAGTTCTTCCAGCAGTTCCGGATCCACTTTCGCCTTCACCGTCCGCCGGTCGATGCCGAGGCGGGCCGCGACCCGGGCGGCGAGTACGAGCCGCGCAGCATCACGCTGCGCACGCACTGCTCGAGCTCCCGGAAGTTGCCGGGCCAGCGGTGGTCGCGCAGCGGAACGATCGCATCGCACACCTGGCCGGTGAGCGACCGCGCCTCCTCCTCCCCCGCCACCCGCGCGGAGAGGAAGCGGACCAGGTGGCGCAGCTCGTCCGGCTCGCCGCTGTTCGCCTCCCAGCTCGGCGCCGGCATCGTGCCGGTGCCGCTCGCGCATGCGGTGGGGGCCGCCGCCGGAATCACCGCATATGGCATCGGAAAACGTAGGGCCGGCTCTCAGCCGGCCCCGCTGTCCGTTGATGATGGGCCGGCTGAGAGCCGGCCCTACATTCTCATTTAATCTCCGCGGCCACGGCCAGGAACTCTTCCCGAAGCCGCTCCCGCTGTCTGAGCAATCGGTTGCGCGCGCGGCGCCGCACCAGCGCCCGCGCGCGGCCGATCACCTCGTCCAGCCCCTCGGACACGCGCAGCGCGAGGTATGCGCCGAGGGGCAGCGCGAGCAGCGCGCCGACGGCGGGCCAAAGGCCGAAGCGCCAGCCGATCGCGATCGCGATGGCCATCCAAGTGAGCGGGTAGAGCAGCAGCGCGCCGACGAACTTCATGGTGGCGGTCATCTCGCTCTCCCGCCTGCTGAAGCGATGGGCCAGCGCGCCGATCAGGCGGTAGGTGGGGTAGTTGAGGAGGCCCGCCGCGATGGCGAGCGGCAGCAGCAGGAGGAGGATGGCCAGGGAAGTGACGCTGACGCGCACGCCCTGCGCGTGCAGCGTCTGCGGATCGAGGCGCGCCGCGCGCAGCTCGGAGTCGAAGCGCGCGATCTCTGACTGCAGATGGGCCAGGCGCGGCCGGTCGTGCTCGCACAGGTAGAGGTAGCCCTCCACGAAACGCTTGCGGATCTCGAGCTCCTCCGCCAGGGCGGCATCGCCGCCGGTGAAGATCCGTTCCGCCCGTTGCACCAGCTCCAGCGCGGCATGCGAGTCGGCCTGCAGCGTGACCTCGGCCAGCCGCTGTTCGATGGTGCGCGTCAATTGCTCCACCGGCTCCGGCGCCGGCTCGCCGTCTTCATCGACAGGCGCCGCCTGCACGGCGATCGGGTCGCCGAACCATACCAGCGCGTCGCTGCGGAAGGTGTACTTCTCCGTGTAGTAGATGCCGGTGGGGATCACCGCCACCTCGGGCAGCCCGGCGCCGAGGGCGATGCGGGCGGCGCCGGTCTTGAGCTCCTTGAGGCGCGCATCGCTATGGGTCGTCCCCTCCGGGAAGATGGCGATGGCGCCGCCCTTGGCGAGGACCTGCCGGGAGCGGGTGAACGTCTCCCGGTTCGAGCCGGCGACGTTGTCCTGCTTGCGATAGACCGGGATGCCCTCGAACGCACGCACAAACCAGCCGATGAGCGGATAGCGGAACAGCGGCGCCTTGGCCAGGAAGGAGACCGGCCGCGGCGCGAAGCAGAGGACGAACAGCGGATCGACCAGCCCGTTCGGATGATTGGCGGCGAAGATGACCGGCGTATGCGGCGGGATGTGCTCCAGCCCGACCACCTCGATCCGCCGGAAGAAGAGGTTCGCAGCAAAGCGGAAGAACCGCGTGAATGCCTCGCGCATGAAACGCGTATTGTGGCAGCCAATGCTCCTCCTCGCCGCCCTGCTGGCCGAGACGCTGCGCCTGACCACTCCCATGTCCGCGCCGCGCGCCGCGCACACCTCCACCACCCTCGCCGACGGACGGGTGCTGATCGCGGGCGGCTTCGGCGCGGACGAGCGCGCGGTGGCCGGCGCGGAGCTGTTCGATCCGCGCACCAAGCGGTTCGTGGCCGCGCCGCCCATGCTCGTCCGTCGCCAGAGCCACACCGCCACCCGCCTGCGCGACCACCGCGTGCTCCTCCTCGGCGGCTACGACGCTCGCGGCGCGGTCACCGCTTCCGCCGAGGTGTTCGACGGCACCCGCTTCGTGGCCGCCGGCTCGATGACCCGCCCCCGCGCCGGTCACATCGCCACGCTGCTGGCCGACGGACGGGTGCTCATCACCGGCGGCGCGGCAGCGGATGGCTCCTTCCTCGACAGCGCGGAAATCTACGATCCGTCGACCGGCCGTTTTGCGGCGGCGGGACGGATGACCCGAGCTCGCGAGAGCCACACCGCGACGCTGCTCCCGGACGGCCGCGTCCTCATCGCCGGCGGCCACCAGCCGCGGCCCGTGGCAAGCACCGAGATCTTCAATCCGGCGCGCGGCACGTTCACGCCCGGCCCGTCGATGACGCGCGTCCGCCACAAGCACGATGCGCTGCTGCTGCCGGACGGGCGGGTATGGATCATCGGCGGCGCCGACGAGCGCGACAACCTCGGCGCGTACGATGCCACCGAGGTGTACGAGCGCGGCACGATGCGCGCCTCGACGAAGCTGTCCCTGGCGCGCTACAAACACCGCGGCACCTCGATCGTGCTGCCCAATGGCGAGATCCTGCTCGCCGGCGGCAACGCGTCCGCCGAGGTCTTCGCCGGCGAGCAGTCGCGCATCGTGCGCTCCGACAGCGCGCTCTCCGGTCAGTTCTCCGCCGCCTCCCTGCTGGCCGACGGGCGGGTGCTGATCACGGGCGGGTATGGCGGCGGGCGAGGGCCTACGGCGAAGGCATGGATCTACCGCCCCGCCATGCCGCGTACGACCAGATGAGCCCCGCGAGGAAGATCGCCACCGGCACCATCAGGAAGGCGTGCTCCAGCGAGCTTCTGTCCGACACGATGCCGATGAGCGGCGGCGAGGGGACGTCGCCCAGGGCGTGCATCACGAAGATGGAGAGGGCGACGGCGCTGGCCCGCTCGGTCGGCGCGACGAGGTTGACGATGGCGGAGTTCACCGGCCCGGTGGAGGCGAAGACGAAGATCTCCGCGATGACCATGGCGGGCAGGTAAACGCGCTTGTCGGGCTGGCTGAAAGAGAGGTAGGCGAACGGCGCGGCGAGCAGTGCGGAGATGCCGCACACCCAGAGGTACGACTCCTTGGTCCGCTTGAGGAACCAGTCGCCCGCCCAGCCGCCCAGGAACGTGCCGACGAAGCCGGTGGCGACGACGATCGAGCCGAACATCACCGTCGCCTCGCTGCGCGGCAGGCCGCGCTCCCGTTCCAGAAACGATGGCGTCCAGAAGGCGAGGCCGCCGAGGGCGAAGGTGTACGCCGCGTAGCCGAGCACCGTGAGCAGGTACTGCCGGTTGCCGAACAGATCGAGATAGGCGGCCAGCGGCTTCTTCGCCGCCGCGACCTGCGCCGGCGCCACATCATGCAGCCCGCGCGGCACTTCCTTCACCATGAGCACGAGCAGCGACAGCAGCAGCCCCGGCGTGCCGGCGATCCAGAATGCGGCGCGCCACCCGAACGCGTGATCGGCCACGCCGCCCAGCACGTAGCCGAGGGCCGAGCCGATGGGAATGGCGGCGAAGAAGACGGCGAAGACGCGGCCGCGCTTCTCCAGCGGGAAATGATCGGAGAGCAGCGCGGGAGCGATCGTTCCGTAGGCCGCCTCCCCCACCCCCACCATCGACCGCGTAACGAAGAGGGAGACGAAGCCGCGCGCGAAGCCGGCCAGCGCCGTGGCCACGCTCCAGATGGCGACGCCGAAGGCGATCAGCGGCGGGCGGCGCGAACGGTCGCCGAAAACGCCGAAGACGGGCGACGTCGCCATGTAGACGAGGATGAAGCCGGTGGCCAGCCAGCCCGACTGCGCATCGCTGAAATGCAGATCCTTCTTGATCGACTCCAGCACGGCGGCGAGCACGAAGCGGTCGACGTAGTTGAAAAGGTTGATGAAGGTGAGGATGGCCAGCGCGTAGGAAGCCGCTCGGCGCGCGGCGGGCGTCTCTTCGGGCGGCATCGGCGGGAAGTGTAGCCTGACCGAAACCGGCCGGCCGGCAAAACGTAAACAGACACGGTTATCATGCCGGCATTCATGAAACGGTTCCTCCCCCTGGGCGCCTGCCTCGCCGGCATCGTCCTGCTCGCGCTGCTCATCCCGCGCTTCAATACCGCGCAGCCGATGGGCATCTCCGTGACCCGCGAGGAGGCGCACCGCATCGCGGACAGGCAGGCCCGGGCCCTCGGCATCCCGGTCGACCAGGCCTGGACAGATGAGATCTGGGTCGGCTCGCCGCTGCTGGACAAAGAACTCGATCCCGATCCGGCGCGGCGGCTGCGCGCCAATGCCGATCCGGTGATCGGCCCGCGCCTGGGCGGCTATCGCATCAACTACTTCCGCCGCGGCGCGGACAAGGGCACGCCGTGGGGCTACGTCTACGTCAACCGCGACGGCCGCGTGCTCGCCACCCGCCTGCGCTACCGCCCCGAGGATCCGGGCCCCAAGCCGACCGAGGGAGAACTGCGGCCGGTGGCCGATGCGTTCGTGAATTCGCGCGTCTTCCCCGGCGCGCCGTCGCCGCAGTTCGAAGGGGCGCGGCCGACGGTCATGCGCAACCGGACCGACTGGGTCTTCCGCTACCGGGTGCAGACCTCCTTCCCCATCGGCAACATCGTGCCCTATCTCTATGTGCACTATGCCGCCGGCAAGCCGGCCGGCTGGGAGCTGATCGAGGAGTACTCGGACGGCAGCATGTTCCGCTTCGACGGAGGGGGCGTTGCCACCACCTTCATCCGCTTCACCGTCCTCTACGGGCTGCTCCTGCTCCTGCTCATCCTCTTCCTCAAGAAGTACCACGCGGGCGAGGTCGGCGTCGGCACGGCGCTGTTCCTCTTCGGCGCGACCGTCTTCGTCTGCCTGGCCATGAACTACATCGCCGGCCGTTCGATGGCGGACGGCTCGGGGATGGGCAACGGCATCGACGCGCAGCAGACCGCCTTTGCCGTGATCGGCTTCAAGTTCCTCTTCTACGACCTCCCGAACGCGGTGGTCATCTTCCTGGCCTGGGCGGTCGGGGAGAGCTATGCGCGGGAGCGGTGGGGGGAGCGGCTCGCCTCGTTCGACGCGATCCTGCGCCGCGACCCGTTCAACGCCACCGTCGGCCGCTCGCTGCTCAACGGCGTGCTGCTCGCACCGGCCGTCGCGGCGGCGGCGTTCCTCGCCGGCATGCTCGCCATCGCGCTGCACCTCGGCCGCCCGGCCATCGGCCCGGCGACGGAGAGCATCCTCGGCCTGGGCGGCCCGCTCATGGCCGTCGTGGCCGGCGCCACCGATGCGCTGATCTTCTCGGTGGCGGGCGTGCTCTTCATCCTGGCCGGAATGAACCGGCGCCGGCTGCTGCCGCTGGGCATCGTGCTCGCCACCGTGCTGGCCATCGTGGCGGGCGTGGCGGAGATCCCGCTCGATCCGAACGTGCAGCGGATGGTCTTCGGCTTCGGCGCCGGCCTGGCCGTGGTCTGCGTCTTCCTCGCCTATGACCTGCTCACCAGCGCCATCGCGCTGTTCGGCGCCACCATGCTGGTCGCCGCGCTGCCGCTGGCGAGCGTGGCCCAGGGCTCGATGTTCCGCGAGCTCGTCACCACCATCGCCGTGCCGCTGGTCGTCCTGGCCATCTTCGCCGTCGCGGCGCTGCTCACCGGGCGGGAGGTGGTCTACACGTACGAAGACCTCGCGCCGCACGTGAAGCGCATCGTGGAGCGGGAGCGGGTGAAGGCGGAGATCGATGCGGCGAACCGCATCCAGGCCGCCCTGCTGCCGCTCGATACGCCCTCCCTGGCCGGCGCCTCGGTGGCCTCGCATTACCGCGCCGCGACGGAGATCGGCGGCGACTACTTCGACTTCCTCCCCCAGCCGTCGGGCGACATCGGCATCGCGTTCGGCGACGTCTCCGGCCACGGCCTGACCAGCGGCATCGTGATGGCCATGGCCAAGTCGGCGCTGCTGGTGCAGGTCGACTACGACTCATCGCCGCGGGCCGTGCTCACCATGCTCAACGAGGTCGTGATGAAGACGGCGCCGAAGCGCATCCTGATGACGTTCTTCTTCGGCCTGCTCGATCCCCGCGCGCAACAGCTGCGCTTCTCCTCGGCCGGCCATCTCGATCCCTACGTCTACCGCGCCGCCTCGCGCCGCATCGAGGCGCTCTCCTCGTGGGGCTTCCCCCTCGGCGTCCGCCGCCGCGAGCCGTTCCAGGAGCACACCGTCGACTTCACCGCCGGCGACCGCCTCATCCTCTACAGCGACGGCCTGATCGAAGCGGTGGACGACGACGGCGAGCCGTTCGGCTTCGAGCGCTTCGAGAAGGCCCTGCTCGACAGCGGCCGCGGCACGGCGGAAGAGATCAAGAAGGCCCTGCTGGCCAGCGTGCGCAAGTTCACCCGCAACCGCCCGCCGGAGGACGACCAGACGCTCGTCGTGGTGTCGTTCGACGAGGTGGCGTCGGCCACGGTCGTGCCCCGGGTGGGGGAGCTGGCGGTGAGTGAGACGGTGAATTAGAACGATGAACGAGGAAGGATGAACGAGGAACGAACTCGCCCGTTCCTCGTTCATCCTTCCTCGTTCATCGTTCCTATAGAATCCCGCCCCTATGCCAAAACCCGACGTCCCGAACAAGATCATCTACTCCATGGTTGGAGTGTCCAAGTACTACGACAAGAAGCCGGTCCTCAAGGACATTTACCTCTCCTATTTCTACGGCGCCAAGATCGGCGTCATCGGCCTGAACGGCTCCGGCAAGTCCTCCCTCCTGCGCATCCTGGCCGGCCTCGATAAAGAGCATCTCGGCGAGACCATCATCTCCCCCGGCCACACCGTCGGCTTCCTGGAGCAGGAGCCGCAGCTCGATCCGACCCGCACCGTGCGCCAGATCGTGGAGGAAGGGGTGCAGGAGACAGTCGACCTGCTCGAGGAGTTCGACCAGATCAACAACGCCTTCGGCGATCCCGACGCGGACATGGACAAGCTCATGGACCGCCAGGCGAAGGTGCAGGACAAGCTCGACGCCGCCGGCGCGTGGGACCTCGACTCGAAGCTGGAGATGGCCATGGACGCCCTCCGCTGCCCGCCCGGCGACACGCTCATCGCCACGCTCAGCGGCGGCGAGAAGCGCCGGGTGGCGCTCTGCCGGCTGCTCCTCGCCGCGCCGGACATCCTCCTGCTCGACGAGCCGACGAACCACCTCGACGCGGAGAGCGTGCAGTGGCTCGAGCAGCACCTGCAGCAGTACGCCGGCACGGTCATCGCCGTGACCCACGACCGCTACTTCCTCGACAACGTGGCGGGCTGGATCCTGGAGCTCGACCGCGGCCAGGGCATCCCCTGGCAGGGCAATTACTCCTCCTGGCTGGAGCAGAAGAGAGGCCGCCTGCAGCAGGAAGAGAAGGCGGAGTCGCAGCGGCAGAAGACACTGGAGCGCG
>DASYMJ010000141.1:0-17222 GCA_036009105.1 Thermoanaerobaculia bacterium | reverse complement strand
GCCCAGCTATCCATGACTGGGCCGGCTGAGAGCCGGCCCTACATTCATCTCTTCGGCTTCGGTTTGCCTTTGCCGGCGAACTTCGGCTTCGTCCCTCCGAACGGCGGCCGCTTGCCATCCCGCGGGCGATCCTCCCGCTTCGCGCCGAAGCGGGTTGGCCCTCCCTCCCGCTTCGGCGGGAAGCGGGGGGTGAAGCGCTGGGGCGGCGGCCCGGCGGGCTCGTACGCGCCGGCCACCTTGATGTTCACCGCCCGCCCCTTGAACTTGGCGCGGCCGACCTTCTCCAGCACCTGGTCGCGGTAGCGCTCCGGCACGGAGACGAATGTGATGTCGTCCCGGATGTCGATGGGGCCGATGTCGCGGCCGGGGATGTCCGCCTCGTTGGCGATCGACCCGACGATGTCGGCCGGGCGGATGCCGTCGCGCTTGCCGACGGCCATGGAGAGGCGCACCTTCGCCTCGCCGTCACGGTCGCCGCGGTCGCCGCGGTCGCGGGGAGGGCCGGAGGGGCGGAAAGGAGGGGGCGGGGCAGCAACAGGGATCTCGGCCACCGCGATCGGCCGCGCGGAATTGGCGATCCTCGCCGCGGCCGCCGCCACATCCGCCATGTCGAACGGCCCCTCCTCGGCCAGCTGCGTCACCACCTCGACATAGAGATCGAGATCGCCGTCCTTCAGCTCCTTGCGCAGCGTCTCCTTCAGCGTGGTGATCCGCCGCGCCGCGACGTCGGCCGCGGTGGGCATCTTCATCGGCTTGATCTGCGTGCCGGTGAAGCGCTCGATCTCCCGCATCATCCGCCGCTCCCGCGGCGTGATGAACAGCGTGGCCACGCCGCTCCGGCCGGCCCGTCCGGTCCGCCCGATGCGGTGCACGTACGCCTCGACGTCGTTCGGCACGTCGTAGTTCACCACGTGCGTGATCTGCTCCACGTCGAGGCCGCGCGCGGCGACGTCGGTGGCCACCACGATCTCGATCTGCCCGCTCTTGAGGCGCCGGATCACGCTCTCCCGCTGCGACTGGTTCATGTCGCCGTGCATCCCCTCCGCCGCATAGCCGCGCGCCATCAGCTTCTCGGCCAGCTCCGCCGCGCCGGTCTTCGTCCGGCGGAAGATGAGCACCGCGTCGGCCGGCTCCAGCTCCATGATCTGGGTCAGCACGTCGAGCTTCTGCGACTCGGCCAGGTTGAGGAAGCGCTGCTCGATGGCCGGCGCGGAGATGCCGCGAAGCTCGATCTCCACCCGCGCCGGATTGACCAGGTGCTTCTGCGCGATGCGGGCGATCGGCTCCGGCATGGTGGCCGAGAAGAGCGCCACCTGCCGCGGCAGCGGCACGAGGGAGAGCATCCGCTCCACCTCTTCCACGAAGCCCATCTTCAGCATCTCGTCCGCCTCGTCGAGGACGACGAAGCGCACCGCGTCGAGCTTGAGGGTGCCGCGGTCGAGGTGATCGATCAGGCGCCCCGGCGTGCCGACCACGATCTGCGCCCCGCGGGCCAGATGCTTCATCTGATGCACGATCGGCGCGCCGCCGTACACGGGAAGGATGTGCAGGCCGTCGATGCGCTTGCCATAGGAGTGCATCGCCTCGGCCACCTGCATGGCCAGCTCGCGCGTTGGGGTCAGGATCAGCGCCTGGGTGGCCTTGTTCTTCGCGTCGAGCTGGGCGAGGAGGGGGAGGGAAAAGGCTGCCGTCTTGCCGGTGCCGGTCTGGGCCTGGCCGATCAGGTCGCGGCCGGCGAGCAGGGCCGGGATGGTCTTGGCCTGGATGGGCGTCGGCGCCTCGTAGCCGAGGTCGGACAGGGTGACGGTGAGGGACTGCGGCAGTCCCAACGATTCAAAAGTTGCTTCTTCACTCATCTGCGCATCATCTCCTGAAAGCGGGCCGCGTCGGCGATCCGCGGCATATTGTTGAACATCACATACGCCTCCCCTGCGGAGGGCAACCAGGCGATCAGCTGCCGCAATTCGGCATCGGTGTAGACGTGCCGCGCGCCCGTGTTGCCATGCAGCCGCCAGTAGGTGAGGCGGGGCGTGAGCGACGGCCCGACGAACGGATCGACGGCGTGGATGAGGTCCAGCTCCTGGCAGAGGCCGCGCACCAGCTCATCCGGCCATTCGCCCCGCGGCTCCCACATCAACGTCACGCCTTTCGGCCGCTCGATGGCGGCGAAGAAGCGGCGCATGTTCGCCACGTGCCCGTCGGTGGGGCGGAAGCTCGCCGGGCATTGGAAGAGGATGGCCGTCGCGTGGAGGAGGCGCGCGCAGCGGAGCGAGGTCTGCCAGGCGTCGAGCACGGTCGGCGTGAGCTGGAACGCGCCGGCCTCCTCCTTCTGCGCGGCGCTGAGCGGCGTGCGCAGGCGGCGGTAAGTGCGGCTGGTGGCGCGGTGCGTGATCAGCTGCCACGCCTTCATGGTGAACTCGAAGCCGGCCGGCGCCGTGACCCGCCACCGCTCCAGCGTCCGCGCCTCGGGCGGCTGGTAGAACGTCTGCTGCACCTCGACCACGCGGAAGGTTCGAAAGTACTCCGCGGCCGACATGGTGAAGCCGCACAGGCCGAGCTTGACCATCGCCTTCCTGCGCTTGCGAGGCTGCTACCATGTCGCTCCATGACCCAGCGATTCGACATCCTCTCCCGCAGCGAGAGCGGCCTGCACTACGTGCGCGAGAAGCGCGGCGGCGTGATGCGCGTGCTGTCGGATGAGGAACTGGCCGGCTTCGACGACCCGAAGCCGTGCCCGGAGTGCGCCGAGCAGTTCGGCTGCGAGCACTTCAACTGCGCCGGCGAGCCGATGCTGACCGAGGCGGAGCTGGAGGCGGAGGTGCCGCCGGAGTGGCTGCCTTTCGCCCGCGACTACGGCCTCAGCCGGGACGACCTGCAGCGCCTGCACCACGTGGAGGCGCACGAGGGGGAGTGGCGGGTGCGGCAGGACGCGCCGAACGTCGATGTGCGGACGCGCGAGCTGATGCTGCTGCTCAACGAGGCCCGCTGAGGCGCGGTCACGCGCCAGACGCGTCGTGGCGTCCCTGCCCGGCCGCACCTGCATGCTCGCCGTCATGGCCGCGCTCGGCCTCGACTTCGACTTCATGAACGTCGGCGCCCCGCGCACGGCAACCGTCGCCGAAGGGAGCGAGGTGTGCGGCAAACAGCTGTGCGAGGTGAACCTGCGCGGCCGCACCGGCGCCATGGTGCTGGCCATCCAGCGCGGCGAGGAGCGCATCCTCATGCCTTCCGCGGCGGAGGTGCTGCGGGTGGGGGATCTGGTGGAGATCGGCGGGAGCTCGGAGGCGGTGGCGGCGGCGGAGGAGGTGCTTACTGCTGTTGCGGCTGCTGCCGCATCTCCACGTAGTTCGCCCGGTCGTCTTCGTCCGTGATGTACTTCGAGGCCAGCTGATCGGCTGCCTCGGAGTGGTAGATGGAGAGCATCTCCGCCATGCCACTCGCGTCATCGAACCGTCCGAGCGCCTCATCAATCAGCGGCAGCGCCGATTCGTCGTGCTGGCTCGCGAAACCGTAGATGGCGTCGACGACGAGCTCGCGATTGCTCGACGCGAGGGCGCGCACGAGCAGAGGCCGGGAGCGACGGTCCGACGACAGCGCATAAAACGAGTGGAAGGCGGCGTTCATGTATTGCTCCGCCTCGTAGCCGTGTTCCGCGCACCAGGCCTCGAGCTTCGCGGACGTCTCTTCGTCGTTCTCGCTGAAGCGGACGAAGTTCTCGGCGTGCGGCTCCTGATCCTTCCAGATCTCTCCGTCGTTCGCCACCCGTCCCAGCAGCGCCGCGGCCATGCGGGCGCGCTCCTGCCAGCTCAGCGTCGCCGCGTAGCGCCGCTGCAGCAGCTCGACGGCCGAGCGGTCGCGCTTTTCCGCCGCCTCGATGAGCGAGGTGTTCAGGTGATAGTCGGCGCACGACGCGTAATCGAACTGCGTGGCCGGCTCCTCTTCATTGCAGGGCGGTCCGCAGCTGGGGAAGATGTCGTCGATCATGGTGACCTGCGCCGGCTGCGTCGCCGGCTCGTCCGCCAGCGCGCCCCACGCCATCACCATCATCGCAAACAGCCACGCCTTGCGCATGCATGAGACGATAGGTCCGCGGGCAGGGCGATGCCGTTACGTTCCCGGTACGACCTCGGCCAGCAGCTCGTCGATGCGGCGGGAGAGCTCCGCCTCGGAGAGGCGCGTGGGGGTGTAGAGGCGGACGATGCCGCGGCGGTCGAGCAGCGCGAAGGTCGGCGTCGCGGAGGCGCCCCAGCGCACCATCGACTCGGTGCTGACCACGACCGGCACGTCCGCCATCGGCGCGTACGTCTCCTTCCACACCTTCTCGATCTGCGCCTTCTCCTCGGCCGGCGTGAGCGGCTTGTCGGACGGCCCGCCGTACAACCGCGTCACGGCGACCAGCCCCACCCGCCCGCGATACTTCTCCCACACCCGCCCCAGCGAAGGCGCCTGCCCCTTGCAGTCCCCGCAACCCTCGGCAAAGAAGAAGAGCAGCACCGGCTTGCCGCGCATGGAGGAGAGCGATATGGTCTCCACCGCCGGCGCCGGCTGCCCTTCCAGGGCGAGCATGTTGATGTTCTTGCTGATGCGCGAGCGCAGCTCGGGCGCCTTGGCTCGCGCGAGCTGCTCTTCGAAGTAGCGGATCGCCGCGCCGCGCCCGTCCGTGGCCGCGAGCAGGCGCCCCTCCACCTCGATCGCCGCGCCGTACGGCGTGATGAAGCCCGCCTTCTCCTCCGGCAGCTCGCGCCGCAGCTCGGCGATGTACATCCGGGCCCGCTCCGGCTGCCCGAGGAGCTGCGCCCCGCGGGCCAGCCAGCCGATGGCGTCGAGATATTCGGCATCGACGCCGGCGGCGCGCTTGTAATCCTCGGCCTGGGCAATGCCGGTGGCGAGATCGCCCGCCGAGATCTTGGAGCGGACGCCGCGCACCAGATCGGCGGCATGGAGAGGGAGGACGATGACGAGGGACAGGAGCAGGAGCAGACGTCGCATGGCCACCTCGGAAGCAGTTGTCGGTTGTCGGTAGATAGACGAAGGATCACCCGCCCAGGTTCCGTCTCCACCGACAACCGACCCCCCGCGGAGGCTACTTCGCGGCGATGGCCGAGAACGCGTTCGGCTGCAGGCCGAGCCACGGATCGGTGCGCGGGGTGAGGAACAGCTGCGCGTACACGCTCTTGTTCAGCGAGTGGAAGGTCATCCTCGTCGCCACCGCGAACCACTGATGGATGCGCGCATGCAGATCGTACTCGTTGCGCAGCGTGTCTTCCGCCACGGAACGCTGCAGGGCGACGAGCATGGCATCGGTGGCGCCGTACTTTTCCTTCATCAGCGCGATCGATTCGGGGGCGAAGCGGACCTCCGGCGCGTGCTTCGCGGCGAGATCCTTCCATCGCGCGTCGGGAATGGTCTGCCCGAGGCTGGCCAGCAGCGGCGTCTCGAGGGACATCTTGGTCGACGCGACGGGGGCGGCGAGGATCGCGGCGTACCGGAGCGTCGCTTCGATTTTCACCGGCTCGTCCACGGCGGCCGGCGCGGGCGGCGGCGGGGGCGGCGCGAACTCCGCGCTCAGCTCCGAGTACGCGTTCTGAAGCGCCTGCTCGTGATAGGCCCGCAGCGTCTCCGCATCGCGCCGCAGGGCGACGCTGGCCAGCTCGTTCAGCCCGATCAGGAACCTCTCCGGCGAGTAGAGGCCGGGCAGGGCGTCGAGCGGGCGGCCGTCCGCATCGAGCAGGTAGTGCACGCTGTTGCCGGTGATGGTCTGGCGCAGCTTGCGCCCGTCGCCGAAGTCGATCGTCACTTGCGGCACCGGCCGCTCGGACGACCAGTGCAGGACGAAGTGCTCGCGCATGGCCGCGGCGATCTTCGGATCGGAGTAGAGGGTGGTGCGGAAGAAGCGGCTGTTCGCGCAGCTGAGGTCATCATCGAGATTGCCCAGCAGGCGCAGCGAGAGGATCGGCTTGCCGAGCTTCTTGGCCTCCGCCTTCGCGGCGCCGAGGTCGGTGAACCAGTAGAGGCGGGAGGCGTAGCAGTCGCGCTGGCGGCAGACGCGATCGAGCGCGAGCCGCGCGCGTTCCCTCTCCTCGCGACCGGTGAGCTTCGACGCGGCGAGGGCCAGCGCATCGACGCCGGCCTGTCCCTGCGCGCGCAGCTCGGCGATGGCCGGGTTGGCGATGGAGGGATGCTTCGACAGCGCGCGCTCGGCGGGCGGGCGGGGGGACGCGGTGGCCAGGGTGGCAACCAGGGTGGAAAGCAGCAGCAGTCGTTTCATGACAACACCTCCTCCGGACAAGGTCGGTGCGAGGCGCCGGGTTGTCCGTCTAAGGTGTGTAAAAAGGGAGGACGACGCGGAAGGTGGTGCCGCCGCCGCTGCGCGCGGCCCAGCTGACCTTGCCGCCATGCGCCTGGGTCAGCGCCTTGACCAGCACCAGGCCCAGGCCGAGGCCGGCCGGCGCGTGGCCGCCGCCGCGCGCGAAGGGGAGGAAGAGATGCCGCGCCACGCGCGCGTCGATGCCGACGCCGCGGTCGCTCACCGTCACCGCCGCGCCGCCCTCGAAGCGCGCCACCTCCACCTCGATGGTCCGCTCGCTGCTGGGCCGCGAGTACTTCTCCGCGTTGTCGAGCAGGTTCTGCACGATCTGATGCACCGCGTCGCGATCGAAGGCGATGGGCGGCAGGTCGTCGGCGACCTGCAAATTGACCAGGCAGCCGGCCGCTTCGAGCGCGGGCCGCAGCTGCTCGATGCACTCCCTCACCGCTTCGCCCAGGTTGCCTTCCGCGGCGCGGATGGAGAGGCCGCCGCGCTCCAGGCGGGTGAACTCCAGCATGTTCGTCACCACGCGGCCGAGGCGGTCCGCTTCCTGCGCCACCTGCCGGGCGTAGAGGCGGGAGCGGTCGGGATCGCCCAGCTGGTGGGCGAGCATGTCGCCGTACAGGCGCAGGCCGGCCAGCGGCGTGCGCAGCTCGTGCGCGGCGGCCGCCGCGAATTGCGCGCGCTCGCGGGCCAGCTTTTCGGTGCGCCACACCAGCACCGCCACGGCGATGAGGGCCAGGCTCGCCGCGCCGAGGCCGGCGAAGAACGTCTGCCGGAACGTGCGGCGGATCTCTTCCGCCCTTTCGATGGCGGGCGCGCTCGCGGCACGTTCGTCGATGGCGATGGACCAGCCGCTGCTCCCGATGGGGATGCCGCCTTTCTGCGTCAGTTGGAGACAGGCAGCGGTCGGGCCGGCGCTCTTGATCGCATCCTGCAAGGCGCTTTGCGAGACGAGGAAGCCCTGGATGGCCGCGCCTTCCGGGGTCACCACCGGCCGCAGCGCGGTGAGCGAGCGGTGGCCAGCAATCTCGATGCTGCTCCACGAGAAATCGCTCGTGGCCACTTCCACTTCCGGCGCGCGGCGCGGCGGCAGCTTCGGCCTGGGGTTCGGCTTCGCGCTTGGCGCCGGTGCCTTCAGCTCCTGATAGACGATGTTCGATTGCGCGTTCTGGGCGAAGACGATCGGATCGAGCCGCTGCACGTTGACCGACTGGGTCATGTTCGTGCCGGGAGCGACGATGTTGTAGTTCTCCGTCGCCGGCGCGGGCGTTGCCGCAACCTGCACTGGCTGCGGCCGCGGCTGCGGCTGCGGCGTAATCGGCGCCGCCGCCCGCGCCAGCCGCTGTTCCTCTTTCCGCAGCTTCGCCTCGCGCCGCTTCCGCCGCGCGCCGACCTCCGCCTCGAGCGAAACGAGAGCGGCGCCGCCATCGCGCAGGACCTCCGGCGCCGCGGCGCCGAGCGTCTGCTGCATCGCCCGCTCCCGCGCCACGTTCGCGGTGTTCAATTCGCGCACGTCATCATTCAGGGTCGGCAGCGTGACCCGGCCTTTCCGGTCCACCTGAAAGTGGGTGAGGATCAGCGGCTCGGTCGGCCCGCCGGCCAGCGGCGAGGGCACGACGGACAACCCCTGGCTCGCGCCGCGCGGATCGTGGAAGAGGTTCTGGTAATGAAAGTACGGCCGCTGCGACTCGGAGGCGCGAATCTTCTCCAGCCGCGCGCCGAGCTGGCCGGCCATGGCCCGTGCCGCGAGCCGCGCCTCGTCCCGCGACTCGTTCACCACCCGCTGCGACTCCCGCTCCGCCTCCCGCGAGCCGGCCACGAACCACGCCGCGCACGGCAGTCCGGCCGCGACGAGCAGCAGCGCGACCACGAGCAGCGCGCGCTTCACCGCTCCCCCCACGCGTAACCCGCGCCCTTGACCGTGACGATGATGCGCGGCGCCGCCGGATCGGCTTCGATCTTCTGCCGCAGGTTGGCGATGGTCATGTCGACGGTGCGCGTCTCCAGCTCCTCGTTCGCTCCCCACACCTGCCCCAGGAGCTCGTGCCGCGGGACGGCGCGGCCGCGATGGCGATACAGCCAGCGCAGGATGCCGGCCTCGCGCGGGGTGAGGGGGAGCGGCTCGCCGTTGCGCCGCGCCTGGAGCAGGCCCAGGTCGATGCGGCAGCCGTGCAGCTCCAATACTTCCGCTTCCCGCGGCATCGCCGCGCTGCGCCGCGCGAGCGCCTCGACGCGCGCCAGCAGCTCCCGCGCGCCGAACGGCTTGGTGACGTAGTCGTCCGCCCCCGCCTCCAATCCGCGCACTTTTTCATCTTCCGAACCGCGCGCGGTGAGGACGAGGATGGGCAGCGACGGCCGCGCCATCCGCACGCGCCGGCACAGCTCGATGCCGTCCAGCCGCGGCAAGGTCAGGTCGAGCAGGAGCAGGTCGAACCCCTCCTCCGTGGCGCGCTGCAATCCGGTCGCGCCGTCGCCCGCCGCTTCGATGGCATGCCCGGCCGCACCGAGCAGGTCGACCAGACCGCTCCGCAGCACGAGGTCGTCTTCCACGATGAGCACGCGCATCGGTCACCCGCGGTGATTGTGGCACAGCGCGCCCGTCCCTACCGCCGCCCCACCCCACCGCCCGCCGCGCCAGCTCCTCGAACACCCTCGTATGGCCAAGTAACGAGGATCGGAGAGGGAGCGGGCGACGGCGTCGGGCGGGAGGGCGGCGTCGGCGGAGGAGCATGCATAATCCCGACCGATGACCCTCCGCTCCCTCCTCCGCCGCATCGCGCGCACGCTGCGTCCGGGCGGCGGCGAGACGCTCGAAGCGTCGCGCCTGGCCCTGCTCGTGCGGGCGGTGGCGCGCAACGCGCGGCGCGCGGCAGGCGAAGACACCCCGCCCTCGGCCGCGATGATGGAGGTGCTGTTGCGCGAGGTGCCGACCGCGGAAGTGGAGGAGGCGATCGAGCAGCTGGAGGAGCAGGACGGCGCCGCGGTGATGGCGTTGCTGGCGCGGATGCGCGAGGAGACGCCCAAGACGATGACGCCGACGGTGACCGCAGTCGCGCAGAAGGAAGAGCCGGCGCGGGTCATCGCCGACGATCTGGAAAGCATCCTCCTGTCCGGCGACGCGCGCCTGGAGCGCGATCTGCTCGAACGGGTCAACACCGGCAGCTTCGACAGCGAGACCGCGGCGCGCATCGTCAAAGACATCATCGAAGGCAGCGTCGACAGCGACAACCGCAAGCGCGCCCTTTCCCTGGTCAAGCCCGACCGCTTCTCCCGGGCGCGCAGCATCCGCACCCTGGCCGAGATTGCCGCGTGGGGCATCGAGCGGGGGCAGGAGCTGACCGGCAAGACGTTCCGCTTCCGCCTCTACGGCACCTCCGAGGGGCAGATCGGGATGACGCACCTCGGCGGGCGGGTGATCCACCTCAACCCGCTGCCCCTGCTGCGCGGCGAGATGGACGGGCGGCGCATCGTGGAGGCGATCATCCTCCACGAGATCGGACATCACCGCTGGAACACCGGCCCGGGCTGGGCGGAGGTCAACGAAGAAGCGGCTGAAGAGCAGCTCGGCTCGCTGCTCAACCTCGTGCAGGACGAGCACCTGGAGCGCAACCTCCGCTCCATCGACACCGAGTGGGGCGACTCGCTGAAGATCCTCGCCGCGTGGGCCTTCCAGCGCACCAGCCGCGACTTCGGCATCGCCGCGCTGCTCGCCCTGCTGGGCGGCGCCGCGTTCCGCGTGCTCGTCCGGGCGGGCCTCGAGCCGGCGCGCGACCGCAATAGAGTCGCCATCAACTCGGGCCGCCTGCTGCGCGAGCTGGAAGCGCACGGCTCGAGCTTCTCCCGCTTCATCCGCGCGCTGCGCATGGGCCTCGGCAACCGCACGGGCGATCCGAAAGTGACCGAGGCGCTGGCGCTGTTCGGCAAGGGCTTCCGCGAGGCGCGGCCGGACGAGTTGCTGGAAATCGCGCGCGAGTTGAAGCGCATCTTCGGCGACGAGGCCGGCCTTGCCGATACGGTGGGCCTGCACGGCGCGACGGCGGCCGATGCGAACGAGCTGGCGGAGAGGCTGCCCGGCATCTCCGACCGCGACCTCGACGACGAGATCGAGTCGATCCGGCAGGGGCCGCGTCCGCCGCGCGCGGAGGAGCAAAGCGCGACCGCGCCGGTGATCAACCGCGCCGAGGGGACGGACTTCGAGGAGATCACGGAAGTCATCACCCTGCCGTTTCAGGCGCACGAATACCGGGAGCTGGCCAAA
Source organism: Thermoanaerobaculia bacterium (assembly GCA_036009105.1). Lineage (GTDB taxonomy): Bacteria > Acidobacteriota > Thermoanaerobaculia > Gp7-AA8 > Gp7-AA8 > JAFAVZ01. Next base: position 6,654 of record DASYMJ010000141.1, on the reverse strand, counting down.
GGCGTGGCCGGATGGAGCCGGCGTCTGCGGCGCTTCCTGCAGATGCTCGGCCTCTCCCGCGTCACGCTGCGCCGCCGCGGCGCCGGCTCGGCCGTGGACCGCGGCGCGCTGCAGCGGGCCATCATCGGCGGCGATCCGCGCCTGCTCAAGACCCGCCGCACCATCCAGCGTGCCGACCTCTTCCTGGGCGTGGTCATCGACTGCTCCGGCTCGATGGCGCAGGGGGAGAGCATGGAGCGGGCGCGCCTCTTCGCGGCCCTGATCGCCGAGGCCGCGCGCGGGCTGCAGGGGATCGACGCGCGCTTCTTCGGCTTCACCGACGACGTGATCTACGACGCCGGCACCGCCTCCCAATGCGCCGTGGCGCAGCTCGAGCCGGACGGCGGCAACAACGACGCGGCCGCGCTGCTGTACGCCTCGCGGGTGGCGATGGCCAGCCGCCGCTCGGCGCGCCTGCTGGTGATGATCAGCGACGGCTCGCCGACGGAGTGCTCCGTGGAGTCGCTGCGCGCGCTGGTCAAGAAGTTGACGGCCGGCGGCATCGCCTGCGCGCAGGTTGCGGTGCAGCCGATGGAGGAGGAGGAAGTCTGCTTCCCCGATCACGTGCTGGTGGACGACGCCGATCTCTCCGATGCGGTGGGCCGCTTCGGGAGGGTGGTGGCGCGGCTGGTGCGGCGGGTGGTGTCATGACACCGGCGCCGGCCCCTCGAAGCAGATCGACACATCCAGCGCCGGGCGCACACCGCACGTGCCCGATGGATTCGGCCCGTCCGGCTCGCCCCAGTAGCGCTCCGAGGCGCGCACGTTCCAGCGCTCGCCGAGCCACGAGCCGCCGCGCAGCACGCGCCAGCGCACGGGCATGCGGAAGGTCGCATCGGTGTACCACTCCTGGCACCACTCCCACACGTTGCCCAGGATGTCGACCAGACCCCAGGGGTTCGGCGGGAACGTTCCGACGGGGGAGGGGCGGCCGAGCTCCGACTGGCAGTTGGCGCGGCCGTTTTCATACGCGTCGCCCCACCAGTAGCGCGTCGCCGTGCCGGCCCGAGCGGCCCGCTCCCACTCCGCCTCGGTGGGCAGGCGCATGCCCAGGCTCTTTGCGAATGCGGCGGCCCGCGTCCAGTGGATGCCGCGGGCCGGCACGCGCGGATCGTCGCGGAACGGCAGCTCGCCGCCGCTCCACCGCGCCTGCGTCACCGGCGTCACGGCCAGATAGCACGTCTCGATGGTGACCAGGCGCGCCGGCTTCTCCCGCTCATAGGCTTCGGGATCGGAATCGGGACCGCCCATCAGGAACTCGCCGCCGGGGATGATGACGAAGACGATGCCGCTGGCGCGATGCTCGATGACGGGCGGCACGTTGATGCGCTCCGCCGACTGCTGTTGCGCACGGGAGAGCGCATGCGGAAACGCCGGCGTGCCCGGGCGCACCGCGCGATAGCCGCGCTGCTCGAGGATGGCGCCGGAGGAGGGCAGGGAGCCGGTCAGCGCCGCGGCCCAGGTGCTCCACGTGGCCGGCGGCGCATCGCTCTCCGCCAGCGCGTTCATCAGCCCTTCCAGCACCGGAGCGCCGGGGGAGGAGACCACGCTCACCCACCAGGCGCTGGGGAGGGTGCGGGTGATGTCGATGAACGCCCGCGGCTCGGCGGCCGCGATCGCGGCGAGCCACTGCTGGGCCACGTCATGGTCGGTGAGGCCGCGCGGCGTGGCGGCGATCATCCAGGCCAGATCGGCGGCGCCTTCCGCCGCCGCCCGGAGGATGGCCGGCGTGCCGAGTCGGGCTTGCATGCCCTGCAGCGGCGTGCCGGCGGAGCGGACGTCGAGCAGCGCGTACGCGGCGCGCAGGTCGTGCACGCCGGAGTCGCGATGCGTGACCGGGTTGAAGAGGCAGCTGAGGATGAACGGAGCGTCCCAGCCGAACGCCGCCGGATCGAGCTGCTGGCCGGTGATGCCGGCCGCGGCGCGCAAGGCGTCGCGGCGGACGGCGAGGGGGATGGCTTCGGCCAGCAGCAGCGCCGGCATGGTCGTGCTCTCGATGGCCAGCGCCTCGGCATTCCACGAACGGCGCGCCATGTGATGCCGCGCCGAATGCACGGTGAGGCTGAGCCAGGCCAGGAAGGCCATCCGCGCGCTCTCGCCGTCGCTGAAGACGTGGCGATGGGCGAGCGTGGCACGCCAGGCGCCGGGGACGGCGTCGAGCACGTCGATGATGGTGACGAAGGAAGGCGGCACGAACGCCCCTTCGAGATACGCCGGCCGTTCGTACACGATCTCCGGCTCGCCCTTCGCCGCTTGGATCACCTCGCGCGCGAGCTGCATGGCCAGCAGGGCGAGGGAGCCGGCGTCGTCGCGGAAGAGGCTTCCCGCATCGGCGGGCGGCAGCGAGCCGTCGGCCAGGAGGCGGCGCAGGATCGCCGCGCGCCCGTCGGTGCCGCCGATGGGAGGATGCAGGCGCAGCCGCTCGATCGTCTCCCCGCGCGTTTCGGGATCGGCCAGGAGGAGGTAGAGCAGGTCGAGGTCTTCCGTGACGCGGACGGCGACGCGTCTCGCGGCGCGGCGGGGATGGAAGGCCACCAGCGCGCGCGGCCCGGCGTCCTGCGTCTCCATCATCACCTCGGCCGCCGCGGTGACGACGGCGTCATGCGGGTCATCCAGGCCGGCGGCGAGGAGGCGCAGCGCGTGCAGGCTCCGCGCTCCGCGCAGCGAGCGATAGGCGGCGGCGCGTACCTCCGGCGACGGATCGGCCAGGTCGTCGCGCAGCGTCACCTTACGGCCGGCTCTCCCGCAGCGCCTTCTGCACGATGCCCCACGCGGCGCCGGCCTCGGTCGTCGCGTCGTGCCAGCGGCCGGCGTAGCGGCCGCAGAAGGAGTCCTTCAGGATCTCGGGCAACATCTTGGTCTGGTCGTGCGCGAAGACGGGATGGCTCAGATACGCGCAGACTTCATCCGTCGCGCGCACGGAGAGGCCCGCGCCCAGCTCCGCCGCGCCGCGGATGCGATGCGCGATGTCGACCACCGCGCGGATCGTCTCGTCGCCGACGGACGGGTAGCGCCTGGAAAGCATGCGCACTTCCTCGATGGCGGGAAGGTAGTCCATGGCGATCGGGGCGAAGCGGTCGAGCTGCGCCGCATCGATGTTGAAGGTGCCGGAGAACTCGTCGCCGCGGTTCACGGCGGCGATGAACTGCACCGTGTCGGGGATGGCGATGAACTGGTTGCTGATCGGATTGAAGATGCGGCGAGTGGTGTCGAGGGCCGGCATCAGCGCGTTGCGCGCGCTCTCCGGACAGCGATTCAGCTCGTCGAGGAAAACGAGGAAGCGCCGGCGGTGATCGGTCTGCGCCGCTTCCAGGGCGGCGAGGATCTCGGTGGGGAGGAAGGAGGTGACCGGCGCGCCGCTCTCGGAGGAGCGCACCTGCAGGGTGGCGATGAAGTCCGTGGCCTCGACCACGGCGCTGCAGTTGAAGAAGACGAACTCGTAGCCCATGGAGGTGCCGATGGAGCGGGCCAGCACGGTTTTGCCGCAGCCCTGCGGACCATCCAGGAGGATGTTGCGGCCGTTCTCGAGCAGGACCTGCAGCTTGCGGGAGACGACCGGATCGAGCCAGACGTCCGCGATCTCGAACTCCAGGTTCTGCAGCAGCTCGACCTCGATGTAGCCGCGGTCTTCCCGCTTCTTCTTCTCCACCCGCGTGACCCGGACGAGGCAGCGCACGCCGGAGCGGATGCGCGGGTCGCGGGAGAGGACGACCTTCGGCGCGCGGCGGCCGTCCAGATGGGTGGCCCGGTAGAGAAACTCGCTGCTCTTCTCCACCGGGTTCGGCTCGAACACCGCCTCCATGACGGCGCCGGGCAGGATGTCTTCACTAGTGAGCTTCGAAGGCATGGGGCGAAGTATCGCATCGGAGGCGGGACCATTGAGAGTTGTCGGTTGTCAGTGATCAGTTGTCAGTAGAAATACCGACAACCGACAACTGACAACCAGCAACTCGTCCAGTCCCGCCTCCGCGATCGTTGTTGAAGGTTGGCGACCGGGCGATCGCCGCGTCCCGGCTCGTTGCCGCAGCTCCGGGGAAGCGCGTTCCCATATGGAGTGGTGCTGCTTCGTGACTGGTCCGGCAAATCGATGGTGTAGGCGGTGTGGCGGGAGCTATCTCCCGTCCCAAAGGCGCCGGGCGGACTCGGCGAGGAGTCCGTGGTGGTGTTCCGCGGCGCCGGGCGCCACGCGTTGGCCGCTCCCACCTGAGTGGCCGTCACACGTCGCGTGGCCCCGGCGACCTCCGCGCATTTGGGTTCTGGAACCGGGGGCGGAGGCCGTCTGCAGACGATCCGGTCGATCGCTGCCAGCATCAGGAGACCGCGAGGTCTCCGGGCCGGACGAATCGGGTTGACGCGGTTGGATCGGGATCGCCGGAGTCCCGTCAATCGTGAAATCGGATTCGTGTAGGGGATGTGCGCCGCCGGAGCGGCAGCGCAGTCGCTGCTTACCGGTGGCGCGTGCTTGCCTGCTCTGCCGCGTTACAGCTCGCGGTCCCTCGTGCAATGCGCGGTGATGTCAAAGAGGATGAAGCCGGAATGGTCATGACGGCGCGCCACGAAAACGGCGACGCGCCGCGGTCGAAGCCGGAGCCGACCAGGTGCGGGAGCTGTTTTTCGTTCGCGTGAGTCATGGATTTCCTTTCTTCCTCGATTTGACAAAGGGTCGCGCATCGTAGCACGACGCCCGGTTCGGAAAAAAACTTCGGCGTCCGTCTAGAGCGCATCAACCCAATGAAAGGGGTATTTGAGATGCGAGCACGGATACTGATTTCCCTCCTCTTCCTGACCGCCGTGGGCGCCGCGGCGCAACCGGCACCGACGCAATGTTGCATTCCTCCTCCTCCGCAGATGACCGCGTGGTGGACCTTCGACCTGCCCGGCTCCCCTTCGCGGGACTCGGCCCTGTTCAACAACGCCGCGGTCTTCACCGGCGGCGTCACCACGGCGGCCGGCGTCGTGGACCGCGCGGCGTGCTTCAACGGCGACGGCGCGTTCGCCACGGTGGCCAACCACCCGGAGATCAATTTCGCCGGCGCCTGCGCGCAGTCGGAGCCGATCTTCATCGACGCCTGGATCCGCACCGGCCAGTCCTCGGGCGTGGTCACCATCCTCGACAAGCGCTCGGTGACGCCGACCGATCTGCGCGGCTACAGCCTCTTCCTGGCCAACGGCCGGCCGGGCTTCCAGATCGCCACCGGTCCGGGCGCGCAGGTCTGCGCCGCGGCCACGAACACCGCCGCCTCCTGCACGAACGAGATCGCGCCGACCACGGTCAACGTGGCGGACAACCAGTGGCACTTCGTCGCCGTGCGCGTCGCCCCCCGCTGCGGCCCGAATGCTCGCGGCACGATCTTCGTGGACGGAAACATCGTGCACACCTTCGTGCCCCGGCAGGGCGACATCGCCAACACCTCGTCGCTCTTCATCGGCCAGCGCAACCCCGCCCTCGGGCAGAGCTTCTACAGAGGCTGCATCGACGAGTTGGAGATCATCAAGCGCGGCCTGACCGACGCGGAGGCGTTCGCCATCTTCAACGCCGGCCCGCGCGGCAAGTGCAAGAAGCCGCTGCCCTGATCACCCTCTCCAACTCCCCTCGGGCACCTTCTCCCCGCGCGGCGGGGAGAAGGCTTTGCAACGGGGCAGCCCTACGCCTCGGCCGAACGTCCGGCGCGGTACAGCAGCAGGCAGATGCCGAGCACGATGGCGATGCCGAGGACCACGCCGGCCGGGCCGGTGACCCAGGTGAACTTGCGGTCGGAGAAGTGGACCGCGGAGAGGCCGTTGGCCAGCGCCGTCCATTTCTCCTTCGTCCCGATCAGGATGGCAATGAGGACGCCGGTCAGCCCCTCGCCGGCGATCATCCCCGAGGCGGCGAGCACGCCGGGGTCGGCCTCCCCCGGCTTGCCGGCACGGCGCTGGTCGACGAGGCGGCGCACGATGCCGCCGACGAAGATCGGCGTCAGCGTGGCCAGCGGGAGGTAGATGCCGATGGCGAAGGAGAGGCCGGGCAGGCCGGCGATCAGCGCGCAGACGGCGAGCGCGGCGCCGGTGCCGACCAGGCCCCACGGCAGCGAGCCGGCCAGCACGCCCTCGATCACGGTCTTCATCAGCGTTGCCTGCGGCGCGGGGAGGTCCGCGGAGCCGAACTTGTAGACCTCGCCCAGCTTCAGCACGGTGAAGGCGATGGCCCAGCAGGCGAACGCCGCGCCGACGAACTGGCCGAACTGCTGCCGCGCCGGCGTGGCGCCGACCAGCCAGCCGGTCTTCAGGTCCTGGGAGATGTCGCCCGCCTTCGACGCCGCGATGCAGACCACCGTGCCGACGGTGAGGATCGCCGCGCGGGCGGACGGATCGGTCCAGCCGCAGAGGACGAAGACGACGGAGACGCCGAGGAGCGTGACGAGCGTCATGGCCGAGGTGGGGTTGGAGGAGACGCCGATCAGGCCGACGATGCGCGAGGAGACGACGACGAAGGCCACGCCGAAGATGGCCACCCCGATCGCGGCCACGAGGCGCTGGGGGAACGTCATGTTGCCGGCGAGCAGGCCCGGCACCGCGACGAGGGTGACGATCACCGCGGCCGGCACCACGACCACCACCCAGGAGGGGAGGTCG
>DASYMJ010000140.1:0-7749 GCA_036009105.1 Thermoanaerobaculia bacterium | reverse complement strand
CGTTCTTCATCGAGCCGATGCAGGCCGTGGAGCTGAACAACGATCTGGCCGACCTGCTCATCCAGGAGCGCGAGGAGATCATCCGCATCACCCGCTTCGTCTCCCAGATGCTGTTCGACGAAGCGAAAGACATCATCGATGCGGTCGGCGTCGCGGCGGAGCTCGACGCGCTGCAGGCCGCCGCCCTCTTCCACGACGCGGTCGGCGGGTGCCGCCCCACCTTCTCCAAGGAGCGCGAGCTGCGCCTGCTGGAAGGCCGCCACCCGCTCCTCGACGAGCGCCTCGAAGCCGTGCGCCAGGAAGCGTTCGGCGAGCAGCCCTCCGGCCGCAGCGTCATCCCCGTCACCATCAACCTCGACCGGGAGAGCTGCGCGCTGGTGGTCAGCGGTCCGAATGCCGGCGGCAAGACCGTCGCCCTGAAAACCACGGGCCTCCTGGTCGCCCTCGGCATGGCCGGATTGCCGGTGCCGGCCGCGGAAGGAACCATGCTGCCGGTCGTCGATGCCATCCATGTGCTGATCGGCGACGACCAGAGCGTGATGGAACACCTCTCCACGTTCTCCGCTTACCTGGTGCGCCTCAAGCGCGTGCTGGAGCGCGTGACGAACCGCTCGCTCGTGCTCCTCGACGAGCTCGGGTCGGGCACCGATCCGGAGGAAGGGGCCGCCCTCGCCGCGGCGGTGATCGAGCATCTGCTGGAGGTCGGCACGCTGCTCATCGCCACCACGCACCTCTCGGCGCTGAAGAGCTTCGCCGTGAACGACAAGCGGATCGTGAACGCCTCGATGGAGTTCGACTCCGCGACGGGGCAGCCGACCTATCGGATGATCACCGGCATCCCCGGCCGCAGCCGCGCCATCGACGTGGCACAGATGATCGGCCTCCCCGCGCCGGTCATCGCCGCCGCCCGGGAGCGCTTGGGCGACCGCTACGGAGAGACCGACACGCTGCTCGCCACGCTGCAGCAGCGGATGTCCGAGGTGCTGGCCCAGCAGGATGAGGCGGTCCGTTTGCGGAGCGAGCTGGAGGCGGAGCGGCGATCCGTCGCGGAGAAGGAAGTGAAGCTGGAGCAGGAGCGGGCGCGCATCGGCACCTCGTTCCGCGACGAATTGGAGCGCTTGCGCGACGACGTCGCGCGCCAGCTCGCCGCGGAGCTGAAAGCCCTGCGCGATCTCGACCGCAACGCGCGCGCGACGGTGAAGGCGGACGAGATCGTCCGCACGTTGACCAAGCCGGTGGAGCGGGCCATGGAGTTCCTGCCGGCGGAAGAGCGCGCGGTGCACGTCGGCGAGCGCGCCGAGCACCGCAAGTTCAAGATCAAGGGCGAGATCGTCTCCCTCGACGGCGCCAAAGCGGTCCTCAACGTGAACGGCCGCCGCATGACGGTGGAGACCAAGGATCTGGTGCCCCTCGCCACCCCAAAACAAGGTACGCCGGGCTTCAGCCCGTCGAAAAAGTCGAAGACCTCCGTCCCCGACATCACCCCCGTCTCCGCGGAGCTCAACCTCATCGGCCAGCGGGTGGACGACGCCCTGGAAGCCTCGGATAAGTTCCTCGACCGCGCGCTGCTGGAAGGCAAGCAGGCCGTGCGCATCATCCACGGCTTCGGCACCGGCGCGCTGCGCAAGGCGCTGCGCGAGCACCTGCGCAAGCACCCCGCGGTGGCATCGTGGCGGCCGGGGGACGAGAATGAGGGGGGAGATGGAGCGACGATCGCTACGCTCTCGTAGAACGATGAACGATGAAGGATGAACGATGAACAAAAGCCGGTTCACTTGCCCGTTCATCGTTCATCCTTCATCGTTCATCGTTTGCCCCTATGGCCTTAATTGACCTCGACGACGTCATCATCTCCCGCGTGCGCGAGGCGGCGGACATCGTCGACTTCGTGTCGCAGGTGACGCCGCTCAAGATCGCCGGCAAGTCGTTCAAGGGTCTCTGCCCGTTTCACCGCGAGAAGTCGCCCTCCTTCCACGTCGACCGGGCGAAAGGGCTCTTCTACTGCTTCGGCTGCGGCACCGGCGGGGACGTCTTCAAGTTCCTGGCGCTGACGGAGCGCTTCACCTTTCCCGAGGCGGTGGAGCATGTGGCTTCCCGGGTGGGGATCGAGCTGCCCCGGCGCCAGAAGACGCGCCGGGAGAACGACAAGGACGATCTCCTGGAAGCGCTCGACGACGCCTCGGAAGCCTTCCATCAGGCCCTCGGCTGGCACGACGACAACCCGGCAAAGCACTACCTGCGCGAGCGCGGCGTGCCGCAGGCGATCATCGACAAATACGGCTTCGGCTATGCGCCCGACTCGTGGGACTACATCCTGCGGCGGCTGACCCAGAAGCACGGAGAGAAGAAGCTGGAGGCGGCCGGCCTGGTGACCCCGCGCAAGGAGAAGAGCGGCTATTACGACCGCTTCCGCAACCGGCTCATCATCCCCATCCACTCCGAGACGGGGAACCTGGTCGGCTTCGGCGGGCGGTCACTGGACGGCAGCGAGCCGAAGTACCTCAACTCGCCGGAATCGGACGTCTTCAACAAGTCGCGCCTCCTCTACAACCTGCATCGGTCGAAGGATGCGATGCGGCGGGTCGACCGGGCCATCCTGGTGGAGGGCTACTTCGATGCGATCGCCATCGATCATGCCGGCGTGCCGGGCGTGGTGGCGTCGATGGGCACCTCGCTCACCGCCGGTCAGGCTTCGCTGATCCGGCGCTTCACGCGGAAGATCGTCATCTGCTACGACGGCGACAACGCGGGGCGCAACGCGGCGCTGCGTGCGGCGCAGGTCTTGCTCGCGGCCGGGCTGGACGTGCAGGTGCTCGATCTGCAGGGGGAGAAGGACCCGGACACGCTGGTGCAGAAGCACGGCGTCGACCGGTTCCTGGAACTGCTCTCGAACGCGACGGACGTCTTCACCTTCGCCCTCTCTGAATGGGCCACGGACGCGGGGGCGCTGAGCGGCCGGGAAAAGTCGGAGCGGGTCGAGGCGTTCGTGCCGCTCCTCAGCGCGGTGCCGGACCCGGTGATGCGCAACGATGCGGCGCAGCGGATCGCCGATGCCTTCCGCCTGGAGTTCTCCACCGTGTGGTCCCGGGTGAAGGGGAAAGCGCAGACGGCGATGCCGGAGCGGCAGCGCATGGCGCCGAATGCCACGGCGGAGAAGTTCGTGCTGATTGCGGCGATGCAGGGGCGGCTGGGACGGGAGGTGGTGGAGCGTCTTCAGGAGGAACTTTTCGAGGACGCGGGGTGCAAAACGATCTTTTCTATCATAAAAAGCGACCTTCTGTCCGGCCAACCCATTGATTTCGAGCAGATCAAGACCCATCTTAGGGGCGAGGATGAGCTCAGACTCCTCTCAGAGCTGGCCCTCAGCGACGATATCGACGATCGAAGCCTCGACCGCATCGACGAAAACCTCCGACCCATGGAGAGAAGTTATGTCGATCGCCGCAAGCTGCAGATTCAGAGAGACATCGTGGAGGCTGAAAAAGCGGGTGATCTACGCCGGGTGGATCTGCTCGTGACCGAGAAGATGGAGCTGTCACGTATCTTGAGCACGCTGAAATAATTATCGTCACCTATTCATTACGCGAGTGTCCTCGGAACGAGACTTGGGCGCGCTTGTCAAGTCTGGTTATTTTCGATGGCTTTTGACGACCGCGCCGAGGCTTCGAACCCTCGACCGTTTGGATCCGTAACCCCCGGGGGGCGACCCACCCGCTGCCCATGAGGAGCGCTAAAAGATGACGAATCGCCTGCGGACTGCGAATCTCGAACAGGAATCCACTTTTGATGAAGGGGTCGGCGAGTTGAGTGTCGAAGAGAAATACGTCGAGGTCAAGCAGCTCATCGCACTGGGAAAAGAAAAAGGATTCCTCCTCCACGAGGAGATTTTCGAGATCCTTCCGGAAGAGGTAACCAGCCTCCCGGAGGAGCTCGACGAGATCATCATCCGCTTCAACGATCTGGGCATCGACGTCTATGAAGACGCCGAAAAACAGATCCCGGCGAACTCGAAGGCCATGGTCACCATCGACGGGGCCATCGAGGACAAGGAGCCCGATCAACGCGAGGAAGTGCAGGCCGACATCGTCGCCGTCGCGTCCGGCATCGTGGACAAGACGAACGACCCGGTCCGCATGTACCTGCGCGAGATGGGCACGCTCAAGCTCCTCGACCGCCAGGGCGAGGTGGACATCGCCAAGCGCATCGAGAAGGGGGAGCGCAAGGTCTACAAGGCCCTCTCCCAGAACCGGATCATCCTCGAGGAGATCATCAAGATCTACGAGACCGCGAAGAAGGATCCGCGCGTCATCAAGGAGATGATCGACCTCGCGGTGAATGACGACGCCGGTCCGGACACGCCCGTCGATCCGGAGAACGGCGAGCCGAAGCTGGCCGCCAGCACGGTGAACAAGATCAACGAGATCATGGTCATCTTCGAGCGCATCGGAAAGCTGGACAAGAAGCTGAAGGATGCCAAGGTCAAGCTGGCCGATCCGAAGAAGCTGTCCGAGCGGCAGCTGCAGACCGGCGTGCGCACCATCGAGAAGGTGGAGCTGGAGCTGGCCAACGAGATGCGCCAGATCGACTTCACCCCCCAGACGCGCAACCGGATGATCAACAAGCTCAAGGACATCAACAACGAGCTGTGGCAGGTCGCGTCGATGGTCCGCAAGGACGATCAGGCCCTCAAGCGGGAGAAGGACAAGACCCGCCGCGACTTCTACCGCCGCCGGCTGCAGAAGTACGAAGAGAAGCTGATCGAGCTCGAGAACTTCTACGGCATGACCCACGACGATCTGAAGAAGACGATCCGCGAGATCGGCGAGGGAGAGCTGGAGGCCGATCAGGCCAAGCAGGAGCTCATCGTCGCCAACCTCCGCCTGGTGGTTTCCATCGCCAAGAAGTACACCAACCGCGGCCTGCAGTTCCTCGACCTGATCCAGGAAGGCAACATCGGCCTGATGAAGGCGGTCGAGAAGTTCGAGTACCGCCGCGGCTACAAGTTCTCCACCTACGCCACCTGGTGGATCCGCCAGGCCATCACCCGCGCCATCGCCGATCAGGCCCGCACCATCCGCATCCCGGTGCACATGATCGAGACGATCAACAAGCTCACCCGTACCTCCCGCGCGCTGGTGCAGGAGCTGGGGCGCGAGCCGCAGGCCGAGGAGATCGCCAAGCGGATGGACATGCCGGTCTCCAAGGTGCGGAAGATCATGAAGATCGCCCAGGAGCCGATCTCCCTCGAGACTCCCATCGGAGAAGAGGAAGACTCGCATCTCGGGGACTTCATCGAGGATCGCGGCGTGATCTCGCCGATCGATCACGTGATCGTCTCCAACCTCAAGGAGCAGACCCAGAAGGTCCTGCGCACCTTGACCCCCCGCGAGGAGCAGGTGCTCAAGATGCGCTTCGGCGTGGGCGACGGGGCCGGGCACACCCTGGAAGAGGTCGGCCGCTCGTTCAACGTGACGCGCGAGCGGATCCGCCAGATCGAGTCGAAGGCTCTCCGCAAGCTCCGCCATCCCTCCCGCTCGAAGAAGCTGCGCCCGTTCCTCGATGCGACGTTCTAACACTGCACGACTCTCTCGGGCGGCCCAAGTGGCCGCCCTTCTTCTTTGCGCCGCGACCTCCTTTGCGGCCACGCCGGCGAAACCTGCGCCGGCGCCGGCCGCGAAGCCCGCCGCTCCCGCCAAGCCGTATCACCTGGAACTGGAGGCGAACCCCGCCGCCCCGTTCCCCTTCCTCAGCCGGTTTGGCGTGGTGCATCTGCACGTCTACCCCTCCGGCGTCCGCGCCGACACGACGTGGCTCAACGGCATCTCCCGCTCCGGCACGGACAGCATCACTGTCCTCAATCCGGCGCTGAAGATGTACACCGAGGTGCCGATCAGCGAGATCGGCAACCTGCTGGCGAAGATCGGCGGGATGAACACCCGCAAGACGTTCGAGGCCATCGCCAACGTGGAGCCGCCGGTCAAGGACAAGGTGGGCGGGCTGGACGTGATGCGCTACCGGGCCCGCTACACCCAGACCGCCTGGATCGACGTCTGGACCACGACCGCCGTCCCCCAGAACCCGCAGCTGAAGGCGATCGTCGACCAGGTGGTCTACAACATCTCCCCCGGCACCGGCGCCCTGACGCGCTTCATCCCCGGCACGCCCGTGCAGGTGGAGCTGAACTTCACGAACTTCAAGAAGGTGCAGCTCGTCACCTTGAAGTCGCTGACGATGGACGCCACGGGCGAGGCCGACGCGCTGGCGATGCCCGCCGCATATGCGAAGGCGCCGCTGCTGGACGAGGTGTGGAAGTGAAATGTAGGGCCGGCTCTCAGCCGGCCCAGCGATCACGGATCAATGGGGCCGGCGGAGAGCCGGCCCTACATTTTTCCTACGCGGCAGCAGCCAACTGCACCCCGTCGAGATCGCGCAGCATTTCGCCGGCGTTCGCGTAGCGCGCCTTCGGATCCTTCTCCAGGCAGCGCATCACGATCGCATTCACCTCACGGCCCACGTCCGAGCGCAGCTCGATCAGCGGGCGCGGCTTCTCCGTGATGTGCGCGGTCAGCACGCCGGTCAGCGAGGACGACTCGAAGGGCCGCACGCCGGCCAGCATCTCGTAGAGCAGCACGCCCATGGAGTAGACGTCGCTGCGGGGGCCGAGCTCCTTCCCCTGCACCTGCTCGGGACTCATGTAATGCGGCGTCCCCACGATCAACCCGGCCTGGGTCATCGCCTCCGGCGCCTCGGCCATCCGGGCGATGCCGAAGTCCATCAGCTTGACCTCGCCGCGGTGGTCGATCAGCACGTTCTGCGGCTTGATGTCGCGGTGGATGATCCCCTGCTCGTGCGCGGCGTCCAGGCCGCGGCAGATCTGGCGCCCGACGCCCAGCGCCACGCGCGGCGACATCCGCCGCCCGTCCGCCTCGTTGAGCAGCTCGGAGAGGGTGTAGCCGCGCACGAACTCCATGCTGATGAAGTACACGCCGTCCGCCTCGCCGTAGTCGTAGGTGCGCAGGACGTTGCGGTGGGTGATCTTGCGGGCCAGGCGGATCTCGCGCTTGAAGCGCTCCAGGTCCTCCGGCGAACGGGTCATCACGTCGCCCGGCAGGGTCTTGATGGCGACCGTTTCGTCGAGCTGCGTGTCGATGGCCTTGTAGACGACGCCCATGCCGCCGCGGCCGAGGATCTGGTCGATTCGGTAGCGGTTGGCGAAGAGCTGGCCGGCGGCGAGATCGGCCGCCGGTGAGGCGGGCGCGGTCAGGCCGGCGACCGTGCCGTCCATCCGGATGGTGGCCATGGAGTGGGTGTCGGCCCCCATCGCCTTCATCATGCCGGTGGTCAGGCTGACCAGCGGCATGGAGGCGACCGGCAGCGGCTGGGGCAGCCACTTGAGGCGCACTTCCTCCCGCGTGGCGGACTGCTCGATCTCCGGCCCCGCGGCCTGCGCGGTCTCGTACGAGATGTAGGCGTAGCCGCTCGGCGCGTGCCAGGCGAAGAGGAGCGCGAGCAGCGGCGCGTTGCCGACGATGGCCAGGCCGCTCTCCTCGTGGAGCTCCACCGACCCGGTGACGAACTCGCCGGTGGCGACGCCGACGCCGATGGTCATGGGCGGGCTGCCGCCCTGCGCCGCGAGCTCCTCGTTGATGGCTCGCGCCGCGCGGATGGCGTGCAGGATGCTGCGGTCGCCGCGGAACACGGCCACGATGCGATGGCCGACCACTTCGCGCACGAAGCCGTCCTGGCGGC
>DASYMJ010000139.1:0-9349 GCA_036009105.1 Thermoanaerobaculia bacterium | reverse complement strand
ATGTGGCTGATCGGTCTGAATTTCGATCTGATGACGCTGGGCGGAGTCGCCGCCGCGATCGGCCTGATCATCGACGACGCGATCGTGGTGGTGGAGAACATCTACGCCCACGCGGCGTCGGGGGCCTCGCGCACGGAGGCGGTGCGGCTGGCCATGAGCGAGATCACCGGGCCGATCGTCTTCTCTACCATCACCCCGGTGGTCGTGTTTCTGCCGCTCTCACTGCTGACCGGCGTCACCGGCGTGTTCTTCCGCTCGCTCGCGCTGACCATGGCCGTGGCGCTGCTGACGTCGCTCTTTCTGGCCTTGTTCTTCACGCCGGTGCTGGCCCGAAGGTTCGTGCGGGCGCACGAAGACAAGCGATCAGCGATCAGCGATCAGCGGTCGGAGACCGGTTCTCCTGATCGCCGACCGCCGATCGCCGATCGCGAGAGCACGCCGATCGAAGATCGCCAGGACGGCCCCATCCTCCGCCGCGCCGTCGGCTGGTACGAGCGCCTGCTGGAAGTGGCCCTCCGGCACAGCCGGATCGTGCTCGTGCTCATCGCGGCCCTGCTCGCCGTCTCCTATGTCGTCTACCGGTTCCTGGGGAGCGAGTTCCTGCCGGAGTTCGACGAAGGCGCCTTCATCCTCGACTACACCGCGCCGCCGGGCGCCTCGCTCGCCGAAACGAACCGCATCCTCCTGCACGTGGAGCGGCTGCTGAAGGAGACGCCGGACGTGGAGAGCTTCTCCCGCCGCACCGGCCTGCAGCTCGGCCTGGCCGGGGTGACGGAGCCGAACACGGGCGATTTTGCGGTCAAGCTGAAAGACAAGCATCGCCCGCCGCCCGACGTCATGGACGAGCTGCGGAAGAAGATCGAGACCACGGAGCCGGCTCTGCGCGTGGAGTTCATCGGCATCCTCAGCGATCTGATCGGCGACCTGGCCAGCTCGCCCTCGCCGGTGGAGATCCGCCTCTACAGCGAGGACCAGGCGGCGCTGCACCGCACGGCCCGGACCATCGCCGCCTCGATCGCGAAGGTGCAAGGCGTGGTGGAGATCTTCGACGGGATCGTGGTCAGCGGCCCCGCCGTCACCTTCCGGGTCGACCCGCTCCGCGCCGCGACGTTCGGCGTCACGGCGGCCGACGTCACCAGCACGATCGAGGCAGCCCTGGGCGGCTCGGCGGCGACCTCGATCATCGAGCGCGGCATGGCCATCAACGTACGCGTGGTGTTGCCGGAGGACTACCGCCACTCGCTCGATGCGGTGCGCGCGCTGCGCATCCATTCGCCGGCCACCAACGGCTTCGTGCGGGTCGACCAGATCGCCACCATCGAGTACGACCCCGGCCAGACGGAGATCCACCGCGACGGCCTCCGCTCCTCCATCGCCGTCACCGCCCGGCTGGAAGGCGCCGACCTCGGCTCCGCCATCAGCGCCATCAAGGCCCAGCTCGCCAGGGACGTGCATCTGCCGGCCGGCATGTCGCTCGAGTACGGCGGCCTCTATCAGGAGCAGCAGTCGAGCTTCCGCGAGCTCGCCTTCACGCTGCTGCTCGCCGTGGCGCTGGTCTTCCTCGTGCTGCTGATCGAGTTCCGCTCGTTCGCGCATCCGGTGGCCATCGTCACCGGGGCCGTGCTCGCCCTCTCCGGGACGCTCATCGCGCTGCTCATTACGCGCACCACGCTGAACGTCGTATCCCTCATGGGCATGATCATGATCGTCGGCATCGTGGCCAAGAACGGCATCCTGATGCTCGACACGGTGGAGGACCACCTCGCCGCCGGCGACGATCTGCACGCGGCGCTGGTGCGCTCCGGCCGCCGACGCTTCCGCCCCGTGCTCATGACCTCGCTCGCCGCCATGCTCGGCATGCTCCCTCTCGCCCTCGCCCTCGGCTCCGGCGCCGAGCTGCTCCAGCCGCTCGCCATCGCCGTCATCGGCGGCCTCGCCTTCGCGCTCCTGCTCTCTCTCATCGTCACCCCGACCGTCTACGCTCTGATTCGTAAGGAGGATCCCTCATGAAGTGGTTACCCGCCCTGCTCCTCATCCTCGGTTGCGCCTCCACGCCGCCCGCCTCGGTGCCCCATTACCACGTGGTGAGGCACATTCCGCTGGGCGGAGAGGGCGGCTGGGACTACCTCACCGTCGACCCGGTGTCGCGGCACATCTTCGTCTCGCACGCGACGGAAGTGGTGGTCGTGGATGCGGACAGCGGCAAGGTGGTCGGTCATATCCCCAAGACGGAAGGGGTGCACGGCATCGCCCTCGCGCCGGAGCTCCATCGCGGCTTCATCAGCAACGGGCGCAGCTCGACCATGACGGTCTTCGATCCCGCCACCCTGCGCACCATCGACGAGGTGAAGACGACCGGCGAGCGGCCGGATGCGATCCTCTACGACCCGGCCACCGAGCGCGTCTTCACCTTCAACGCCGGGGGCAAGAACACCACCGCCTTCGACGCCACGACGAACGCCGTGGCCGGCACCATCGACCTCGGCGGCAAGCCGGAGTTCGCCCAGGCGGACGGGCAGGGGCGCGTCTTCGTCAACATCGAGGACACCAGCGAGATCGTGGCCATCGACTCGAAGGCGCTGAAGGTGGTGAACCGCTGGAAGCTCGCCCCTTGCGAGGAGCCGTCCGGCCTCGCCTTCGACCGCGCGCATCACCGCCTCTTCAGCGGCTGCGACAACGAGGTGATGGCCGTCAGCGACGCCGACGCGGGCCGCGTCGTGACCACCGTGCCGATCGGGAAAGGGGTCGATGCGAACGCGTTCGACGACTCGCGCCAGCTCGCCTTCAGCTCCAACGGCGCCAGCGCCACGCTCACCATCGTGGCCGAGCGCTCGCCGGACCAGTACGACGTGCTGGAGAACCTCCCCACCAAACGCGGCGCCCGGACGATGGCCTTCGACCGCAAGACGGGGCACATCTTCCTCGCCACGGCCGACTTCGGCCCGCCGCCCGCCCCCACCGCGGAGCGCCCCAACCCCCGCCCGCCGGTGCTGCCGAATACGTTCGAGCTGATCGAGGTGGCTCCTTAGCGCGGCAACCAGACCCGCACCGTGGTGCCTTGGCCGGCCTCGCTCTCCACGTCGATGCCGCCCTTGTGGGCGAGGACGAGGTTGCGCGCGATGGCCAGGCCCAGGCCGGAGCCGCGGGAGTCGCGCCCTTTGCGGAAGCGGGTGAAGATGTGCGGCAGCTCCTCGGCCGGGATGCCGGAGCCGGTGTCGGTCACGGTGATGAGGATCCGTTTCGGTGCCGCGCTCCCGCGGAGCGCGACCGTGCCGCCCGCGCGCCGCGCATTCGACAACAGGTTGAGCAGCACCTCGCGGATGCGCACTGGATCCACGCTGATGGTCGGCAGCTCCTCGGGCACCTCGGCGGAGATGCCGAAGGATGTGGCCGCGTCGCGGAGCAGTTCCGCGATGTCGGTCGGCTCCTGGCGCAGGTCGAGCGCGCCCGCCTCGGCGTTGGCGATAGTGCGAAGGTCTTCCACCAGTCGGGAGAGGTGGCGCGTCTCGTCGAGGAGCTCCTCGATGCGCTGGTCGTCGCGGGGATAGACGCCGTCCAGCAGCCCCTCGATGCGCCCCTGCAGGATGGCCAGCGGCGTGCGCAGCTCGTGCGCCACATCCGCCATCAGCTGGCGGCGCAGGTTGTTCTGCTCCCGGAAGACGCGCGCCGCGCGGCGGAACGCGCCGCGGAAGCCGAGGATCAGCACCACGATCACGGCGAGGCCGGTGGCGGTGAGGGGAGTGCGATGCGCCGAGCCGCGGAAGAACATGGTGGCCACCGTGCTGGCCCCGACCGCGGCCAGCGCGAGCAGCGCGGCGAACATGCAGCCGATGCGGAGGACGGCGCGGGGCGGGCCATGGGCGCCGCCACGCCAGCGATGTCGGTGTCTCATGATTCGGCGAGCCGGTAGCCGATGCCGTACACGGTCTCGATGTAGTGCGGCTCCAGTTTGCGGCGGATGTTCTTGATGTGCGAGTCGATGGCGCGGTCGAACGACTCCGCGTCCGAGCCGCGCACCGCGTCGAGCAGCTGCGAGCGGGTGAAGACGCGGCCGGGATGGCGGGCCAGCGCCGCGAGGAGCAGGGTCTCGGTCGGGGTCAGGTCGACCGGCGCGCCGTTGCGCGCGACCAGCATGCGCGGGAGGTCGATCGCCACGTCGGCAAAGCGGAGAAGGTCCGTGTCGTTGTGGGCTCGCCGCAGCACGGCCTTGACACGAGCCACGAGCTCGCGCGGGCTGAACGGCTTGCCGATGTAGTCGTCGGCGCCGACCTCCAGCCCATCCAGGCGATCCTCCTCCTGCACGCGGGCGGTGAGCATGATGATGGGCAGGTCCGACTCGCGGCGGATGGCGCGGGCCACGTCCATGCCGTCCATGCCGGGCAGCCCGAGGTCGAGAATGACCAGGTCGGGACGGCGGCCGCGCACCTCGTCCAGCGCGCGGACGCCGTCGCCGGCGGTGACGACCTCGTAGCCGGCGAGCCGCAGATAGTCGGTCGCGATCTCCGCGATCTGCGGCTCGTCATCGACCACGAGGATCGTCTTCACGGTTGCGGCGTCTCCATCCGTTCGTGCATCCGGCGGTGCCACTCCTCGAAGCGCGTGCCGCCGTTGCAGCCGCGGTACCGCCCGAACAACCCGCGCACGACGATGAACCAGAAGAAGATGAAGAAGAGCGGCGCGAAGAAGAAGCCGAGGCCCCACGGCCGGTGCCACCCGTAGTAGGGGTACGGATACGCATACGGATACGCGCCCGCCGGCGGCGCCACGGTGACGATCTTGCCGCTCTGCACCATGCCTTGCGTTACACCGGCGTTGTAGGCGATGCCGCCCACCACCACCGCCAGCAGCAACGCGCCGAGAATCACTGTCCATCTGTTCATGATCACTTCCTCCTTACGCGAGGAAGATGCGCTCCGATTGTGGAGCGATTATGGACGCGCGGCGGTGGGGGCGACCGATGAGAGCAGCGCCCGCGCCGCGCTCAGCTCGCCCATGTCGCCGTCGACGTCGCGCAGCGCGCAGACGCTGTTGAGCACGGCCAGCGCCTCGGCGCGGCGGTTGCGGGCCACGTAGAGGCGGGCCAGGCGCTCGCCGGCGCGGATCTGCATCACGCCGGCGTGCTGGTCGCGGGCGATGCCCACCGCCTGGCGGTAGGCGTCGATCACGTCGCAGTCGGCGCCGGAGCTGGCCGCGAGCAGGTCGCCCCGCAGGCGGTGCAGCTCGGGGAGGTAGTAGCCGTCGCCGAACGTGCTGGCGCCGGAGAGGCCGACGTCGATCCACTGCAGCGCGTCGTTGGTCCTGCCGGCGGCCGCATACAGCTGCGCGATGCGCGCCGGGATCCAGCAGGCCGCCACCCGCGCGCCCGTCTCGTGCCAGCGGTGCCGGCCGTCCGCCATCAGCGCGATGCCGTCCGCCAGGTTGCCCCGCGCGGCGAGCGCCCAGCCCTTGAACACGCTGCCGAGGGCGGACCAGGCGGCGAAACGGTTCTCCGCGGCGATGTCGATGATGGCCTGGCCATGACGCCGTGCGCCGTCCACATCATTCAGCTCGATGGCGCCCCAGGCCACGCCGGAGAGGAGGAAGGCGCGGCTGTGCGGCTGCGACCACTGCTCCACCGCCGCCAGGGCCCGCTCGCTGAGCGAAGCCGCCTCCCTCCTCCGGCCCGCCGCCGCCTCGGAGAGGATGCCGTACGTGTAGGCAGCCGCGGCCGGATCCTCGCCGTAGCGCAGCCAGTGCGAGACGTGATGGCGCTCCGGCTCGTACAGCGCGAGCGCCTGATGCGCCTCCTGCGCGGCGCGCCAGCAGCTGCCGGTCCAGAAGAACGTGGCGCAGCGCACGGCATGGCTCTCCAGCACCAGATGCGGCTCGGTCTTGACGTGCGCCATCTCGTGCAGCTCGCCGGCGTTCGTGATGGCGTCGAAGAGGCGGCCGGACATCGCGCGGTTCATCGCCGCGCCGCGCAGCGCGGCGAACAGCTGCGGCGTGGGCGGCGCCTGGCGGGCGAGGTCGAGCGCCCGCGTGTAGGCGCGTCCCACATCGGCGTGCGCGCTGCCGTGCAGCGCCACCAGCGGCGCGCCCTGGAAGAGGCGGAGGAGCAGCTCGGCGTCGTCCCGCGCCGTGTCGGCGGGAAGGGTGGAGAGCGCGTCGAGGCCGCGCTGCACGTGCTGCAGCGCCTCGCGATTGGCGCAGCATTCCAGGGCCCGCCACGCCGCCCGGCCCCACGCCCGCGCCGCCTTCATGCTCATCCCCGCCTCGCCGTAGTGATAGGCGATCAGCTCCGGCTGCGTCTGCATCGCCTCGGAATCGCGCTCCAGCAGCTCCGCGATCTTCTCGTGATAGCGGCGCCGCTGCCGCTTGAGCAGCGACTCCTGCAGCGCCTCCTGCACCAGGGCGTGCTTGAAGACGTATTTGGCCTTGCTGCCGAAGCCGCGGCGGTAGAGCAGGCCCGATGCGATGAGCCGGTTCAGCTCCCCGAGCAGTACCGGCGCGTCGACGCCGCTCACGATGCGCAGCATGTCGACGGAGAACTCGCGGCCGATGGTGGCGGCCACCTGGGCGATCGGCTTGGCCGTGGTCAGCTTGGCGAAGCGGGCCAGGATCGTCTCGTGGATGGTGGAGGGGACGGCCAGCGACTGGAAGGGGCGGGTGAGGTCGTAGTAGTCGTCCCGCTCCACCACGATGTCCGACTCGAGGACCATCCGGGTGAGGTCCTCGATGAAGAGCGGCACCCCGTCCGTGCGGGCGACGATCTCCTCCAGCACCGGCGCCGGCAGCGGCTTCCCGCCCGTCACGGCGAGCACCATCTCCAGCGTTTCCTGCCGGTCCAGCCGGTCCAGCGTGACCTGGTTGACGTACTCGCGGCGCATCCACTCCGCCGGCACCTGCTCGGGCCGTACGGTGACCAGCACCAGCAGCGGAATCGACGGGGCCTGCTCGACCAGGATGTCGAGCAGCTCCATGGTCGAGGGGTCGATCCACTGCAGGTCTTCCACCACGAAGACGGCCGGCTTGCGCGAGGTCAGCTCGACGATGAGCTGGGCCAGCACCTGCTGGGTCGTCTCGTTCGCCTCGCGCGATTTCACGATGCGCGAGGAGCGGCGCGACATCGGCCGCCTAGTGATGGAGAGCAGCGCGGCGACTGGCGGGACGAGATCGTCGATGGCATCGGCGAAGGGCGTGAGCGTGGCCTCCACCTTGGCCAGCTTCACGTCGTCCGAGTCGGTGGCCTCGATGCCGGTCCAGTTCTCCAGCCAGGCGATGAGCGGAAAGAACGCGGTGTTCTGATAGCGCGGCGAGCAGCGGCAGGTGAACCACCAGCTCGACTCCCCGGCGATCTGCTTCCGCGTCTCGGTCACCAGCCGCGACTTGCCGATGCCGGCATCGGCGCGCACCACCACGACCTGTCCCTTGGAGGCGCGCACGTCATTCCAGCGCGCCACCATCTGCTGCAGCTCGCCCTCCCGGCCGATGAAGCGCGTGATGAGGCCCGTCGCGGTCTGAATGCGGGTCTGGAAGCCGGTGTCGCGCAGGATGCGGGACACGCGCATCTCCTGCCGCGAAGGCGACTGCAAGAAGCCCCCGGCCTCGATCTCGAAGAAGCCTTCGATGTGCGGCGTGACGGCGTCGCTGACCACCACGCCGTTCAGCGGCGCCAGCTCCTGCAGCCGGATCGCCGTCTCCGCCGTCTCGGTGTTGGCCAGCTCGCCGAGCGGCGTCGTGCCGTTCGCATCGGCGATCACGCGGCCGCAATGGATGCCCGCGCGGACCGCGAAGCGGATGCCGAGATCGGTCATCTTTGCGGCGCGCTCCACGATGGCCAGGCCGGCCCGCACCGCGGAGCGCGCGTCGTCTTCCAGCGCGTTGGGATAGCCGAACAGGCCGGTCACGCCGCTGCCCGCGGTCTCCCCCCTGCGGCCTTTGAACTCGTCGAAGACCTCGCTGCAGAGCTTCTCGAACGGCGGCATCAGGTCGTGCAGGATCTCGGGCAGATCGTCGCCCGAGACCGGCCGGCCGTCGCTCTCCAGCGGCACGACGTCGCAGCGGATGGCGGTCACCAGCCGCCGCTCGGCGATGGAGCCGGGCAGGCGCTCGGCCGTGGCCGGCGCGGCGGCGGGCGCCGGCTTGTTGCGCACGCGCCCGATGGCCGCGCGCAGCTCCTGGCGGATGCGCAGGAAGAGGCGCTTCCGCTTCGCCGGCTCGGCGTAGTGCTCTTCGATCGTCTCGTCGCCTCCGGGCAGGCACTGCGTGGCGGCGAGCCAGTCGCGCCGCTCCCACTCGCAGGGGGAGAGGAGGATGGGGAAGAGGATCATGCCGTCGTCCCGCCGGCGGCCGAGGAACGTCTTCATCTCGATGTTCGTGCAGTACGCCGAGTCGAGGAAGCTCTGGCTGACCAGGATCAGGGCGATGTCGGAGTCCTGCAGGCGGCTGCGGATCGCGTCGTCCCACAGCGTGCCGGTCTCGATGCGCTGATCGCTCCAGATCTCCACGTCTTCTTCCGTCTGCAGGCTGCGCAGGAAGCCGAGGAGCGAGTCGGGGGAGAGATATTCGGTGTCCCGGTGGCTGTAACAAATGAAGATTCGGATGGGGGCCATCTTCTAACGGAGGGGCGCGGGAGGGGTGTTTCCCTACCAGTTTCGGAGCCGGGCCCGGCCGTGTTTCGGCACAAGTGGAGCGTGCACAAAGGTTTATGCACTGTGGCGGGCTGAGCCGTTGGCATCGCGACCCATTAACGTCAGAATAAATTATTGGCCCAAACCCGTTTTTACCTGCCCCAAACGATGCGATAAATCGTTGACAAAAACATTCTGGATTTTATGATCTTATCCCGTACGCCGAATGTTCGGGACGGGTGAGGAGTCGGAGATGGCATTCGAGAAGTGGGAGCCACAGCCGGAGTTCGAGCGTTTTCCAGCCTCGGCCACCATCGTGCAGTCGCGTCTGATCCGATTGCCGTCTCCCGTCGCGAACATGCTGCGCCTGCGCGGCAAGACCAGCGCGAACCTCTACTACGACAAGAAACGCAAGATCATCGGCATCAAGCCGCTCGACAAAAAAGAAGAGGGCGCGGCGAAGATCCGCCAGTCCGACAAATCCACCTCGCTGCACGTCCCGAGCTTCTTCCGCTCCTACGACATCGACGTGCCGGGCATCAAGCGCTTCCACTGCTGGTACGACGAGAAAGAGCGCATGGCCATGATCGACATCTCTCGCCCCTCACCTCGAGGGCGCCCCGCCGGCACGTAGCCGGATACAAAAAGGGCGGATATGAAAAAAGGCGGCCGGATCGGCCGCCTTTTCGTTTCAGGTGAGGTCGTGGATCAGCGGGTGGCGCGGCGGCGTGCCGGCGCGC
>DASYMJ010000138.1:0-22708 GCA_036009105.1 Thermoanaerobaculia bacterium | reverse complement strand
GACGGCAAGGGCCTGCGCAAGATCGACCCCAACCAGGCCCCGCTCTCCTGGCACCTCGGCGTCCTCGGCATGCCCGGCCTCACCGCGTACGTCGGCCTGCTCGACGTCGGCCAGCCGAAGGCCGGCGAGACGGTGGTCGTCTCCGCCGCGGCCGGCGCGGTCGGCTCCATCGCCGGGCAGATCGCGAAGCTGCTGGGCTGCCGCGTGCTCGGCATCGCAGGCTCGGTCGAAAAGTGCGCCTACGTGATGGGGGACCTCGGCTTCGACGACTGCATCAACTACCGCGAGGAAGACCTTGGCCCCGCGCTGGACAAGGCGTGCCCGAACGGCATCGACGTCTACTTTGACAATGTCGGCGGCGACGTGCTGGAGGCGGTGATGCGCCGCATCAACGTCCACGCCCGCATCACGCTCTGCGGCCTGATCTCCCAATACAACGACCCTAAGCCGCGCCCGGGCCCGAACCTCCAGCCGCTGGTGACCCAGCGCGCCACCATGCGCGGCCTGATCGTCACCGACCACGCACACCGCTTCCCCGACTTCGCGCGCGACATGGCGCAGTGGCTGGCCGCGAAGAAGATCCACTACCGCGAAGACGTGATCGAAGGCCTGGAAAACGCGCCGCGCGCCTTCCTCGGACTGTTCGAGGGGGAGAATTTTGGCAAGAGGGTGGTGAAGGTGAGCTAGTTGTCAGTTGTCGGTTATCGGTTGTCAGTAGGTCCTCGCCTACCCACCGCTGACAACCGACAACTGACAACTGCGCGCCACGGAGCCAAACAATGACAATCATCCTCGACCGCCCCAGCCAGCACATCGCCCTCATCACCCTCCACCGCCCCGAGGCGCGCAATGCGTTGAATGTCGAAATGCGGCGGCTGCTGGCGGAGCACTTTCGCGTCCTGTGTGAAGACGAAGAGACGCGCTGCATCATCCTCACCGGCGGGGAGAAAGTGTTCGCCGGCGGGGCGGACATCCGGGACATGGCGGAGCGCTCGGCCGTCGATTTGATGCTGCGGCACGGCGAGCGGATGTGGGCGCCGATCGCCGGGTGTCCCAAGCCGGTCATCGCCGCGGTGAACGGCTACGCGTTCGGCGGCGGCTGCGAGCTGGCCATGCACGCCGACATCATCATCGCCGGCGAAGGGGCGAGCTTCGCCCAGCCGGAAGTGCGCGTGGGGATCATGCCCGGCGCGGGCGGCACGCAGCGCCTCGTGCGCGCCGTCGGCAAGTTCCGGGCGATGAAGATGCTGCTCACCGGCGAGCCGGTGAGCGCGCGCGACGCGCTGGCCATGGGCCTGGTCAGCGAAGTCGTCCCCGATGCCGAGACGCTGCCGCGCGCGCTGGCCATCGCCAACACCATCGCCAGGATGCCGCCGCTCGCGGTGATGCAGATCAAGGAGGCGGTGCTGGCCGGCGAGGACTCTTCGCTGGAGGCCGGCCTGCTGCTGGAGCGCAAGGCGTTCCAACTGCTCTTCGCCACGCGGGATCAGAAGGAAGGGATGCGCGCCTTTCTGGACAAGCGCAAGCCGGAGTTCGAAGGCCGATGAGAAAACAGTGGTACGCCCTGGCCGTGCTCTTCGTCATCAACGCGATGAACTTCTTCGACCGGGTGATCGGCGGCGCCCTGGGCGAGCCGATCCGCCGCGAGTGGAACCTCTCCGACGGCGCCCTGGGCGCGCTCGGCACCGCGTTCACCTTGCTCTACGCCTTCGTCGGCATCCCCATCGGGCGCCTGAGCGACCGCAAGCCGCGCAAGACCATCCTCGCCGTGGCGGTCTTCATCTGGAGCGGCCTGACCTCGCTCTCCGGCCTGACCCGCACTTACTGGCAGCTCTTCGCCACCCGCCTCGGCGTCGGCGCGGGCGAGGCCGCCTGCGCGCCGGCCGCGACGTCGCTCATCGGCGATCTCTTCCCGCCCCAGCGCCGCGCCCGGGCCATGTCCATCTTCATGATGGGCCTGCCGGTCGGCATCGCCCTCTCGTACTACGTCGGCAGCTACGTCGCCGCGGCTTACGGCTGGCGCGCCGCGTTCTTCATCGCCGGCATCCCCGGCGTGCTGGCGGCGATCGCCGCGCTGTTCATCGATGAGCCGCCGCGCGTCGCGCCGAAGCACGAGACGGGCAGCTCGCCGTGGCGGGTGCTGTTCTCCATCCCCACCTTCTGGTGGCTGATCGTCAGCGGCGCGCTGCACAACTTCAACATGTACGCGCTCGGCTCGTTCCTCGCCCCGCTCATCATCCGCTACCACCACACCGGACTCCGCCGCGCGGGCCTCATCACCATGATCGTGTACGGCCTCTCCGGCATCCCCGGCCTCCTCGCCGGCGGCGCGCTGGCCGACCGCTGGGGGATGAAGCGCCGCGACGGACGCCTGCTCGTCGCCACCATCGCCACGCTCCTCTCCGCGCCGCTGATGCTCGTCGCGCTGATGCAACCGAAGGGCGCGTTGCTGCAGTTCGTCCTCTTCGGCTCCCTCGGCTGCATGGCGATGTACGTCTACTACGCCAGCGTCTACGCCACGCTGCAGGACGTGGTGGCGCCGTCGCTGCGCGGCACGGCCATGTCGCTCTACTTCTTCGCCATGTACGTCCTCGGCGCCTCGTTCGGGCCGCTGGCCACGGGGCTGGTCAGCGACTTCTTCACCCGCCGCGCCGCCGCCGGCCGGCCGCTCGAGCCGTTCCGCGGCGAGGGGCTGCACAACGCGATGTACCTCGTGCCTCTACTGAGCGTGCTGCTCACCTTCGTCCTCTTCGCCGCCGCGCGCACCGTGTCGAAGGACATGGACCGGATGCCGCATCGATGAAGGCGGCGGTCTGCTACTCGTTCGGCGCGCCTCTCGTCATCGAGGAGGTGACGCTCGACCCTCCCCAGGTTGGCGAGGTGCAGGTGCGGTTGGCCGCGACCGCCGTCTGCCACAGCGACATCCACCTCATCAGCGGCGACTGGGCCGGACCGTTGCCGGTCGTCGCCGGCCACGAAGCGGCGGGCATCGTCGAAGCGGTAGGCGCCAATGTGACCGCCGTGAAGGCGGGCGACCGCGTGATCGTTTCGCTGTTGCGCTCCTGCGGCCAATGCCTGCAATGCAGGACCGGCGCGAAGAACAACTGCCGCGGCGCGTTCCCCCTCGACCGGGAGAGCCGGCTGCACAACGGCAAAGGCGAGCCGCTCGCGCACGGCATCAACTGCGCGGCGTTCGCCGAGGTGGCCATCGTGGATCAGTCGCAGGTGGTGGCGATCCCGGAGGAGATGCCGCTCGACCGCGCCGCGCTCCTCGGCTGCGGCGTGATCACCGGTGTCGGCGCGGTGCTGAACACGGCGCGGGTGGGGGTGGGGGAGAGCGTCGCCATCATCGGAGCGGGCGGCGTCGGACTGAACGCGATCCAGGGCGCGGTGCTCGCCGGCGCCCATCCCATCATCGCCATCGACCGCGTGGCCTCCAAGCTCGATGCCGCCCTCGCCTTCGGCGCGACCCGCGTCACGCTCGAGCCGCGCGAGGTACGCAAAGTCGACTACGCCTTCGTCACCGTCGGCGTGCCGGAGGCCGTTTCGCAGGCGCAGCAGATGATCCGTCCCGGCGGCACGATCGTGGTGGTCGGCATGCCCGCGCTCAAGGCCGCCCTCTCCCTGCGCATGTTCGATGTGGTCTGGAGCGAGCAGCGCATCCTCGGCAGCCGCATGGGCTCGGCCAACCTGCAGCTCGACGCTCCCCGCCTGGTCGACCTCTACCTCCGCGGCCGCCTCAAGCTCGACCAGCTGATCACCGCGCGCTACCCGCTGGCCGGCATCAACGAGGCGATCGCGTCGATGGGGCGGGGGGAGGCGCTGCGGAACCTCATCGTGTTTTGAGGCGGCTCACCGTCGCGCGCAGCCCGTCGCGCGGCTGGGGCGGCGTGCTGCTGTAGTCGACCGCGAAGCTCTGCGGCGGCAGGTTCCACTCGTAGCCGCGCAGCAGCACCAGGGTGAAGACCTCCATAAAGTACGTGGCGTAGTCGAGACCGGGGCAGCGGTGGCCGGTCACCGGTCCCGCCCCCTGCGGCGCGAAAGCATGCTCGTGCCGCTTCTCCTCCGCGCGCTCGGGCGAGAAGCGGGCCGGATCGAAGCGCTCGGCATCGCTGTAGACGCCGTGCGCCACGTGGCTCGGCCGCAGTGCCCACATCACCATCCACCCCGCCGGCACGGAGACGCCGTCCAGCTCGAAAGAGTCTTTGGCGATGCCGAAGACGGCCGGGATGATCGGGGTGAGGCGCTTCACCTCGTTGACCACCTGCAGCAGGTACGGCATCCCCATCAGCGACTCGAGCGTGATCGCGCCCTGGCCTGCTTCGGCCTCGAGCTGCCGGCGCACGTCGGGGTGCTTGGTCAGCTGCTGGACGATTGCGCCCAGCTCGGCATAGACGATGAAGCCGGCGATCACGATGTGGTGCAGCTCGAGCACGATCGCCTCGTCGCTGTGCGCCTCGCCGGCCGCGGCAAGGATGCGGGAGAGGCCGTCGCCGGTCGGCGCCTTGCGACGCTCTTTGACCTTCGCGCGCAGCACGGCCAGGATGCGATCCCTCGCCTTGAGCGCCTTGTGATAGCGCGTGCCGGGGATGTTGATGGGCAGCGTGGCGAAGCCGCCGGTGAGGATGTCGTAGTCGCGGCGGAGGCCGTCCATTTCGGGGCCGGGCTCCAGGCCGATGAAGTTGGAGCAGATCACTTCGATGGCCAGCCGCTTGAGCTCATCCAGCCAGCGCAGCTCTCCGTTCTCGGCCCACTGTTCGAACGCGCGCTCGATGGAAGCCTGCATCGGGGGGAGGTAGGAGGCGAGCGCGGCGCGGGTGAAGGCCTGGTTCACCACGCTCTTGCGGCTGCGATGCGCGTCGCCATCGAGCAACGGCAGGCTTCGCCCGCCGAACAGCTCCTGCACGTGCGGCGGCATCGACTGCTCGCGCATCACCGCCGCGGAGTCGATGAACCGTCCCGCCGCGTCCGGCCCCGCGATGACGACCGTGTTCCTGCCCAGGACCCGCGAGCGAAAGATCCGCCCGTGCCTGGCCAGCCGCTGGTCGATGAAGGCGAAGGGGTTCTTCGCAAACGCGAGCGTTTCGCCCAGCAGCGGCAAGCCGCCGCTGCCCGGCGGCATCTTCTCTGTGTTCATGCCTCAGTCTACGCTTGGGCGGTGAGAACGGATGTTCGCACTCGTTCTGATGAAATGTAGGGCCGGCTCTCAGCCGGCCCCCACTATCCGTTGATGACGGGCCGGCTGAGAGCCGGCCCCACGCAAAGGCCGCGGGTGGGTCGTTCATCGTTCCGACGGCTTCCGCCGCGTTGCCGGAGACCGCCGGGAGGAGAATGGGAGGATGGCCATCCAGTACGCGCGCGGCCTGGCGGCCTTCGCCGGGCAACCGTATGAGGACGTGGTCGCCCGACTTCGCGAGGAGTTGCCGTACGTCTGGCTGGAGCACTATCAGGCGATGTGCACCGGCCCGACGAACGTGCTCGTGGTGAACGCCCCAGGCTTCGATTATCTGTTCGACCACTGCTCGCAACTGCCGGACGGGGCGCGTGAAGACCGGCTCGTGGTTGCCTTCGGCGTCTCGCGGCTGCCCCTCACCGCGCGGCGCGCCTCGCGAATCCGCGGCTTTCCCGGCTCCGACCACCGCGGCGATCGCGGCCACTTCCTCGCCCGCGCCGCCGGCGGCGGGGAGGATATCAACCTCTTCCACCAGAACGCCCGGCTCAATCGCGGACACTCGCCCGACGGCCGCCGCTACCGCGCCATGGAACGCTACTGCGAAGAACACCTCGGCACGTTCTTCTTCTCCCGTCCCATCTACGCCGACGGCACCGCCCGCCCGTCCGGGCTGGAGTTCGGGGTACTGCGGCAGGAGGTGGAGTTCTGGGTGGAGGCGTTCGCGAATGTGTGAGGGGACACCTCCCGAAGCAAAGCCTCGCCGTTCGCCCGGTACATCGTTTTCCAGTGCCTCCCTCACACGCTCGAGCTGCCGCCGGAACAGTGGCGCGTGCTCGACTTGGCGCACCGGAAGCGCAACGCCAGCGAATACCAGGGCGCGGCCGATCTCGACCGGCAGCTCGTGGCGGCGCTCGTTCGCGTCACCGGCGAGGTCGCGATCCGCGTGCAGAAACTGCTGGAAACCCCGAGCTGATGGCAGAATGCCCTCATGCACCTCGCGCCGACGATCCTCCGACGGGCGCTCGTCACGGCCACGCTTTGCGCCGTGTTCTGGTTCACGGTCACGCCGATCCGGCAAAACATCGGGAGCACGCTGCTCACCATCTCCTCGTTTCTGCTGGTGGGGTTGATCGTCGGGCTCTTCATGACCTGGCCGCGGCCGGTCTGGGCGCGGGTGGTCATCTTCCTCGCCTTCGCCATCCTCATCGGGCTGCGCAACGAGCCGATGCATCCGCACCGGCCGTTCGCCAAGGCGGTCACGGCGCTGGTCACCGTCGCGCCGCTGGGGATCCTGCTGCTGGTGATCCTCGGCGTGGACTGGCTGGTGGTGCGGGTGGTGGAGGGGCGGAAGCCGCCTACGGAGGGCAGCCCTCCGCAATCCACTTCTTGAACGTCGCGATGTCCTCGCCCCGCAATGGCGGACCGTAGTTTGCGGGAGGCATCCGGCTGTCGGGATCGCCGGAGATGAACGTGTCGATGAGCAGGGCGTTCGCTTTCACCTGCTCGTAGGCGCGGAGGTCGAAGCGCCAGATCATCTGGGCGTAGAACGGCGCGAAGATGGGGGCGATGTCGTTCTTGAAGGACGTCGGCATGTCGGTTCTCTCCTAGCTTCGGATCCACATCGAGGCGGCGACGGCGATGAGCGCGGCGCCGCTGACCAGCTCCGCGCGTTCGGGGATGAGGCGGCGGATGCGGGCGCCGAAGACGATCCCGCAGAGGCAGAGGACGGCGCTGGTGCCGCCGATGGTCAGCGCCGCGACGGCCGGCCGGTAGCCGAACGACCCCAGGCTCACCCCGACCAGCAGGTTGTCCAGAGAGAGCGAGAGCGGCAGGCCGAAGATGGTCCAGTTGCTGTTGACCAGCGGCGCCGTGTCGCGCTCGCGCAGGGCGAGCCAGACGATGGTGGCGCCGCAGGCGATGACGATCAGCGGCGTGGCGCGGTCGAACGCCACGCCGAGCCGGGTGCGCAACGCGCTGGCCAGCGCGTAGCCGACCAGCGGCGAGGTGGTCTCGCAGATGGTGAAGGCCAGGGCGAGCAGGAAACGGCGCGCGCGGGTGAGCGGCGCCACGCTCAGCGCCGCGGCCACCTGCAGGTTGTCGATCCCGGCCAGCACGCCGAGGAGGAGAAGGCGCAGCATCGGTGTCTAGCTCGGGAGCTTGTAGATGTTCAGCACGCCGCCGTCGCGGCCGGCCACCAGCGCGCCGGCGATCACGTAATCGCCCCACACCGCGGGCCCCATGCAGTAGCCGTAGCCGCCGTTGAAGCCCATCGTCTGGCCGCCGAAGTTGTTCATGTCACTCCAGAGCAGCGTGCCGTCCTTCGCGCTGAACGCGTAGAGCGCCACCTGCGTCGTGGCCATGAAGACCACGTCGTTGACCACGGCCGGGACGCTGATGCCGCTTTCGCCCGGATTCTGGTACATCGCCGCCCCGGCGTTGGTGTACTTCTCCGGGTCGCCGGCCATCGGCCAGGCGTCGGCCAGCGTGTTCCAGTCGAGGGCGCGCATGAACGGCGTGTTCTCGAAGTCGATGCCGGACGAGACGTAGTGATAGTTGTTGCCGCCGACGCCGATGAAGAGCTTCTGCTGCGGCGAGCAGAGCGCGGCCGTGCTGTACGTGCCGTGGAAATTCTCCGCCTGCACGTGGTTCGACTCCGCGTTCGTGGGCGAGGGGTTCGGATCGGCCGAGGTGTCCGGGCCGTGCGGATCGACGGACGGGATCTGCGTGCCGTCCTTCATGTAGGGGAGCATCTGCCGCGAATTGAGAATGGCGAACGTTTCGGCGTCGAAGACCATGTAGCTGCCGTTCTTGCAGCCGATGCCGACCACCTTCTTCCCGTTGCGCGTGAAGAGGGTGGGCGAGCCGCCTACGTCGACGTCGATGTCCGACGGGCGGTAGCTCGAGTCCGGCGGGAACTGTACGAACCCTTTGAACGCGCCGCTGCTGGCGGCGAGGATCAGCACGCCGTTGGAGTAGCCGGCGCTGGGCAGCGCGGAGTCGGGCTGCGGGTTGCCGGTGGCGCAGTAGAGCGAGTCGAGCTGCGGGTCGAAGGCGATGGACGCCCAGACCGAGGAGCCTTTCGTGACCGGGCCGTCCGTGGTGACCGTGAAGCCGGGAGGCAGCTGGCCGGCCACGAAGTCGGCCGGGAGGACGTTCGGCTTGTTGTCGACGCCGGTCACGTACTGGCAGGTGGAGAAGATCCAGATCACGTCGCCCGTGCTCGCGTCGAGGCAGTAGACGAAGGAGAAGAGATCGGGATTCTCCCCCTCTCCGATGCCGACCCATACCCGGCCGTTCGCCACCACGGGCGAGGACCAGCCGGCCGCCTGCGGCGCCTGGGTGTAATTGCGCACGTTGCGGATGGGCTGCTTGTGCGCCGGGTCGTCCCAGCGCAGCTGCGTCTTCCAGGCCAGGGTCATGTCGGCGGCGTTGAGGCAATAGAGGGCGCCGTCGAAGGCGGAGAAGTAGACCTTGCCGTCCACCACCGCGGGCGTGCAGCCCATGCCGGCGAAGCCATGCGAGTCGCGCTCGTTGAGGTCGATCTCCCAGTTGAACTCCGCCACGGTCTGGCCGCTGCCGACGCCGATCTTGAGCATCGTCCCGCCGTTCGCGCTGGGCACGCCCGGCGTGTGGCTGTTGGCCAGGCCGACGTAGATGAAGCCGTCCACCACGGCCGGCGTGGAGAGGATCGAGCCCTGCACGTTGATCTGCTGCGTCATCTGCAGGCCGGCCGCGTTCGTGCTGTTGATGTTGCTGGTCGTGACTTCGCCGGTGTGCGCCGGGTCGCCGTGAAACATCCACCAGTTCTGGGTCGTCATTCGCGATCACTCCTATGCGTGCGGGCGGCGCTTGAGGCCCCAGCTGTAGTCGTACAGCGCGGCGCCGTAGTGGCATTGCATGCAGCTGTTGCCGCCCGCGCCGAAGCCGTCGCTCTTGGACTGGAAATAGGTCTCCATGGTCAGGTTCGTGGCGCCGGTCTGGGGGAACGGCTGGCCCGAGTAGCAGGGGTAGGTGCCGCCGTCCTCGATGGTCTTGAAGACCGCGCCGTTGGTCGGCCACTGGGTGATGACCACCTGGTAGAACGCCCACGGCGTGCCGGCCAGCGCCTTCTGGAACGTGGCGTTGACGTCCGTGGTCGCGGCGCCGGGCGGCGTGGTCGGGATGGGATTGAGGCGGGCGGCCTGGACGGGCGTCCGCTTCGCCGGGTCGGGCTCCAGCACGGTGGAGGTGGGGCGATTGGCGAAGCCGTGCGTCTGGCTGCAGTTGGTGTCGCCCGGCGAGCAGGGCGGCAGCAGGCCGCCCAGGACGTCGACCTGCTCGAAGGAGGACCAGATCCACTGCGGGAAGTCCTTCAGTTTCTGTACGACGTGGAATCCGACCAGGCCGACGGTATGCGCCGAGCATTGCTGCGTCTTCGGATCATAGACCTGCGCCCTGGAGGTGTAGTAGCGGCTCCACTGCTCCTGCGGCACGGCGGCCATGTCCCGCCAGGCGGCCTTGATCATGATGGCGCCGAGGTGGTTCGGATCGCTGGTGGAGGAGGGCATGGTCTGCTGCTTGGGCGGGCTGAGGTTCTTCGCCAGGTAGAGCCAGCTGGCCGGGTTGTTGTCCGCCCCGCGCATGAAGTCGTACGCGTCGCGGCTGTAGCGGACCTCGTAGAAGAGGTAGTTGCGGCTCGCGTCGACCAGGGGGAAGGAGAAGGCCTGCACGCCATCGTTGAGGACGGTGTTGCCCTTGGACGTCATGAGCAGCTCGCGCTCGCCCGGCTTGGCCGTGGTGCACTGCGGCGGGATCTTCACGTCCCAGGAGTCGAAGGGTGTGGGGCGGGCGTCGCCCTGGGCGAAGAGCTCCCAGTTCGCCTTGTAGGTGCTCCACACGGTCGGCGTCCCGCTCTTCGCCTCGAGGAACGCGTTCGGGTCGTTCGGCGACTGGGCGTTGCCGCGCCCTTTGGTGGAGGCCGGCCAGTTGAGGGCGATGAGCTGTTCCCAGGAGAACCAGTCGAAGTCGGGGCGGATCTGGGTGGGGGAGTTGATCTGCGCGGGGAAGGGGACGGTGACCGGCACGTTGCCGCTGATCTGCACCGGCGGGATCTGGGAGACGCCGCCCGGCGCGGTGGACGTTGCACAAGGATTGGGCGGGAGGGTGCCGGTGGTGGAGGTGGTCGCCGTCGACGCTGTCGCTCCCGGCGCCGGGGCGGGCGGCGGGGCGGCGGTCTCGGTGCGGCGACAGGCGACCAGGGACAGGACGAGCGCGCAGACGACCAGCGGGCGAACGACAACCATGCAGGCTCCTTTTTCGAGCGGGCGCTAACTAGGAGTGATGGGGAGGGGAGGTTCCCTACCTCCTCGTTCATCGTTGCTTTTCAGAACCTCCACGTCACGCCCACCCGCGCGGCCCGCCCTGGCGCGGGGAACGCCAGCGCGTTCGGGTTGCCGGCAAAGTCCGCCAGCACGAAGCCGACCTCGTTGTACTTCGCGTTCGTGGCGTTGAGCACATCGAGCGAGATGCGCGCCGGGCCGAAGTCGCGAGCGAGGCGCAGATCGACGCGGGACACATTCCCCTCCGCGAACAGGTGCTCGTCATCCAGCCAGCGGCCGTGCATCCAGCGGTAGATCACGTCCGCCACGAGGCCGCGGGGCAGGTGCGCCTGGTAGATGCCCTGCACCACGTGCTCGGGGATGTTCTTCAGCTGCGGGTCGCCGACGTGGGTCCAGGCGTAGGTCACGGTCGCGTTGTTCATCGCGAAGCTCGCCTCCACGCCGCGGTGCAGGCTGCTGCTGATGTTGCGGTAGGTGAAGGTCTGCGGATCGAAGTCGATCTCGTCGGTGACGTTCATCCGGTAGGCGACGAGCGACCAGCGCGCGCCGGCCCGCTCGCCGCTCATCCCCGCCTCGATGTTGCGCGCCCGCTGCGGGCGGAGCGCCGGGTTGGAGACGATGATCGTCCCGCCTGCGAAATCGGGATACGGCCGCGGGTCGAAGAGTTGATCGAGCGTGGGCGCCTTGAACGCCCTGGAGAGCTGCAGCCAGTACGAGGCCGGCCCGGCGCGGTAGGTGAACGCCGCGCGGGGCGACGTCGCGGAGGCCGAGCGCGAGCCGTTCGAGAAGCGGTCGCGGATCTCGTCCCGCCGCGCGCCGGCGGTCAGCTGGCAACGCGAGCAGACGCTCCACGTGCCGGTGAGGAAGACGCCGCCGAGGTTACGGTGCCCATCCGCCGCGGCAACCCGCCCCTGCTTCACCCCCTCTTCCACGCCGAAGTAGTCGCCGCGGAAAGAGGTGCGCGAGGCGTCGACGCCGGCGTGCAGGAAGCCGCGCGTGACGGTGCCGCTCACGCCGAGCTCGCGCGAGTCGAGCTCGCGCAAGGCGGTGATGCCGAATGCCGGCGCGAGGAGCAGCGTGCGCAGGTTGTCGCTGCCGCGCCGCGAGCCGTACGCGCCGAGGTGCAGCCAGTTGGAGTCGTACGAGGCGGCCAGGCGTTCGCGATTGGTCCGCTCCCGGTCGAAGCGGAAGAGCGCGTTCGACTGCTCGCGGTCGGCGGCGATCTCGGCATAGGTCAAAGGGCCGGGCTCGCGACGGTCCTTGCGGGCCACGTCGGCGGTCACCCGGAAGGGGGAGGCGTCGAGGGTCAGGCGGATGCCGCCGTCGCGGCGGGAGGAGTGCTCGCGCGAGCCGTCCGTCGACGCCACATCAGCCGAGCCGCCGAGGTAGACGCCCGGCGCGACCTCCTCGCGATAACCGGCCTCGGCGGAGCGCGTCCCGAAGCCGCCCACCGTGGCGTGCGCGAAGCCGGACCGCGGTGCGCGGCGCGTGAACAGCTGGATCACGCCGCCGAGGGCCGTGTCGCCCCAGGCGGCGGAGCCGGGACCGTGCACGATCTCGATGCGCTCGACGTCCTCCAGGCGGAAGCGCGACCAGTCGGCCAGGCCCGACTCCGCGTCGCCCACCGGCACGCCGTCCACCAGCAGCTTCACGTACTCCACCTCGCCGCCGCCGAAGAAGCCGCGGGAGGTGATCATCGGCGCGCCGCTCGCGCCGCTGTCGAACATCATGGTGATGCCCGGCACGACCGCCAGCGCCTCGGACAGCGACTCCACCGGCAGCGCGCGCAGCTCCTCACGCTTGAGGACGGAGACCGCCGCGGCGGCATCGCCTTTCTCCTGCGTCTGCCGCTCGACGGTGATGACCATATCGACCTGCGGCGGCGGCGGCGCCGTCGCAGGGTCATCGATGAGCAAAAGGAGGAGGAGAGTGGAGATCACACCGAAGGAGTGTCGCGGCGGGCCCGTTCCCTACCCGGGACAGGAGTCATCCTGAGGCGCGCGGACGCCGACCGGATCGGTACCTTCACCACCGCGCCCGCCAGCCCGGTTCATAATCAGCTCTCATGCGTTCCCTCATCCGCGTCATCGCTCTTGTGGTGGCCCTGCCGGCGCTGGCCCATCCGCCGTGGGGCATCGTGGTCGACCGCGCGGGACGGGTGACCTACAGCGATCTGGAAACGGTCTGGCGCATCGGCGCGGACGGCAAGCCGGTCGTGCTGCGGGCCGGCGTGAGCGGGCGGCACGTCCACGACCTCTTCGTCGATGAGCAGGGGAACGTGTACGGCGGCGATCTCTCCTATGAAAACGGCCGCTTCACCACCGCGTTCTGGCGGCTCACTCCCGGCGGGCGGGGCACCATGTTTCCCGCTCCGCGCGGCGCGGGCGTGGTGCACGACCGGCAGGGGAGCACGTACGCGGTGGAGGAGAACAATCACCTCAAGCGCGAGACGGTGATCATCAAGCGCACTCCGGCCGGCAACGTCTCTGTATTGGCCGGCGGCGCTTATGGACTGGCCGACGGCACCGGCGCGCAGGCGCGCTTCAGCAACATCGTCGGGATGACCATCACCGCGGATGGCACTCTGTACGTGGCCGATGGGAACGCGATCCGGCGCGTCTCGCCCGCCGGCGTCGTCACCACGCTGGCCCGCGGTCTCGATGTGGACAAAGACGCGCGGCAGCCGCTGGAGTTCGCCAGCCTGATGGGCATCGCGGCCGGCAAGGACGTCTACGCCGCCGACTTTCGCAACCGCCGCATCGTGCGGGTGACGGCGCGCGGCACGGTGACCACGGTGATGCGCAGCGAGCTGCCGTATTCGCCGACCGGCGTCGCGCTCGCGCCGAACGGCGACGTCTGGGTGCTCGAGTTCGGCTTCCGCCCGCCCGGCACTTGGCTCCCGGCGCGCGTGCGGAAGATCCCGCGCTACTCCTCGTACTCGTCCGAGCCCTGAACCCAGAGGAAGGACTGCACGTCGATCAGGTCCCGCGGCCGGAGGTCGGCGTTGTCGTTGCGCACCGTCTCCGCGAACTGCAGCAGATTGGCGTAAGTCTCCCAGTTCGGCCCGGAGCGATAGTGGAAGTCGAAGCCGTACTCGCGGGCCGCGATGCGCGTGACGTTCGGCTTGAGGAAGATGTGCTTCTCCGGCTGGGCGAGGAAGCCGAACACGGTGACCAGCGGCCAGGTCAGCACGCGCGTCTGCCGCCGCGGCAGCGCGGCCACCGTCTCGATCCATTGCTCGAAGCGCTGCCGGTCGCTCCCCTTGCCGTGCAGGAACGCATACAGCCCCTTCGCGAACGCCTCGGCGCCTTCCGGCGACTTGACCGCATCGCGCAAGGCCATCTTCTCGAAGGAGAAGAGGAGGTTCGTCTTCCCCTCGATGCGCGCCGCACGGCTGGCGATCTCCCCGAAGTCGCCCTTTTTCATCAGCGACCGCAGCTCGAACCGGCCGAGGGCCGACTCCCACGCGTCGTGGGCCGCCGCCTTGTAGCCGCGCTCCCAGTCGATGTAAGTCTCGTCGTGGAAGCCCTCGGGAAAGAAGCGGAGGAACTTGCGCCGGCATCGCTGCGCGGCAGGCGGGATGCGGGGCTGCTCGCTTTTCGGTTTTGCGTGTGCCATACCGTGGGAATTGCATAAGCTCTGCCGAGGAGAACGCCATGACGCGCATGCCGGCCGTCTTTTTCGGCCACGGAAATCCGATGAATGCGCTCCAGCAGAACGGCTGGACGGAAGGGTGGGCCCGCCTCGGCCGCGAGCTGCCCCGGCCGCGCGCGATCGTCTGCGTCTCGGCGCACTGGTATCCGCCCGCCACCCTGGTCACGGCCGTGGAGCGCCCGCGCACCATCCACGATTTCGGCGGCTTCCCCCGCCCGTTGTACGAGGTGCAGTACCCCGCGCCGGGCGATCTCGCGTTGTGCCGCCGCATCCAGTCCGCCCTCGAGCCGCTCGAGGTCGGGCTCGATCAAGGTTGGGGGCTCGATCACGGCACCTGGTCGGTGCTGGTCCACGTCTTCCCCGATGCGGACATCCCGGTCGTGCAGCTGAGCATCGATGAGGTGCAGCCCGCGTCGTTCCATTACGACGCCGGCCGCCGGCTCGCCCCGCTGCGGGAGGAAGGGATCCTGGTGATGGGCAGCGGCAACCTCGTGCACAACCTGCACGCCTACGCCTGGGGCACGCACGCGCCGGAGCCTTACGACTGGGCGGTGCGCTTTGAGACCCGGGCCCGCGAGTGGATGCTCGCCGGCAACCATCAGCCTCTCATCGACTACGAGTCCCTCGGCCGCGACGCCATGCTCGCCGCCCCCACGCCCGACCACTATCTCCCGCTCCTCTACATCCTCGGGTCGCAGCAGCCCGGCGACGCGGTCACGTTCCCGGTGGAAGGGGTGGACGGCGGCTCGATCTCCATGCTGAGCGTGCAGGTGGGATGATGCCTTTCGTCCTCGTCGGCCTGTTCCTGGTGGCGTTCTCGATCCCGCTGGTTCTGCGCAAGGTGCCGCCCAACCGCTGGTACGGCATCCGGATCGCCGCGACGTTTGCGGACGAGGTGGTCTGGTACGAAGCCAACGCGGCGTCCGGCCGCGACATGCTGATCCTCGGCATTTTGCAGGTGGCCTTGGGCCTCGTCGCGCCGCTCGCCTTCAACATCATCGTGCTCATCGCCGGGTCGATGCTGTTCACGACCGTGGGCGTGCGCCGGGCGAAACGGATGTTGCGGGAGCGGCGGGGGTGAGCTGGGCTACTGCCGCTCCAGCTTCACCTTCAGCGACACCAGCTCCTCGTTGACATCGATGGTCGTGCTGTACGGGACGTATCCTTCCTTCGTCACGCGCAGCGTGTGCGGGCCGTTCTCCACGCCGGCTATGTAATACGCGCCGTTCGGCGCGGTGAGGCCGTTGCGGTGGTCGATCGCGACGCGCGCGGCATCGAGCGGCTCGCCGGAGGCGGCATCCGAGACCGTGCCGTAGACGGCGGGATCGAGGCGCACGGGATCGTGCATGCGGCCGCAGGCGAGCGCGAAAAGGACCAGCAAGAGAGCAAAACCTTTCATGACCGCGCGGCCGAAGCGGGGCATGGTGGACCAGTGCACATCGTGGCCGCGCGCCACCAGCTCGCGCGCGATGGGGAGGCCGGGGTTGACGCGGCCGGTGACAGGGAAGGGGGCGAACAGGAATCGCATGCGTCTCCTCGCTTTCGGCGGGAGAGTACGCAGGGGCGATTACGGGGTGCTTACAGGGTGCTTACAGGGCGGGCAGCGAGCGGCGATCAGGAGCGACGACCAGGAGGTGTGGCGGCCTCCTGATCGCCGATCGCTGATCGCCGATCGCTTTTACTGCACGTTCAGCGCGAAATCGTCCACCACGAACGAGGTCTGCTGGATCGAGCCTTCCACGCCGACCAGGTAGACCTGCACGGTCTGGCCCTTCCAGGTCAGCACGTTGAAGGACTTCTGCGCGTAGCCGGTGGCGGCGTTCACGTTCGAGTACGTGGCCAGCGTCCCCAGCACGGTGCCGGAGGTATTGCGGATCTGCACGGTCAGGGTGTCGAAGGCGGTCGTCCCGGTCTCGGCGGTGTCGATGTGCAGCCAGAACGAGAGCGTGGCGGTGGTCGCCGTCGAGGGGATGGTCACCGTCTGCAGGATGGAATCGGTGTGAGCGGCGCCGTAGCCGTTCAGCCAGGCCTTCCAGCTGCCGGAGTGCACCGCCTCGCCGGCCGAGTTGTCGAGGACGCCCGCCGTCATGGTCCAGGGCGAGGCCGTGCCGGTCTCGAAGCCCGGATTGACGATGAGCTGCTGCGCGCCGGCGTTGTTGACCGTCACCGTGACGTTCGCGGCCTGCTTCATGTTGTTGGCCGCGTCGTAAGCCTTGGCGGTGATGGTATGCGAGCTGTTGGCGAACGTGGTGGTGTTCCAGCTCCAGGTGTATGGCGCAACCGTATCGGTGGTGCGCAGCGCGCCGTCGACGAAGATCTCCACCTTCGTCACGCCGACGTTGTCCGTCGCCGCGGCGGTGATGGTCACCGTGCCGCTGACGGTGGAGCCGGCGGTGGGCGAGGTGATGGAGCAGGTGGGGAGCGTCGTGTCGCCGCCACCGCCCCCGCCCGTGCCGTTGGCCAGCCAATAGACGGCGTTGGCGATCATCAGGCCGTTGTCATAGGCCGGATCGTTGTAGCCGAGATAGGTGGTGTGACCGCAGCCGTTCGTCGCGTCTTCGGTGATGGAGGAGTCGCCCACGGCGGCGATGCGGCCGGTGCCGTAGGTGGACGTGGCGAACGTCACGCCGGACGAGGTGTCGTGCGTGGCGATGGTGCGCCACACGTGGCCCTTGGCGGCGCCGCTCAGCGTCATGGAACTGGAGCCGAACAGGCCCAGGCCGCGGCTGGACGAGGGGTTGCCGAAGGCGCCGGTGAAGACGATGGGAGAGGTCGAGTCGGTGGTGAAGTTGCCGTTCGGGTGATCGTCGAACCAGCCGTAGGTGGTGTCGGCGGAGTTCGCGTTGTAAGTGATGCCGAAGACCGAGGGGCTGCCCATCAGCTCATTGAAGATCTCCGGCGGATCCCAGCCGTCGTTGTTGCGGTCCGCCCCGGCGTGGTCGGCGATCATCAGGAAGCCGCCGCCGTTCTGCACGAAGCTGCGGATGGCGGTGATCTCCGCCGCGGTGAAGCGGACGTTCGGCTCGGGGCTGACGAAGACGTTGTAATTCTTCAGGTCCTGGGGGTTGGTGGAATCGTTGTAGCTGATGCGCGCGCCGACCGGCAGGCTTTCGACGTGGAAGCCTTTCTTGACCAGATCGACACCCATGGCGGAGTGGCCGCCGCTCCAGAAGGTCTCCGCCGTGGAGGAGGTGATGCCCGCCTGATCGGGCGTGGGGAAGCGCTGCGCGGTGCCGCAGGAGTCTTCGTCCAGGGTCCAGTCGGCGTTGCCGGCCGTCTGGGCGTGCATGGCGTCGAAGAGGATCGATTTCTGCTGCGCGGCAGCATTGAGGGACACGAGGGACACGAGGACCAGGGCGACCAGGAAAAGGCGTCGGGTCATTCTTCCTCCATTCAAATGTTGACCAGGGGGATCGGGTGTTGACCCGACCAGTGCTCGTCTTTTGACCAGCGGATACTCACAGACCGGGTTGAGAAAGGGGTGCGGGCAACGTGAATTGCAGGCGGTGGACCAGGAGCGAACGTCACTTCTTCGGAGGGGCGAACACCGCCCGGAACGCGCGCAACGCCGCCGGATGGTAGATCGTCCCGTGCGTCTCGGCCGGCATCTTCTCGTAGTGCCATTTGACCCCGGGCGGCGCGTTGCGGGTCAGGATCGCGGCGAGCTTCCGCGTCTGGGTGATGATGCCGGGCTCGTTGCTGCTGGCGAAGTAGAGCGTCTTCTTCAGGGTCGGGCGGGCGCGGAGGAGTCGGGCCGACTGGTCGACCAGTTTGTGGTTGTTCCACCAGAGGCTGGGGTCGAAGGCGATGTAGGTATCGAACAGGTCCGGCTGGAGGAGGAACGTCTCCATCACGAACAGGCCGGCCAGCGACTCGCCGACGATCGCCGTCTCGCCGGTCGTGCGGTAGCGGCTCTTGATCTGCGGCATCAGCTCCTCCCGGATGAAGGCCCGGAACGCGGCCGACCCGCCCACCACCGGCGCGATCTTCCGATCCTCGGCCACCTCGGTCGGTCCGGTCGTGTCCCGCCGGCGCTGGGTGTTCTCGATGCCCACCAGGAGGAATGGCCGCATCGTGCCGTTGCCGACCGAGACCTGCACCAGCCCGGCCACGTGCAGGAAATCCTCCGCCATCCCGCCGTCCGGCATGTACAGCACGGGCAAGGGAGAGGGGTCGGAGGTGGGCGGGACATAGACGTTGATCCGCCGCGTCTCGTGCAACAGCTTCGACTCGATGGTGAACGTCTCGCCGATGACGAGCGGCTCCGCGTGCATCGATGCAGCGAAAGCGAGAACGAGCAACGCCTTGATCATCCGACCTCCCCATTCGCGATCTTCTGCGCCAGGCGCGACGTCAGCGGCTCCGGCTCCGTCTCCAGCTCGCGCCGCAACGCGTCGGCCAGCCGCCTGTATGCGCGCTGCGCTCCGGCCGCATCGCCCGATTTGGCGAGCGCGGTCATGAGGCCGCGCGCCGCGTCCTCGGCCAGATCATCCATGTCGACGATGCGCCGAAAAACCTCCGCCGCCGCGGCGTGATCGCCGGCCGTGACGCGGGTGCGGGCCAGCGTGGTGAGCGCGTTCGCGTAGAGGTCGCGCAGGCGGTCGCGCAGGTCGTCCAGCCACTCGGCCGTCGCGTTGGCGAAGAAGTCGCCGCGATAGAGCTCGATGGCGTGCGCCACTTTCTCCGGCTCCTTCGAGCGCGCTTCCTTCTCGAACGTCTCCACGTCGTACTCCAGCCCCTTGCGCTCGATGGCGTACGTCTCGCCCTGGGTGACCACCCAGTCGCTGCCGATGGCCTTGCGCAGGCGGTGCAGCGTGACGTGGAAGTTGTTGCGCAGGCGGGCGGGATCGACCTCCGGCCACAAGGCGGCGCCGATCTGCTCCTTGGTGCAGCCGCGCGGGTGGGACAGCAGGTAGAGGAGCAGCTCGCGGGAGCGGCCCGATTGCGTCGCCGCCTCCAGCAGGCGGCCGTCCCGCCAGATCTCCAGCGGCCCGAGGGCGAGCACCTCGAGCGAAGGGCGTTCCGAGGCGCGTTGCGCGGGCTGGAGAGCGCCGGCCACATGTTGGCGCGCGATGGCCACCATCTCGTCGTAAGGCAGCGCGGCGCCGGAGGCGAGGACGACGCGCAGCCGGTCGTTGCCGAGGGCCTGATGGATGCGCTCGTCCTTCTCGCGCTCGAACTCCGCCTGCCGGCCGGGACGGGCGCCGAGTTGCAGCCACGCCGCGGCCGCGGCAGCCAGTAAACGCGTCCCCACCTCCGCGTCGCCTACGTCGAGGAGGGCGAGGCCGATCCCTTCCACCACCTGGGTCAGGCCCCAGCGGTCGTCGATCTCCGCGTGCACGGCGAGCGCGCGGCGGAAAGCGTTGATCGCTTCCCCGTGCTTCCCCTCCGCCAG
This sequence comes from Thermoanaerobaculia bacterium, assembly GCA_036009105.1. Lineage (GTDB taxonomy): Bacteria > Acidobacteriota > Thermoanaerobaculia > Gp7-AA8 > Gp7-AA8 > JAFAVZ01. Next base: position 3,168 of record DASYMJ010000138.1, on the reverse strand, counting down.
CGCGACGAAACCGAGGACGGCCAGGGTGTGGCCGATGGCCGGCATGTTGTCCAGATCGGCCCCGATCTGGTAGCCCTCCTCGAATGCCGCGCGCGCCGCGGCGAGGTCGCCGCGGATCTGCGCGGCCAGTCCGGCCCAGTAGAGCGTCAGCGCGAGCGCCACGTCGCGCCCGTTCGCGCGGGCCACGCTCAGCGCCTCGTCGAACACGCGGCGCGCCTGGTCGGCGTCGCCGTCCGCGAACGCCGCCGCGGTGCCGAGGAGCATGAGCGCGGAGCCGAGCGCGCGGCGGTCGCTCGCGTTGCGCAGAATGGCCACCGCTTCGTCCGCGCGCGGCCGCAGCGCGCCCCAGTCGCCCTGCCAGACGGCAGCGTCGCCGGCGGCGATGTAGGCGCGGGCGCGGACCAGCGGAGGGACGTCCGTCATCCGGGCCAGCGCTTCCTCGATGCGGCGCCGCGCCTCGTGGAAGTGGCCGCGCGCGAACCAGTACCAATGCAGGGCGTAGATGAGGCGCAGCTCGAGCTCCGAGCGCGCCGGGTCTTCCTCCGCCCAGTCGAAGACGGCGCGGAAGTTTCCCACCTCGTGGTCGATGCGCAGGACGGTCGGCATGTCGACGGCGCCGGCGAAGACGCGCGGCTCGGCGGCCTCGATTAGGTCGAAGTAGAAGCGCGCGTGGCGCTCCCGGAAGCGCTCCCGCTCGCGGGCCTGCTCCAGCTTCTCCGCGGCGAACTGGCGCACCGTCTCGAGCAGGCGATAGCGCTCGCCGTCCACCATCACCAGCGACTTGTCGACCAGCGTGCCGAGCAGGTCGAGGACGTCGCCGCAGACCGCTTCCACGGCGTCGAGCGGAAAGCTGCCCGCGAACACGGCGAGGCGGCGCAGCAGCGTCTGTTCATCAGCCGAGAGCAGGCGATAGCTCCAGTCGATGGTCTCCCGGATGGTGCGGTGGCGGGGCAGGGTGCGGGAGCCGGAGGAGAGGAGGCGGAAGGCGTCCGCGAGGCGCTGGGAGACCTGCTCGACGGAGAGCATCTTCACGCGCGCGGCGGCGAGCTCGATGGCCAGGGGGATGCCGTCCAGGCGCCGGCAGATGCGGGCCACGGTCTCCTCGTTGTCGGTGTTGATGGAGAACGCCGGCGCCACGGCGCGCGCCCGCTCCTCGAAGAGCTTCGTCGCATCCGGCTGGGAGAGCGGCGGGACGAGCCAGGTCTGCTCGCCGCCGATGCCGAGCGCCTCGCGGCTCGTGGCCAGCAGCACGGCGCTGGGGCAGAGGCGGAGGATGGACTCCGCGATCACGGCGCAGGCATTGACGAGGTGCTCGCAGTTGTCGAAGACGACCAGGACGTCGCGGTCGCGCAGGCGCTCGATGGCCACCGCGGTGGTGTCCGCCGCCGCCACTTCGCGCAGCCCCAGGCCGTTGAGGATCTGCTGGGAGATGAGGTCGGGATCGTCGATGGGGGCGAGCTCGACCCAGACCACGCCGTCCTCGAAGCCGGCTTGGACGCGGTGCGCCAGCTCGAGGGCGAGCCGGGTCTTGCCGCTCCCGCCCGCGCCGGTGATGGTGAGCAGCCGCGTCCCGCGCAGCAGCCGCTCGGTCTCCTCCAGCTCGCGGGCGCGGCCGAGGAGCGGCGTCAGCGGCGCGGGCAGCTCGGGTCCGGACATCCTCGGGGAGATGTTACCGGAGTTGTCGGTTGTCGGTCGTCAGTTGTCAGTAGCTCTACCGACAACCGATAACTGCGCACTAGAACTTGAACGTCAACCCCGCCGAAAAGATCACCGGATTGATCTTCACGCGCGTCTCGCTGTCCGGGCCGGTGAAGAAAATCGCGTCGGCGGAGGACTTGAGCGGGACGTATTTGCCGTCCACGGTGATGCCGAAGCGGTCGGTCAGGCCGATGCCGATGCCGGCGTTGACGGCGAGGCCGACGTCATCCTTGAACTTGATCCGCTGCACGTCCGTGCCGAGGTCGCGCGGGTTGTCGATGTTGTCGAACAGCACGTAGGCCGCGCCGGCGCCGATGTACGGATCGATGCGGCCGGAGGGGATGAAGTGCCACTGCAGCACGGCGGTGAGGGGGATCATCTTCAGGTTGCTCTGCGAGGAGCCCGACGGGCGCGGACGGCCCGGGAAGCTGACGCCCTGGTTCACCGAGGAGCCGGCGAGCTCGAGCGAGATCGTGTTGCCGAAGAAGACGTTCACCGCGGCGCCGTAGCCGAGCTTGCCGTCGAAGTTGATGTCGAACGGCTGGTTGGGCGCCGGCGAGTTGAAGGTGCCGCTGCTGTTGCTGTCCACCCACACGGCGTTGGCCGTGATGTCGAAGGAGCGGTCGGCCGCGGCGGCGGGGTGAGCGAGAACCACCAGGAGAAGAGAGAGAAGGAAAAGATTGCGTTTCACGACTGAGAAAACCTCCTGCTTTGCGCAGCTAGCAAGAAGCCTGCGCGCGCCATGCGGCTTCAGCCGTTGGGGCAGCGGGCAGCGGGCGGCGAGCAGCGGGCAGGAGAGGGAAGCCGCCGCTTTTCTCCTGCTCGCTGCCCGCCGCCCGCTGATAGAGTTCGCCGCCCGTGCGCCCCATTTTCGTCCTCGACGAGCCGCACCCGCACCGCATCCGCTTCGGCACCCCCGCCCGCTTCCTCGGCATCGCCCTGGCGCTGGAGGGTCCGCCCATCGACGTCCTCGAAGTCTGGCGCGATGGCGCAAAGGTCTTCTCGGCGCCGGCGAACCTGCCCTGTCCGGAACTGGCCGGCCTGCCTCTGCCGCGCGCGGCTTACTGCCGCTTCGACTTTCGGATGACGGTGGAGGACGCCCGCTATGAGCTGCGCGCGAACGGCATGACGCTGTTCGTCCATGAAGTGCAGGACGCCGCGCGGCTGGCCAGGCTGGCCGCGGCGGTGGATGGCAAGCCGTTGCCGGACCCGAAGCGCCTCGCCGTCACGCAAGGCATCCCCAACCCGAGCGGCTACCGCGACTCCATCGTTTCCGGGCTCATCACCATGGAGGCATATTTGCGGGCGGCGAGCGGCCCGCTGCCCGCCGCCCGCTCCATCCTCGACATCGGCTGCGGCACCGGCCGGCTCCTGCTCGGCTGGCACTGCGACGATCCGTCGCGCCGCCTGGCCGGCACCGACATCGACGCGGATCTCATCGCCTGGAACCGCGAGCACCTGGGCCAGGTG
>DASYMJ010000137.1:0-16513 GCA_036009105.1 Thermoanaerobaculia bacterium | reverse complement strand
GGACCGTCCTTCGGGATCGCGCCTTCCGGCACGTGGATGTGGATGTCGAGCAAGGAGTGGAAGTCGGGATCGAGGCCGAAGAGCTCCGCGCGTGAGCGGACGTACGACAGCGCCGCGCGCGCCGACTCCTGCATCACGTCGCCCAGCTTGCCGGTCAGCGTCAGCGTTCCCTTACCGCGGGAGAGCGCGACTTCGGTGGAGAGAATCTCGCCGCCCACTTCCGTCCAGGCCAGGCCGGTGGCGAGGCCGATCTCCGCCTTGTCATGGATCTGCTGCGAGCGGTACTTCGCTTTGCCCAGCAGCTCGCGCACCTTCGGCTTGTCGATGGTGGTCTGGAAATCGGCGCCGGCGACGAGCACCTTCCGCGCGATCTTGCGCAGCACGGCGCCGACCTCGCGCTCCAGCCCGCGCACGCCGGCCTCGCGGGTGTAGGAGTCGATCAGCTCTTCCACCGCCGAGTCGAGGAACTCGATCTTCGTCTCCTCCAGGCCCTGCTCCTGCTTCTGCTTCGGCACGAGGAACTGCCGCCCGATGGCCAGCTTCTCCAGATGGGTGTAGCCGGAGAGCGTGATGATCTCCATCCGGTCCTTCAGCGGCGCCGGGATGGTGTGCGTCACGTTCGCCGTGGCGATGAACATCACCTTGGAGAGGTCGTACTCGACGTCGAGGTAGTGATCGGTGAAGGCGTTGTTCTGTTCCGGGTCGAGCACTTCCAGCAGCGCCGCGGACGGATCGCCGCGGAAGTCCATCGACATCTTGTCCACCTCGTCGAGGAGGAACACCGGGTTGATGGTGCCGGCCTTCTTCATCCGCTGGATGATCTGGCCGGGGAAGGCGCCGATGTAGGTGCGGCGATGGCCGCGGATCTCCGCCTCGTCGCGCACGCCGCCCAACGAGAGGCGCACGAACTTGCGCCCCGTGGCCCGGGCAATCGACTTGGCCAGCGACGTCTTGCCGACGCCCGGAGGGCCGACGAAACAGAGGATGGTCCCCTTCGGCTGCTTGAGCAGCTGGCGCACCGCGAGGAACTCCAGGATGCGCTCCTTGATCTTCTCCAGGCCGTAGTGGTCCTCGTTGAGGATCTGCTCGGCGAGCTCGATGTCCTTGATCTCCTTGGAAGCCTTCTTCCAGGGGACGGAGACGAGCCACTCGATATAGTTGCGCGAGACGGTGGCCTCGGCCGAGACGCCCGGCATCGCCTCCAGGCGCTTGAGCTCCTGGATGGCCTTCTCCTTCGTCTCCTTCGGCATCCCCGCCTCTTCGATCTTCTGGCGGAGCTCCTCGATCTCGTCCGAGCGGTCGTCCTTGCGGCCGAGCTCGTGATGGATGGCCTTGATCTTCTCGTTGAGGTAGTACTCCTTCTGCGCCCGCTCCATCTGCTTCTTGACCTTGGAGTTGATCCGCTTGTCGATGTTGATCTTCTCGATCTCGATCTCCAGGAAGTCCTGCAGCTTCTGCAGCCGCTCGTAAGGAGAGGGCGTCTCCAGCAGCTGCTGCTTCTCCGCGGTGGTGATGAGCAGGTGCGAGGCGAGGGTGTCGGCGAACTTGTCCGGCTCGTCGAGCTTCAGCGTCGACATGACGCCTTCGAAGGCGAGGTGGTGCGACATCTTCGCGTACTGCTCGAAGATCTCCACCAGCTTCCCCATGTACTGGGAGACCTCGGGGGTCAGCGGATACCGGGTGTCGATCTCCCGCACGTCGACGGTGACGTAGCCGCTGGCGTCGGCCGAGCCGACGATCTCAGCGCGCGTAAGGCCCTCGACCATCACCTTCACGTTCTGGTTCGGGAGCTTGAGGTTCTGCACCACGGTGGCGACGACGCCGGTGTGGTAGATCTCGTCCATGGAGGGATCGTCGATCTTCGGGTCGCGCTGGGTGGCCAGGAAGATGCGCTTCTCGGAGGTGGAAAGGGTCGCCTCCAGGGCCAGGATGGAGGCCTTCCGCCCGACGACGAACGGCGCCATCATGGAGGGAAAAACGACCATGTCGCGGAGGGGGACGAGCGGGAGCGTCTGGATTTTCGGGTCGTGATTCGACATAGGGTTCTGTTTTACCTGATCGTAAGGGCAGGCTGCATCGCCCGTTTGGCTGGATTCAGTGTAGCGCGGGCACGGCCCGCCACGCTGGTTGCCCAAGGCTCGGCGCTGTTTTCCGCTCGATTCAGCTGCGTGGTCCTCCAACGAAAAACGCCCGCGAAACCTTCCGAAGGGCAGTTACTGGTTGCTGGCAGAGACGCCGAGGCGCAAGTAACCAGCAACCATCAACCAGTAACTCTCCCCAAAAAGAAACGCCCGCGAATGACTCCGCGAGCGTCGTGACTTCCGAAGGTGAGAGCGTGCCTCAGCCCGCTTTCCTGTACAGCGTGATCGGCTGGGCGCGGTTGTCGACCACTTCGCGCGTGATCACGCACTCGCTGATCGCGTCCTGGGAGGGGATGGTGTACATGATCTCCAGCATCAGCTCTTCGATGATGATCTTCAGGCCGCGGGCCCCGACGTTGCGCTTGAGCGCCTCCTCGGCGATGGCCTCCAGCGCGTCGTCCGTGAACTTGAGCGTCACGTTCTCGAAGCCCATGATGGTCTGGTACTGCCGCACCAGGGAGTTCTTCGGCTCGCGCAGGATCTCGATCAGCGCGCCGCGGTCGAGCTCACCGAGCGTCGCCACCACCGGCAGGCGGCCGACGAACTCCGGGATGAGCCCGAACTTGATGAGGTCCTCCGGGTGCACCTGCGAGAGCAGCTCGCCCGTCTTGCGCTCTTTCTTGGAGGCGATCTTGGCCCCGAAGCCCATCGAGGTCTGCGAGAGGCGCCGCTCGATCACCCCGTCCAGCCCGACGAACGCGCCGCCGCAGATGAAGAGGATGTTCGTGGTGTCGATCTGGATGAACTCCTGGTGCGGATGCTTCCGCCCGCCCTGCGGCGGAACGTTGGCCACCGTCCCTTCCAGGATCTTCAGCAGCGCCTGCTGCACGCCCTCGCCGGAGACGTCCCGGGTGATGGACGGGTTGTCGCCCTTGCGGCAGATCTTGTCGACCTCGTCGATGTAGACGATGCCGCGCTGGGTCTTCTCTTTGTCGTTCCCCGCCGCCTGGTAGAGCTTGAGGATGATGTTCTCGACGTCTTCGCCGACGTAGCCCGCCTCGGTGAGGGTGGTGGCATCGACGATGGTGAACGGCACGCTGAGCATCCGGGCCAGGGTCTGCGCCAGCAGCGTCTTGCCGGTGCCGGTGGGGCCGATGAGCAGGATGTTCGACTTCTGCAGCTCTACGTCCTGCCGCGAGTTCCGCTGGTGGTAGTCGATGCGCTTGTAGTGGTTGTACACCGCCACCGCGAGCTTCTTCTTCGCCCGCTCCTGGCCGATGACATAGAGGTCGAGGAACTCTTTGATCTCTTTCGGCTTCGGAAGCTGCCCCGAACCTTCCAGGGTCCCGGGCTCGTCCTTGCGGTCCTCGGCGATGATGTCGAGACAGATGTCCACGCACTCGTCGCAGATGTAGACCGTGGGACCGGCGATCAACTTCTTGACGTCGCGCTGACTCTTGTTGCAGAAGCTACAACGCAGAACGTCGCCGCTGTTCCCCTTCTTCGACATGACTGATTGGGTCCCTTCCTTGGGTCGGTAAATTCTCGCTCAAGTCAACTCGCGCGGCAAGTTGCCCATTCCTACGGCCGGTGGAGCCGCCGCGCTAGTCGCGCTTCGTGATGACCTGATCCACAAGACCGTAATCCACCGCCTCCTGCGCCTGCAGGATGTAATCGCGGTCGGTGTCCTTGTCCACTTTCTCGAACGGCTGGCCGGTGTGATCGGCCAGGATCTGGCTCATCCGCGTCTTCATGCGCATGATGTCGCGGGCATGGATGTCGATCTCCGAGGCCTGCCCGCCGAGCCCATGCATGAGCGGCTGATGGATGAGCACCCGCGAGTTCGGCAGCGCGTAGCGCTTCCCCTTCGTCCCCGCCGCGAGGAGCACCGCCGCCATCGAAGCCGCCTGCCCCAGGCAGATGGTGGCGATGTTCGGCTTGACGTAGAGCATGGTGTCGTAAATGGCGAGGCCGGCCGTGATGGAGCCGCCCGGGGAGTTGATGTAGATCGAGATGTCCTTCTCCGGGTTCTCGGCCTCGAGGAAGAGCATCTGGGCGATGATCAGGTTGGAGACGGTGTCATCGATCGGCTGCCCGAGGAAGATGACGTTGTCTTTGAGCAGGCGGGAGTAGATGTCGTAGGCGCGCTCGCCCCGGCTCGTCTGCTCGACCACCATCGGAATCAGAACCATGTTTTCGAGTCTCCTATCCGGCCACGGGCCGGTGCGCTGGTTGGCATAGCCCATCCGGGACGTGAGGCTGCTCCGTGGGCACCACCGCGTAAGGTGCAGGATACAGGGCGTAACGTGCCGCGCTACCGCCCATTTGGTCAGGGCGGCCACGAGCAGTTGCCGGTTATCAGTTGTCGGTAGCGTCCCCTACTGAAAACCGACAACCGACAACTGCTCCTATCGCACCCGCGCCTCGCGCAGCACCAGCTCCAGCGCCTTCTCCTGGGCCAGCGATGCGCGGAGCGCCTCGTAGCCGCCGTCGTGGCGGAGGCGGTGCTTCACGTCGGCGAAGTCGCGGTTCTGCTCGTTTGCGGCGCGGCGGATCTCGGCGTCGACCTCCACGTCGCTCACCTGGATCCCTTCCTTCTTCGCCACCTGCTCCAGGATCAGCCCGCGCTTGACGCGCTTGACGGCCTCGGGGCGGAACTCTTCGCCCACCTTCCGCCAGTCGATCTCCGCCTTCTCGATCTCCACCCCCTGCGAGGCAAGAAAACGGGCGTAGTTCTGCAGCGACTTGCCGAGCTCGTCGTCGACGAGCGCCTCCGGGACTTCGAATTCGTGGCGCTGCAGCAGCTGCTCGCCGACCTGGTTGCGCTTGTGGCGCAGCGCCTCGCTCTCCCGGTGGCGGCGGATGTCCGCCTCGATCGCCTCCCGCATCTGGTCCGCCGACTCCCAGCCCGGACCGACGCTGCGCGCGAAGTCGTCGCTCACTTCCGGCTTCTCCTGCACCCGGATCTCTTTGAGCGTCACCTCGTGCCGGACCGTCTTGCCGCGGAACTCTTCGTTGTTCGCGTCTTCGCCGTACTCCTTCTCCACCACGACCATCTCGCCCGGCTTCCTGCCGCGCAACGCCTCGTGCAGTTCGGGGAGCGGGCTCTCTTCCCCCAGCCGGAAATGGCCGGAGTCGGTCTTCGGCTCCATCCCTTCCGCGCTGGAGGCGATCTCGATGACGGCGAAGTCGCCGTCCTCGGCGCCGCGCTCGGTCTCCAGGCGATAGCTGCTGGCCTGCTCGCGCAGCCGCTCCACCATCGCCTCGATGTCGGTCGTGGTGACGTCGATCTTCGGCTCTTCCAGGTCGAGGCCGCGGTACTCGCCGAGCTCGATCCGCGGCTTGACCTCGAACTCCGCCTTGTACTTGACCGGCGCTCCTTCGATGAACGGATCGATGTGCTCCAGATGCGGATCGCCCACCGGCTCGAGGCCGCGGTCCTGGATCGCTTCGTGGAAGGTGCGCGGCAGGAGGCGGTTCATCACCTCTTCCTGAATGTCCTTGGCGAACCGGTTGCGCACCACGCTGGGGGGGACTTTGCCGGGACGGAAGCCGTCGATCTTCGCCTGCCGGCTGAACTCGCTGGTGACGCGCTGCGCCTCGTGGGAGATCAGGTCGGCCGGGATCTCGACTTCGACGGACTTTTTGACGGGAGAGATATCGGTGAAGTTCAGCAGCATGCAGGCTCTCTTCGCTGGATTTTGGTGGAATGGTGCGAAAGGCGGGACTCGAACCCGCACGGCGCTGAGGCCACTGGATCCTAAGTCCAGCGCGTCTGCCAATTCCGCCACTTTCGCAGAAATGTAGTCAGGGGTCAGAGGTCGCCGGTCAGCATAGCGCAATCTGACCGCCGGCCTCTGACCCCTGCTTGGTGTGCTGGTTTGGTGCCCCCACCAGGACTCGAACCTGGAACCAACAGATTAAGAGTCTGCTGCTCTACCAATTGAGCTATGGAGGCAATCGGAGCCCGTGTGAACCAATCCTCCGCGGGATGAATTTCCCGGCGAGGGAGGCGGATTGTAGCATCGGCCCCCGGCCGGTCAAGCGCCCTGCGCGGCCAGCCCGTCGTCGAGCAACTTCTCCCCCCGCCGCAGGTAGTCCCACCCGGAAAAAAGGGTGATGACCAGCGCCACGCGGAAGAGGATCTCGGCCAGCTGCCCCAGCCGCGGCCCGAACGCGTTGACGGCGATGGTACACGCCAGCGTCGCGGCCTGGGTCACCGTGGAGAGCTTCCCCGCCAGGGAGGGCGGAAACCGCTTCACCTGCACCCGCGTGTACAGCAGGTACGCGAACAGGATGATCATGAAGTCGCGGATGAAGACGACGAAGGTGAGCCACCCCGGCAACCGCAGCGTCACCCGCCCGCCGAAGGTGTAGTAGAGGTACCCGCAGACCATCATGGTCTTGTCCGCCGCCGGATCGAGAATCGCCCCCAGCCGCGACCGCTGATTGAGCCGCCGCGCGATCATCCCATCCAGCACGTCAGTGACCGCCGCACTCACAAACAACACGAACGCCGCCACGAAGTGCCCCCGCATGGAAGCTGTGAGAAAACAGGGCACCAGGAGCAGGCGGAGGAGGGTGAGGAGGTTGGGGATGGTCAGCATTCGCCTGGTGCGAATTGAAAATTGAAAATTGAAAAAGAAGGTTGTGCGGCGACCCTCGCTCGTTTTCAATTTTCAATTTTCAATTCCCCGCCTCACTCAGACTTCCGCACGAAACTGATCAATCGCCGTCTTCCTCAGGTAAATCGTCTTCCCCTCCGAGAGCAACAGCCCCTGCTTCATCAGGTCGTGGATGAGGCGGGAGACGGTCTCGCGGGAGGTGCCGATCATGTTGGCGATCGACTGGTGGGTGGGGCGGGTGACGGCGACGTAGCCGTTGTCCAGAACCTTGCCGCCTTCCCGCGCCAGGTCGAGGAAGAAGCGGGCCAGACGGCCGTAGACGTCCATGGTGGCCAGTGACTCGATGCGGTTCGAGGCCGTGCGCAGACGGCGCGAGAGCTCGGCCAGCACCTTCTTCGTCAGCGCGAAATTCTCGGAGAGCAGGGAGAGGAAGTCGCTGCGCCAGATGGTCACCACTTCCAGCGGCTCGGTGGCGATCACCGTGGCCGACCGCGGCTCGTCATCGAGCAGCGACATCTCGCCGAAGAAATCGCCTGGACCGAGCATGGAGAGGATGATCTCCTTCCCTTCCGGCGAGATCATGGTGACCTTCACTTCCCCTTCCCGGATCAGGCAGAAGACGTCGCCGCTCTCGTCCGCGTGGAAGACCACGTCGTCCTTCGCATAGCGGCGCGACTTCGCGACGTTCGCGATCTGCAGCAGCTCGCGGTCGTCGAGCTCGGCGAAGAGGCTGAACTTCCGGAAGAGCGCGATCTGCATCGATTCGACGGATTCTATCCCAACCAAACGGAGCATTCTGTTCGCTTGCATGCCGTCGTAGTGTCGCCACGCCCGCGATTCGTTTCAGCTAAACTCGGCGACCAGCGATCAGCGATCGGCAATCAGCGGCCGGCGGCCGAAGCACGCGCCTCTCCTGATCGCCCACTGCCGACCGCGGATCGCTGGCATGGCCATCAAACGCATCATCCCGATCTCGTCCGGCAAAGGGGGCGTCGGCAAGACGACCTTCGCCATCAATTTCTCCCTCGCCCTGGCCCGCCACGGCCGCACCGTGCTGGTCGATCTCGACACCGGCACCTCGGCCATCCGCAACGCCATCGACGTCCCCATCGGCAAGGACCTCTATCACTTCTTCCGCCGCGGCGAGCCGCTGAACGGCTGCGTCACCGGCCTCGATGACCGCCTCGATCCCGAGCACCGCTACCGCAACTTCGGCTTCGTGGCCGGCCCCATGCACCTCATCGACGAGATCACGAACTTCGGCGCCGGTCACAAGGCGAAGCTGATCGCCGCCATCAACTCGCTCAACGCCGACTACGTGATCCTCGACATGCGCGCCGGCCTCGACGCGAACGTGATCGACTTCCTCCCTTTCTCCAACTCCGGCATCCTCATCTTCACGCCCCACCTCCCCAGCGCCACGCTCGCCGCCTCGGACATCGTGAAGGCGATCCTCTTCCGCAAGCTGCGCCTGATCTTCAGCAAGGAGTCGCCGTTCTTCGAGACCATCGGCGGCCGCCTCGATTTCTGGCGCCTGATCAACGAGCTGATCGACAGCGTGGAGGACGTCTACGACTCCTCGGTGCAGAACCTCGACGCCTTCGGCCAGGACCTCGCCCACAACCTGGGCGACCATCCCATCACCCGCACCGTGCAGCAGACCATCGACGAGTTCCGGGTGCACTACGTGCTCAATCTCTTCAACGGCGTGGAGGATTCGTTCAACACCGCCGTGAAGCCGTTCATCGACAACCTGACCAGCAACGTCTCGGCCCGCTGCGGCGTCACGAACCTCGGCTGGATCACCCGCAGCGACGCCATCCACCGCGCCAACTGCAACAAGATGCCCGCCCTCCTGCTACGCCAGGAGAAGAAGCCGCAGAAGGTGGACCGCGTGGCCAAGGAGCTGGATGACCTCCGCCTCACCGCCATCGGCCTCGAGCCGCCCCGCCGCGCCGCCGCCTCCTCGGTCAAGACGCAACGCTCGCTCTCCGACACCGGCGACCCGCTCACCAATCAGCTCAACGTGCTGAAGGCGATGTTCGAGCAGAAGAAGAACGACGACTACTACGCGAACTTCGACTACGTGTCCCAGCGCGCCCTCTTCACCATGAAGAACCGCCGCGCCAGCGAGTTCGGCGACACCCGCATCTACACGCCGAGCGAGATGCTGGCCAATCTGTTCGCCAAGTCGAATGTCCCGACAACGATGGATTGGGGGGAGCTGGAGTGAAAGATGAACGAGGAAAGATGAACGATGAACAAAGGCCGTTGCACACCAATGTTCATCTTTCATCTTTCATCTTTCACCGTCCCCGCCCTCCCTACCAAAACAATCGCGCTCGGAACACGGTCCACGCAATGCGCAACGTGTCGTGCAGCGGCTTGTAGTGGCTGGTCGACAAACCGTCCACGAAGCCGAGCTCGATGGGGATGGTGAGCAGGCGGAAGCGCTTGCGGCCGGCGCGGACGATCACCTCGCTCTCCATGTCGAAGCCGTCCGTGCGCAGCTTCATGTTGCGCAGGAGGTTGGCGGAATAGAAGCGGAAGCCGCTCTGCGAGTCGGTGACCATCGCGCCGGAGCATTTGCCGATGCACCAGGCGGAGAAGCGGTTCGCCATGCGGCGGCGGGGCAGCATGTGGTGGAAGAGATGGGCCCGGCCGCCGATGACCAGGTCGTTCCCTTCCGCGGCCGCGGCCAGGAACTTGGGGATCTCGGCCGGCAGATGCTGGCCGTCCGCATCGAGAGTGATGACGCCGTCGTAGCCGTGCTCGAGCGCGTAGGCGAAGCCGGTCTTCAGCGCCCCGCCTTTGCCGCGGTTGACCTCGTGGCGCACCACGATCGCGCCGTGATCGCGCGCGACCTCGCCGGTGTGGTCGCGCGAGCCGTCGTCGATGACGAGCACGTCCGGCAGCTGCGCGCGCACGCCGTCGATGACCGGCGGGAGCGTCCGCTCCGCGTTGAGCGCCGGAATGATGGCCAGCACCTTCATGCCGCCTCCCGCGAGATGACCGCGCAGACGATGCCGCCGCCCGCGGAGATGGAGTTGACCAGGATGTGCCGCAGCTCCGCGCGCCGCGTGGCGCGCACGATGTCGATGCGCACGCCGTCATCCGCCGCTTCGAAGCCGCACGAGCCGTGCAGCGTCTGGTCGGCGATCGCCAGCAGCGCGGCGGTCAGTTGCAGCGCGCCGCCCGCGGCGTATTCGCCGAAGCAGCCTTTCGTCGCCACCACCGGCCGCTGATCGAAAAGCTGTTCGATGGCGCGGGCCTCCAGCGCGTCCGCCTTGCGCGTCGCGTTCGCCGAGGCGTAGATCGCGTCGATGTCCGCGACGCCAAGCTCCGCGTCCTGAATGGCAGCGCGCATGGCGGTGACGACGGCCGCGGGATCGGAGCCCCAGTCGGAGATGGAAGCCGTGGTGTCGCGGGCGATGCCGAAGCCGGAGAGGTAGCCGTACTTCGCCTGCTCGCCCGGTTGCAGGATGAGCGCGGCGGCCCCTTCGCCGATGAGCATGCCGCTGCGGTTGCGGTCGAAGGGGCGGGGGCCGCAGCCGTTGTGCGCGAGCGATCCGAGGCGGTCGAGGACGCTGAAGATCATCTCGTTCACCTCCTCGACGCCCCCGATGAGCGCGGCGCGCGCGCTCCCTTTGATCAGCTGCGATGCGGCGTACATCGCGGCAGCGAGCGCCGACGACTCGCGCTGCGTCACCGTCAGGTTGAAGCCGCGGAAGCCGTGCTCGATGGCAATGTGGCTGCCCGGCGCATTCGCCACCGACTCCGCGAACAGCTGCGGCGGCGCGAGCGCGGCCCCTTTCTCCACGTACTCCTGCATGTAGTCGACCGACGTCTGCACGGGACCGAATGCCGTGCCGAGGGCGACGCCGGTTTCCATCGGCAGCGGCGTGGCCGCGTCGTCCAGCGCGAGCTTCGCGGCGGCGACCGCGTAGCGGGAGAGCGTATTCATCCGCCGCAACTTCATCGGCGCGATGAAGTCCTTCGCCTTGAAGTCGCGGACCAGCGCCGCCTTGTGTGCGCCGAGGCCGGCGGTGTCGAAGCGATCGATCTCGCCGACCGCGGATTCGCCGGAGGCGAGCAAGGCCCGGAACGCATCGATACCGATCGCGCCGGGAGCGATCACTCCGATGCCGGTCACCGGGATCCGGCCACGGGCCGGAGCGTTGGTTGGCCAAGCCTCGGCAATCGATGGCGTCCTTTTCATGTGCCGAGGTATACCAGAAGCGCCTCTACGCGCGCCGGAACAGCAGCGAGACGTTGCTGCCGCCGAAGCCGAAGGTGTTGGACAGAACGTTGGTCATCGCCAGCGGCCGCGGGGTGTGCGGGATGTAGTCCAGCGTGCAGTCTTCGGCGTTTTGATTCAGGCGCAACGTGGGCGGCGCGAGCTGGTCCTGCAGGGCCAGGACGCTGATCACCGCCTCCACCGCGCCCGAGGCGCCGAGGGTGTGCCCGAAGTACGACTTGGTGGAGGAGACCGGCGTGTCCGTGCCCACCGCGGCGATGATGGCCCGCGTTTCGGCGGAGTCGTTCAGCAGGGTGCCGGTGCCGTGCGCGTTCACGTAATCGACCTCGTCTCCCCCCAACGCGCCTTCGGACATGGCCCGCCGCATCGCCGCCTCCGCCCCCCGCCCATCCTCGGACGGCGCGGTCGGATGATGCGCGTCGCACGATGCGCCGTAGCCGCAAAGCTCGGCCAGGATCGTCGCGCCGCGCGCGACCGCATCGTCCCAGCGCTCCAGCACCAGGTACGCCGCCCCTTCGCCAAGGGTGATGCCTTTGCGCTCGGCGCCGAAGGGCGAGCAGGGCTCCGGGTCTACCGCCTGGAGAACGTTGAAACCGCTGTAGGTGAGGCGGCAGAGGGCATCGGAGCCGCCCGCGAGGGCTACATCCGCATGATGGGAACGGAGGTAGTCGGCGGCCATCCCGATCGCCGCTCCGGCCGAGGCGCAGGCCGTGGCGTTGGAGACCACGCCGCCTCCCAGGTTGAAGACGCGCGCAACGGCATCCGATGGTCCCGACGTGGGCTGCTGCAACACGCGCGAGGCCGGCGCGCGGCGGCGTCCCCGCACGAGGCGGCGAAAGTAGTAGTCCTCCCCTTCCAGCAGGCCGCCGGTGGAGGTGCCGGTGGAAACGATGGCCCGCTCCAAAGGCACGCTCCCAGCCTGATCGAGCGCCTCGGCCGCCGCGATCACGGCGAGGCGATCGGTGCGGGAAAGGCGCCGCGCTTCGCGCTTCGAAACGGGAAGCGAGGAGACGTCGCCGACTTCGGCGGCGAGGGTGGTAGGGAACGTCTCGCCCGGAAAGCGGGTCAGCTCGCCGATGCCCGCCCGCGACTCGCGAATGGACTGCCACACCTCGGACTTGTTGCGCCCGATGGAGCAGATGATCCCGGCGCCGGTGACGGCAATGCGCGTGGAGAGGTCGGGCTTCCTCATGCGGTGGGCGGC
This sequence comes from Thermoanaerobaculia bacterium, assembly GCA_036009105.1. Lineage (GTDB taxonomy): Bacteria > Acidobacteriota > Thermoanaerobaculia > Gp7-AA8 > Gp7-AA8 > JAFAVZ01. The sequence goes on along the minus strand of DASYMJ010000137.1, from coordinate 4,345 downwards.
TCGGAGAGGTAGAACCTCCCCCGCACCACTTCTACTCCATCCACCGCGCCGCTGCCGGTGAAGCGGAAGATGCCGCCGAACGCCGCCTCCATCTTCACCGTTACATGAACGATCTCGCCCGCCACCACCGGCCGCACTACCTCGCAGCCGTCGACGCCGCTGAGGAACCCGTGGCCTTTGCTGTCATGGAACGCCAGCCCACCCGCGAACTGCGCCATCGCCTCCACGATCATGATCTCGAACGGCAGCGGATCGTTGGCCGTGACCAGGAAGTTCCCTTCGATGGTCGTCTCGTCCTGACCGGTGACGGCGCTGGCCGCGCGGAAGGGGATTTGGTGGGGTAGCGATGCTAACCACATGGTTGTCGGTGGTCAGTTATCGATTGTCTGTGCGGTGTCGCCTCGGCCTACCGACAACTGATAACCGACAACCGATCACTGCCTCCTACGCCTGCGGCTGTTCCGCCAGCTTCTCGCCGACGAACTCGGCCAGCGATGCGACGGAGCGGAAGTGGCTGCGGGCCGAGCTCTCGTTCTTCACCTTGATGCCGAACTCGCTCTCCAGCATCACCACGATCTCCAGGGCGTCGATGGAGTCGAGGCCCAGGCCGCCGGCGAAGAGCGGCTGGTCATCCGGAATGTCGTCCGGGCTCATGTCTTCGAACTTCAGCCGCTCGATGAGCAGCTCTTTCAGCTTTCGTTTGAGGTCGTTCATAGGAGGGGCCGGGCGCATTTTTACACAGAAGCGGCGGCGGGAAGCGAGTCCCACTCGATGCGCGGCGCGATCACCGGCCGGCGCTTCTGGATTCGGACGAGCAGGAAAAAGAAGAGGAGCTTGAGCCGGTTGCCGCGTTTGGCGAAGATATCGCCGGCCAGGACGCCGATGATGGCCTGCAGCAAACCGTAGTTCGGCTTCGGCTGCATGAACACTTCCAGGAACTCGCGGCGATAGAAGTGGCGGATGAAGATGAAGTACTTCCGCAGCGCGCCGCTCATGTCGCGCTCGTAGCGTTTCAGGGCGCGCATCGACCCGCCGCGGAGGCGCAGGGTCACGGCATCGGCCACGATCGACGCCGACTTCATGGCCATGAAGACGCCGGTGGAGAAGATGGGGTCGAGGAAGCCGGCCGCGTCGCCGGCGAGGGCGAAGTTCGGGCCTACCATCTTTCGCATGGCGTACGAAAAATCCTTCCGGGCGTAGACCTGCGAGATCCGCTCGGCCGCTTTCATCCGCTCCGCGACCCACGGCGTATCGGCGATGGTCCGCGCCAGCAGCTCCTCCGGCTTCAAACCGCAGGAGCCGACGTGCTCGCGGTTGACCACCAGCCCCACGCTCATCTCCTCTTCACTGACCGGGATGAGCCAGAACCACGCGTCGCGCAAGACGACGATCACGGTGTTGCCGGCGTTCTTCCCCTCCGCCCGCGGCACGTTGCGGTAGTGGGCGAAGATGGCGATCTTCTGCAGCTCGTCGATGGGCGCGCGGTTCTCGCCGAGCTTGCTGCCGAGGACCGCGCCGTGGCCCGACGCGTCGACGACGAAGCGGGCCGTGAGCTCCCGCCCATCCGCGGTCCGCACCACCGCCCGCTCCGGATCGCCGAGCTCCACGGCCGTGACCTGGGTCTGCTCGTGCACCTCGACTCCGCTCGCCGCCGCGTTGCGCAGCAGCAGGTGGTCGAACTCCGCGCGCTTGACCTGAAAGGAGCGCTGGTACTGCGCCTCCGGCAGGTTGCGGTCGAAGCGGAAGGTGTAGCTGACCTTCCCGTCGCCGGTGAGAAAGTCGGCCCCGTACTTGGGATGAAAGTCGCCGGCGAGGAGCTGGTCCTTCACGCCGAGACGGTCGAAGAGGTCGTTGTTGTACGGGAGGAGCGACTCGCCGATCTGGAAGCGGGGAAAGCGCTCCCGCTCCAGGAGCACGACCTTATAGCCCTCCCGGGCGAGGAGAGTGGCGGCGGTGGAGCCGGCCGGGCCGCCTCCGATGATGATGATGTCGTGCATGAGTAGAGTTGTCAGTTATCAGTTGTCGGTTGTCAGTAGTCCCGTCTGTCGGTCTTACTGATAACCGATAACTGACAACCGGCAACCACAGAATGACACCGTGCCGGCGCATGTTATTCTCACCGAGCTCGGATGCTGCAACGTTTCCTCGATCTCGCCAGCGCGGGCCCGGATTTCCCCGCCCTCATCGACGCCGACAGCGGCCATGTCACCACCCGGGCCGCGCTGCGGGTGCGCGCCGAGGAGCTGGCGGCGCAGCTCGCGGGCGCCGGCCTGGCCGCGGGCGAGCTGGTGGCCATCCAGCTCCCCAACTCCGTCGACTTCGTGGCCGCCTTCCTGGCCGTGCTGATGCTGCGCCTCATCGCCGTCCCCATCGACCGCGACGCGCCGAGCACGGAGGTCGGCGCCATCCTTTCCCACTTCGCGATCAAAGGGTTCCTCTACCGCGGCGGCATCTCCACGCGCGCCGTGCAGTCGCAACCGGTCCTGCCGAAAGAAGCGCGCCTCATCAAGCTGACCTCCGGCTCCACCGGCACGCCGAAAGGCATCGTCACCAGCGAGGCGAACCTCGCCGCCGACTGCACCAACATCTGCTCCACCATGGACATCCGCCCCCAGGACCGCAACCTCGGCGCGATCCCGATGTCCCACTCCTACGGCTTCTCCAACCTCGTCACGCCGCTGCTGATGCAGGGCACGGCGGTGGTCGTCTCCAACGACTACCTGCCCCAGTCGCTGCTCGATCTGGCCAACCGCGAGCGCTGCACCGTGGTGCCGGCCATCCCGATGGTGTTCGAGCACCTGACCATCGCCGCGAAGGGCGACTTCCATACCGTCCGCACGTTCCTCTCCGCCGGCGCGCCGCTGCCGGCCCAGACCTCGCGGCGCTTCCGCGAGCGCTTCGGCCTCCCCATCCACACCTTCTATGGCTGCAGCGAATGCGGCGGCATCACGTACGACCGCGCCGGCGCGGCCGTCGAGCGCGGCACGGCCGGCGCGGCGATGGAAGGCGTGGAGCTCTCGCTGGATCCGAAGACGCAAAGGCTCGGCGTCCGCGGCGGCTCGGTCGCTCTCGGCTACCTGCATGACGCGAGCACGTTCAAGCCGTTCGAGAGCGGCACGTTCCTCACCGATGATCTGGTGGAGCTCGCGGACGGCGAAGTGGTCCTGACCGGTCGGGTGGGCGACCTGATCAACACCGCCGGCAAGAAGGTGAACCCCCGCGAGGTGGAGGCGGTGATCCTGCAGCTGGAAGGGGTGCGCCAGGCGAAGGTCTACGGCGAGCCGGCCGGCGCGCGCGGCGAGGTGGTGGCCGCCGCGATCGTGGCCAGCCCGGACGTCACGCGCGAGCAGGTCCGCGAGTTCTGCCGGGCGCGGCTCTCGCCGCACAAAGTGCCGCGCATCGTGAAGCTGATCGAAGCGATTCCGGTCGACGAGCGCGGCAAGGTCAAACGCGCGGTTTTGGCGACGCTGTAGCCGGCATCCCGGCCGGATCCTCCACCCGGCGGCGCTTGAACAGGAGCCGCACGCCATCCAGCTCCGCCGCCAGCCACAGCAGCGTCGCGCGCCCGAGCATGTGCACCGGCGCGAAGTTCAGGTTGAAGTAGGCCTTGATGCGCCGCCCATGATTGCGCGCCCCCCCCTCGCCCGCGCTCCGCCGCGCCGCAGCCAGCGCGACGAACCGCCCGTTGTAGAAGCGCATGAGGTGATAGCTGAGGAACGCCGGCTTCGGCCCCAGCACCGGCATCCAGAAGAAGCGCTTCAGGAAGCGGTAGGCGGGGATGACCACGAAGAGGTAGTAGTGCGCGGTGTCGAGGAGGAACGACGCGGCGAGCAGGTCGGCCTCTCCCATGTAGTAGTACTTGTCCTTGTACGCGGCGCGGAAGAAGCGGTCGTAGGAGCGGACGAACGTGACGTTGTGCTCCTCGATGAGCGGCGTCACATCCTCCCCCAGCGCATCTTTGCCGATGATCATCGCCGTCGCCTCGGCGGTGAACGCGGCGTGGTCGAGACCGGGCGAGTAGTACGGATCGAGGAACGCCGCCGCATCGCCGAGGAGCGCCCACCCCTTGCCCATGTACTGCTTCGCCACGTATGGCAGGTGGCCGTAGAAGCGGAGGTCCTCCATGCGCGGCGTGGCGCCCTGCAGCAGTTCGGCGAGGGCGGGAATGGCGCCCAGGAACGCCACGAAATCCTCGCCGCGGTTCTTGCTCTGGTGCAGGTCGACCAGGCGCTTGTCGAAGACGATGCCGATGGACGTCTCGCCGTTGCCGAGGGGGATGACCCAGATCCAGTAGCCGAGGCCCATGTAGTGGTTGGTGGCGAGGCGGCGGGAGCCGACGTTGCCC
>DASYMJ010000136.1:0-2994 GCA_036009105.1 Thermoanaerobaculia bacterium | reverse complement strand
GCGTAGAAGCCGATCATCGCGCCGGTGGTGGCCACGAGCAGAGACAGGAGGACGAGGAACTGCCCCAGGACGCCGTTCACGAGTTGCTCAGCCCTTCCGTGGAGCGCATCAGCCGCTGCAGCTCGTCCTTGTCCGTCGGATGGCCCTTGGTCGGCGCGCGGTACTCGTTGCTGTGGGAGACCATCAGCCGGTTGCACTCGAAGTAGCCGCCGCGGGTCATGGTCCCTTCCACCACCACGCCGACGTTCTCGCGGAACATCTGGGGCGGCACCCCGCTCGACTTCACGTGCACGATGCCGGTGGCGTCCTTCACGTCGAACTCGAGGCCGGAGGCGCCGCGGTAGTTGCGCACCGAGCCCTTGGCGACCATGCCGCCGAGGCGGATCGTCGCGCCGTAGGCTTTGTCGCCGGCGGCGTGGAGGTCGCTCGGCGTCCAGTAGTAGACGAGGTTCTTGTTGATGCCGCCCGCGGCGATCACCACGAACGCCGTCGCGGCGACGAGGATCGCGCCGGCCATGAACCAGCGGGTGCGGCGGCGCATCTGCAAGGTGACGGACGTCGTATCGCTCATCGCGCGCCTCCCTGCCGCAGGCGGGCGAAGAGGGTGGCGCCATAGAGCAGCAGCATGGCGGCGGTGAGGCCATAGGCGGCCCACACGTAGCTCCAGCCGCCGGTAATCACTCCGTTGGTCATACGGCCTCCTGCATCTCGCCCTGCACCGGCAGCGGCGGCGCGAGCTCCTGCTCGACGCGCTCCCGCGCGATGCGCGAGCGAAGCATGATGAATCCGGTCATGATGAATAGCACGCCGAAGGCGTTCATCCGCAGCGGCAGGTAGAACTGTGACGAGACCGTCTGCGGCGAGGACTGCTGCTGGTGCAGCGAGTTCCACCACTTGACGGAGAAGTAGACGATCGGCACGTCGACGTAGGCGATGATCGTCGCCACGGCGGACCACACCGCGCGGCGCAGCGGATCCTCCACGAAGCGCCGCAGGGCCAGGATGCCGAGGAAAGCGAAGAGGAGGACGGCGGTGGTGGTCAGCCGCGGGTCCCAATCCCACCACACGCCCCACGTCGGCTTGGCCCAGATCGCTCCCTGGCAGCAGAGGAGGAAGCAGAGCAGGACGCCGACCTCGATGGAGGCCTCCAGGCGCGCGTCCCATTTCCAGTCGCTGCGGAAGAGGAAGACCACCGCGGCCACGAAGCCGAAGGTGATGGCGAGCAGCGCGTTCCAGGCCGTGGGAACGTGGACGTACATGATGCGCTGCACCTGCCCCATGTAGGTCTCGGGCGGCGCGACGAAGAGGCCGTACCAGCTGCCGAGCAGGAAGCAGCAGATGCCGAGGACGACCAGGAGCTGCGCGGCCTTCAGAGACGGGCCGAGGTTGTCGGAGAGGAGGAAGTAGATCGCGCCGCTGATGCCGGCCAGAGCGGCGATGGCCGCCTGCAGGCCGGTGGAGACGCCGAGGGAGACGTCGAGGCCGTAGTGTTTGGCGAGGGCGACCGCGAAGCCGAACCAGGCGGCGAGGAAGAGGAGGACCACTCCGGGGACGATGGATCTTTCGCGCATGACGATCATTCTTCGACCACTCGGCCGAATAGAAGCCCGCACAGCGACCAGTAAATTGCGACGAAGGCGAGCAAAAGCGTGAGCCATGATCGCCCCTGTTCCATCGGATCTCCAAGTACCGCGAGCGAGGTCGCTTTCACGGAGGCGAGGAGGGCGGGGACGATCAGAGGGAAGAACAGCAGCGGGAGGAGAGTCTGTTTCGCCCGCAGCTGGGCGGTCATGGCCGCGTAAAGCGTTCCAGGCGCTGCCAGTCCGGCCGAGCCGAGCAGTATGGTGAGCATTAATTTGCCGACATCCGTAGCTCCGGCATCATACAGAACGACCATGACGGGCACGAGGGCAAAACCGAGGGCGGCCAGCTGCAGCCAGTTGGCGATGGCCTTCGCGTAGTAGATCGCCCGCGGGCTGGTGGGAAGCAGGAGCAGCCCTTCCAGGGCCCGGTTCTCCATCTCCGCGTGGAAGCTCTCGGAGAGGGTGAGGGTGGAGGAGAGCAGCAGGCCCAGCCACAGGAAGCCGGCCGAGAACGTGCGCAGCGCGGCCGCGTTCGGCCCGATGGCGAAGGAGAACAGGAGGAGCGAGGCGGCGCCGAAGACGAACACGGCCATGAACTGGGCCCGGGTTCGCCACTGGAGCAGCAGTTCCTTACGGAGCATGGCGATCATCGGACCCGCCCCTGCTCGAGCTCCACTCTCACATCGGCGAACTTCCCCACCCTCTCCACCTGATGCGTGGCCATGATGATGGTGGCCTTCCCGCGCAGCTCCTCGACGACCTCATCCACGAGGCGGAACCCTTCCGGATCGAGCTGGCCATAAGGCTCATCGAGCAGGACGATGCTCGCGTTTTGGGCGAGCACGCGCGCAAAGGACAGCCGCTTGCGCATGCCGGCCGAATACGTGGCCACCGGGTCGTCCGCTCTCGCGGAAAGGCCGACGCGCTCGAGGAGGAGTGAAATGTAGGGCCGGCTCTCAGCCGGCCCAGCATCGATACCGGGCCGGCTGAGAGCCGGCCCCACATTCAGATTCTCCCGGGCGCTGAGCGCTTCGTACAAGTACGAGTAGTGGCTGAGCAGGGCCGTCACCCGGCGCACATCCTCCCGCTCCTTCGTCACGTCGAAGCCGCCCACCAGCGCCGTCCCCAGATCGGGCCGGATGGCCGTGGCCAGGATGCGCAGCAGGGTCGACTTCCCCGAGCCGTTCGCGCCGGTGATCATCGCCACCGAGCCGGCCGGCACGCGCAACGACACATCCGCCAAAGCCCAGCGCCGGCCGTATCGCCGCGACACGCCGCGCACATCGACGGCGAATTCCATCGGCGCATCATAACGATATGATCTCGCGCGACATGCGCAAGGTCTCACTCCCCCTCGTGTTGTTCGTCACCGCCTGTGCCACCGCCCCCCCCCCCCCCCCCCCCCCCCCCC
>DASYMJ010000135.1:0-3169 GCA_036009105.1 Thermoanaerobaculia bacterium | reverse complement strand
GTGAAAATGTAGGGCCGGCTCTCAGCCGGCCCGCAGTCAAAGGATAGCTGGGCCGGCTGAGAGCCGGCCCTACATTTTGTCGTGCACCAGGAGCGTCCCAGCCTTCCCCTCCAGCGCGTCGCGCAGATGCTCCACGTCCGTGATCAGCACGTCCTGGCCGCTCTTGCGCGCGAACTGGATGGCGGCCTCGATCTTCGGTCCCATCGAGCCGGGCGGGAACTGGCCGTCGGCGAGGTGCTTCTCCGCCTCCTCCAGCGTCATCCGGTCGAGCTCCTTCTCCGTCGGCTTGCCGAAGTCGATGGCCACCTTCTCGACGCCGGTCAGGATGATGTACAGATCGGCCTTCAGCTCCGCGGCGAGTAGGGCCGAGGCGAAGTCTTTGTCGATGACCGCCTCGATGCCGCGCCACTGGCCGTCCCGCCCGCGCACGACCGGGATGCCGCCGCCGCCCGCCGCGATCACCACCGGCGCCGACTCGAGCATCCGCTCCACGGTGCGGAGGTTGAGGATGTGCAGCGGCCGCGGCGACGGCACCACGTGCCGCCAACCGCGGCCTGAATCCTCGCGCATGGTCCAGCCCAGGTCGCGCTCCAGCGCCTCGGCGCGATAGCGGGTGAAGAACGGGCCGATCGGCTTCGTCGGCCGCTTGAACGCCGGGTCGGTGGGATCGACTTCGACCTCGGTCAGCACGGTCACCACCTCGCCGCCGTGGCCGATCGCCTCCAGCCGGTTGCGGATGGCCTGCTGGAGCATGAACCCCATCGACCCTTCGGTCTGCGCCACGGCAACATCGAGCGACTGCGGCGGGATCTTGGTAGAGGCCTCCTCCGCCTGCACGAGGATGTTGCCCACCTGCGGCCCGTTGCCGTGCACGACGATGAGGCGGTAGTCGTGGCGGACGATCTCCGCCAGCCATCGCGCGGCCTGCTTCGCCCGCGCGATCTGCTCCTCCTGGGTGCCGCGGTCCTCGGGCCGCAGCAGCGCGTTGCCGCCGAATGCGACGACTGCCAGTTTCTTGCTCACACGTCCTCGCGCTCGAGCGGCATGGTCATGCAGCGCGGCCCGCCGCGCGCGCGGGACAGCTCGTGCCCCTGGATCTGCAGCGCGTATTTCTTGTTCGTCCAGAGCTCGAGCTCCGTGCGGCCGAGAAGCAGGTCGTCCTCGTACACGATGTGATAGCCGTGCCGGTCGAGCTCCTCGGCCGTCTTCACGTTGCGCTCGTAGAGCAGGATGATGCCCGGCGCGAGGGCGAAGGCATTCGCGCCGTCCGTCCACTGCTCGCGCTGCTGATCCACCGCGCGCGGGCCGCCGCAGTAGATCGGCTTCAGGTCGAACCCCTTCTTCTTCAGCGCGGCGAGCAGCGACTTCTGCTCGGAGTAGTTGATCACGCGCTTGGTCAGATCGACCGTCGTCACCTTCGCCGCCTGGCTGCCGTCCGGCAGGATGACCGGCGGATAGATGAGGCACTCGTGCCGGTTGATGAAGGTGAAGACGGTGTCGAGGTGCATGAAGGAGCGGGCCCGCGGCAGCTCGACCACGATCATCGATTTGACGCCGGCCTTCGCCTCCTTCAGCGACCGCGCGAGCTCCTCGATGCCGGCGCGGTTCGTCCGCTCGCTCACCCCCACCAGCAGCAGGTCGCGGCGCGGCACGAGGACGTCGCCCCCTTCCAGGGTCGGCCCCTTGCGCTTCATCGGCCGCTCCGGCTCGTCCTTCATCAGGTCGACCCAGAAGAGGCTGCGGTCGCGGAACTCTTTGTGGAAGGTGAAGACGTAGCGCGAGAGGAGCGACTCGCGGCGGCGGGCCTGGGTGGCCATGGAGGAGATGACCACCCGGTCGCCCAGGACGACCTGCGGGTCCCGCATGAAGAAGTAGTTGGGAACGGGAAAGAGGTCGAACTTCGGCAGCTCGCCGGAGGTCTCCTTCTCGTTGGGGATGCCGCCGATGAGGATCTCGGCCAGGGCGGCCGGCTTGTGCTCGAGCAGCTCGCCGGCCAGGCGGCGGCCGAGGCCGTTGCGCCGGGCCAGGTCGCGGACGATGAGGCGCTTGGTTTCGTCCTCCTCCAGCACCTCTTCCAGCAGGTCCTGGATGTCGTACACGTCGTCGGCGATGAAGCGGATCAGTTGCTGGAACCGCCGGTGCTCCTCGCGCGCGACCTGGCCGAAGAGGATGTCGTCGAAGAGGAGCTGGGCCATCATGGGCGGGACCATGACGTCGATCTCGCGGCCGGGGAGGTGGACCAGGACGCTCTTGAGCTTCCCGATCTCACTCGTCACGTTGAGTCGCATGCGCGGCGGATTCTACTCGGGCGTATGATGTTTGGCACCCGGTCCCGATGAGACGCATCCTGCTGATCCTCGCTGCGCTCGCGTCCGCACCGCTCGCCGCGGCTCCGCGCGTTTCCTGGATGCGCACCGTTCCGGCCGCGCACGACTTGGGCGGCGCGGACCACATCGCGGTGCTCTACGCGGTGAGCGACAGCGACAAAGTCGCCACCTTCGTCGACATCTTCGTCGACCACGCGAACCGCAGCGGGATGGTCCACGTCGACGACGTGACGAACCACGGGCATCACGTGATCGGCGAGCGCCCGGACGCCGAGGTGCGGAAGCGGATCAAACGGGAGCACCCGGCCGATCTCTACATCGGCGTGAACCAGTTCAGCTGTTCGTCCGCGGAGCATGGCGGCGAGGGGAGCACGCGCGACGTCGACGGCGAGCGGGTCAAGCGCAAGCAGCTGTGGGTCGACGCGGTATGCCGCGCGCGCGTGGACATCATCAACCGCGAGGCGCAGGTGCGGCTGCTCTCGTTCCTGGTCAAGGGCGAGGGGACGTCGCCGCGCGTGCAGGAACTGGGCACCGAGGAGCGCGAGATCGCGCTGGAGCAGGCGGCGCGGTATGCCGCGCTGCAGGCGGTGGAGATGATCACGCCGCGCCAGGTGCGGGAGTCGGTGGAGCTGGATGACAGCGCGCCACGGTTCGAGGAGGCGGCGGCCATGCTCGACGCCGACCGTTTGCACGAGGTGCGCGCGCTGTGGGAAGGCGCGCTGAAGACGAACCCGAGCTCGGCCGCGCTGCGCTACAACCTGGGTGCGCTGTGCGAGGCGTCCGGCGACCTGAACGCGGCGCGGGAGTACTACCAGCAGGCGCTGCGCTTGTCGCCCGCGGAG
>DASYMJ010000134.1:0-40375 GCA_036009105.1 Thermoanaerobaculia bacterium | reverse complement strand
CGCCGTTCAATGCGGCCGGCCCTTTGACCAGCGGGAACTTCACATAGATCTGGGGCGAGGATTTCTCGTGATATTCCACCTCGGCTTCGGCGAGCGCGGTCTTTTCCACCGGCGACCACATCACCGGGCGCGAGCCGCGATAGAGCAGACCGTTCATCGCGAATTTGTGCAGCTCGCGCGCGATCTGCGCTTCGGCGGCGAAAGCCATGGTGGTGTAGGGCCGCATCCAATCGCCGATGCAGCCCAGCCGCTGGAACTGCTCGCACTGCACGCCCAGCCATTTGGCGGCGAAGGCGCGGCATTCGGCGCGCAATTCGCTCACCGGCACTTCGTCCTTGGATTTGCCGCGTGAGCGATATTCCTCCTCGATCTTCCATTCGATGGGCAGGCCATGGCAGTCCCAGCCCGGCACGTAGGGCGAGTCGAAGCCGGCCATCGTCTTCGACTTCACGACGACGTCCTTGAGGATCTTGTTCAGGGCATGACCGATGTGGATCTTGCCGTTCGCGTACGGCGGGCCGTCATGGAGGACGAACTTCGGCCGGCCGGCGGACTTCTCACGAATGAGGCGATAGATGTCCATCTCGCGCCAGGAGTCGAGCCGCTTCGGCTCGTTCTGGGGAAGGTTCGCCTTCATGGAGAAGGTGGTTTGCGGCAGGTTGAGCGTCTTCTTGTAATCGCTGCTGTCGGCCATGGTGGACGGGCAAACTAGCAGCGGGGAGGAGAGATTTCAAGGAACGATGAACGAGGAAGGATGAACGATGAACGGCGCCGATGAGCCTTTGTTCATCGTTCATCCTTCATCGTTCGTCGTTTGCGCCTACATCCCGCCTGCGCTCAGCGTCCGCGGCGCGTTCACGCGCACCCGCTCCCCCACCCGCAGCTTGTGCGCGGAGCTGAAGTCGTTCAGGTCGCGCAGCTCCTCCACGGTCAGGCTGTGGCGTTTGGCGATCGAATAGAGCGTGTCGCCCTTGCGCACGGCGTAGTAGATGCCGGAGTCGCGGCTGAGCAGCGGGCCGAGCTCGCGGGCGCGCACGGGGAGGTAGATCGAGTCGCCTTCGCCGACCGCGCGCGGCGAGTCGAGGCTGTTCATGGCCAGCAGGGTTTCCACGCTCGTGCCGAGGGATTGGGCGAGGCGCTGGAGCGAATCGCCTTCCCGGAGGGTGAAGGCGCAGAGCTTGATGTCGGCGTCTTCCCGGCGGAGCGTGGTGGCGCGCGCGGCGACCGTGTCGGCGGCCTTGACCGGCACGCGGATTTGGGCGCGTCCGGGCGGCACCACGCCGCGGCGCAACGCCGGGTTCAATTCGCGCAGCAGCGACTCGTCGACATCCGCCACTTCGGCAACGTAGCGGAGCGACACCGGGCCTTCGATCTCCACGCGCTTCGCCTCGATGTCATCCGCGGTGTCGCCGAGGCGGAAGCCGTAGGTCTGCGGATCGCTGGCGATGACGAGGGCGGCGTAGAAGGTGGGGACGTAGCCGCGCGTCTCCTTCGGGATCGCGGCCTGGTCGGAGAGCTCCCAGAACGTCGTGGCGCCGCTGGTGGAGAGAGCGCGGTGGATGCGGCCCGGGCCGGCGTTGTAGGCGGCCAGCGTGAGCGGCCAGTCGTCGAACTGGCGGTAGAGATCCTTCAGATACTTCGCCGCGGCGCGTGTGGAGCGCTCCGGATCGGCGCGCTCGTCGACCCACCAGTCGACGCGCAGCCCGTACTCGCGCGCGGTCTCGGACATGAACTGCCAGATGCCGTGCGCGCCGGCGCTGGAGGTGAGCGTCGGCGCATAGCCGCTCTCGATCACCGGCAGATAGGCCAGCCCTTTCGGCAGGCCGGCCTCGGCCAGCGATTTGTCGATCAGCTTCTTGTAGCGCGCGGAGCGGGAGAGGTACGCCTGGATGTCCCCCTTCATCTCGTTGGAGAAGAGGCTGATCGCGCCGCGGACGCTCTTCTGGTCAGGGATGGGCATCGAGGCGGCGGCCTCCACGTCCACCGCCGGCGGGTTCACCGGGAGGTGCTCGCGCGCGACGATGTCGTCATACGCGGTCTGCAGCTCTTTCTGGAACGCGGCCGCGTCCAGATGGGTGGCGGCGGGGGGCGGCGGCGCGGGGGCGGGAGGGACGGCGGCGGGCGGCGGGGCGGTGGCGCAGGCAGCGGACAGCAGAATCAGCGGCAGCCACTTGTTCATCACACCCTCCCTCGCCTCACGCTTCTTCGAGCTTCACGTCGATGGCGACCGACTGGACATCCGACGTGTCTCCCAGCTCGATCGCCTGTTCCTGCGTCTGGAGCACGCCGCCCGGTCCTTCGAAGGATACCGCAACCCGGACCGAGCGGGCCTGGGGCAGGATGCCGGGAGCTATGGACATGGTCAGCGACTTGCGCACGTCGCGCTTCGGCCGGGGCACGATGATCTCCGGCATCGGGGCCGCTTCTTTCTTCGGCTTCGGCGTGGTCTGCGTGGTGGCGCGTTTCCGCAGCGCCTCCAGCTCGGCCATGATGTCCACCGAGGACCGCACCTTGACGTGCTTGACCTCGGCCGCCTTGACCGGCTTCTCGGTCTGGCTGAAGTCGACATCCGGCTCCGGCGTCAGGACCGGCTCCGCTTCGGCGGCGAGGATCGGCTCCGGCATGGGCAGCGGCTCGGGAGCGGGCTCCGGCTCCACCAGCTCGTCGAACGGCGCCGTCTCGGGGATCGGTTCCGGCTCGGGCTCCGGTTCCGGCAGCGTCGGCAGCGGCGGCGCGTAGTCGGCCACCGGCGCGTCGGAGAGGATGTGCGCGTCGACATCCGCGGTCTTGGCCAGCGTCGGGTCGGCGAAGATCTCGTCCGCGGCGGGGACATCCTCGATGATCTCGATCGGATCGATGATCGGCGGCGCCGTCGCGACCGATGCCGCGGCAACGGGCGTGGTGAAGGAGGGGGAGGCCAGCGAGCCGATGGCCGGCGTCGTCCCGGTGATGGGGCGCGGCGGCGCGTGGTCGTCGCCTTTCACCCGGAACGAGCCGGTATCGCGGCGCGGCGCGGCCGGCTTGACCGGCTCCTCGCCCGTCATGCGGCGGCGCAGCGTGCGCAGGGTCAGCTTGGAGATCGTCTTCAGCGTCTCGAAGACGCCCATCCCGGAGACGGCCGCCGCCTCGACGTGCTCGTAACGCCGCTGGGGATCGATGGCGGCCAGGATCTGGTCGACCGAGGCGAGGTTGGGGAGGTCGCGTTTGTTGAGCTGGAGGACGAGGGGGATCTCATCGAGGTCGAGGCCGATCTCGGCCAGGTTCTCGCGCAGGTTCTTCAGGCTCTCCACGTTCGCGTCGAGCATGGCCAGCTGCGAGTCGGCCACGAAGACGATGCCGTCCACGCCCTTGAGGACCAGCTTGCGGGTGGTGTTGTAGAAGACCTGGCCGGGGATGGTGTAGAGCTGGAGGCGGGTCTTGAAGCCGCCGATCACGCCGACGTCGATGGGGAGGAGGTCGAAAAAGAGAGTGCGGTCGGTCTCGGTTTCCAGGCTGACCATTTCGCCGCGGCTCTGGGGCGAGGTCTTGGCGTAGATGTAGTGAAGATTCGTGGTCTTCCCGCAGAGGCCCGGACCGTAATAGACGATCTTGGCCGCCATCTGCATCGTGGCGTAGTTGAAGAAGACCATCCGCGCGGCTCCGAAAGGGTTTCGATGGTAGCACTTACTTCGCGGCGGCAACAATGCGCGCTGCCAGCAGGCGATAGAGCTCGGCAGTTTCGGGGTCGTCTTTCAATGCCTCGAGGTGACGTTCCAGCGTTTCCTGGTCCCCGCGGACGGCCGGGCCGGTGAAGCGGCGCGCCCCTTCCTCTTTGCGCCAGTTCTCCATCGCCGAGACGGCCAGCGCCACGAGGTCCCCCTTCACATTCTCGATCCCGATCAGTTCCTCGGCCAGGTCCAGCATCAGCGCGACGTAGTTGGATCCGAAGACGGCGCCGGCGTGGTAGCGCGCTTTCTGCTCCTTCGTTACTTCGGCGAACCGCGCGCCGAGATCCCGCGCGATGCGGCGCGCCGTCTCGCGGCGGCTGCCTTCGAACACGAGCAGCGTGTTTTCCAGGTCCGAGGGCTGACCGACCGGCGGCAATGACTTGAGCGGGTGGAGGGAGAAGCCGCCCCGCAACGCGGTGAGCGAGCCGCTCGCATGGAAGATGATCGCGTCCGTCTCGGGGATGCGCTCCACCACCTCGGCGATGGCGCGGTCGCTCACCGCCACCAGCAATAGATCGGCGGACAGCTCATGCAGCGCACGGCGGGGGGCCTTCAGCAATTCCGGGAGGCGGCTGGTGGATTCCTGGCGCAGCCAGACGCCGGTGATGGGCCAGCCCACCCGGCGCCAGGCCGAGCCGTAGGCCCAGGCCGCCCGCCCGCCGCCCAGGATGCCGAGGGTAGGAGGGCGGTCAGACATTGCGTAAACTGCGGTCGTGCATCGCGCCGCCATTCTCGCACTGCTCGTGCTTTCCCTGCCCGCCGCCGCGGCCCCGCCCACCACCTGCTCCGGCACCACCCCCTACGATTTGGCCGTCTGCTCCTATCAGCGCCGGCAGTTCGCGGAGGCGGAGCGCGCGTTCCGGACCATCGTCGAGAAGAACGAGAGCGAGCCGGCGACCATCCGCTCCGTCTACTTCCTGGCCCGCACATTGATGAAACAAGGCCATTACGACGAGGCCGCCACGTTCCTGATCAGAATCTACTCGCTCGATCCTCCGTTCTATCGCGAGTGGAACTGCGACTTCCTGCTCGGCGAGTGCAGGAGGGCCCAGGGAAAAGGCTGATGAAAGGCTGATGCCGCAGACCAATTTCGAGCTCCGCCGCAAGCTCCTCCAGCTGGAGGCGCTCTATGACGTCGGGCGCGCGCTCAACACGCTGCGTCCGGAGGGGGAGCTCCTCGAAGAGCTGATGCAGCGGGCCATCTCCGTCCTCGATGCCACCGTCGGTTTCATCTTCTCCCTCGACGAGAAGCTCAACGTGCAGCACCTCTTCACCTTTGGCGTCGAGCCGCCCTCCACCCCGAAAGCGATCCTGGCCGAGCCGCCCATCAAGCAGGTCATCGCCTCCCGCGAGCCGCTTTCCATCGCCGTCCCCCGCTTCCTGGGCGGCGCGGGCAGCGACCTCCTCATCGCCCCGCTCATCGCCGGCGACTCCATCCTCGGCCTGCTCGGCGTGGGGGGGAAGGAAGAGCGCGGCGCCAAGAGCGGCAGCTTCGTGGAGGACGACCTGCGCTTCCTCTCCTCCCTGGCGGCCATCGGCGGCGCGGCCATCGACAACACCCGCACCTTCCACCGCCTCGACCTGATGCGCGAGACGCTGGAGGACGAGAACCGGACCCTCAAGGCCCGCATGCTGCGCGAGTACTCCGACCGGCTGATGATCGGCGACTCGCCCAAGATGCAGCGGGTGATCGACCTGGTGGCGCGCGTGGCCGACTCGCAGGCGAACGTGCTGATCCGAGGGGAGTCGGGGACGGGCAAGGAGATGGTGGCCCGCCTCATCCACGGCAACTCCGCGCGCAAGGACGGCCCGTTCGTGGCCATCAACTGCGCGGCCCTGCCCGAGACGCTGCTCGAGTCGGAGCTGTTCGGCATCGAGCGCGGCGTGGCCACCGGCGTCGAGGCGCGGGCCGGCAAGTTCGAGCTGGCCAAGGGGGGCACGATCTTCCTCGACGAGATCGGCGACATCCCGCTCACCCTGCAGGCCAAGCTCCTGCGCGTGCTGCAGGAGCGGGAGATCGAGAAGCTCGGCGGCCGGCGGCGCATCCCCATCGACGTCCGCTTCCTCTTCGCCACCCATCGCGGTCTGGAGGAGATGATCGAGAAAGGGGAGTTCCGCCAGGACCTCTACTACCGCCTCAAGGTGGTGGAGATCACCCTGCCGCCCCTGCGGGAGCGAAAAGAAGACATCCCCAAGCTCGTCCGCTTCTTCCTCGACAAGTACGGCAAGCGGGAGGGGCTGAAGGACGTGCGCATCACCCAGGAGGCGCTGCAGAAGGTGATGCGCTACGCCTTCCCGGGCAACGTGCGGGAGCTGGAGAACCTGATCGAGGGAGCGCTGGCCCTGACCGTCGATCCGGTGATCGATCCGGGGGACCTGATCCTGCCCCAGTCCGCTTCGCTGGCAGGCGGCGCGGAGCTGCCGGACGATTACCCGACGCTGGGCGAGCTGGAAGCGCGCTACATCGCCCGCGTTTTGGCCCACACCAAGGGAAACATCTCGGCCGCGGCGAAGATCCTGGGCGTGAATCGCAAAACGCTTTATCGGCGCCAGGACGACGTGTCCCTAAATGACGCAGATGATGCGAAATGGGACATACACTAGTAAGTAGTTGTCAATAAATGAGTTGTCAGTTGTCAGGAGCGCGCATTCGCAATAGTGGGGCGAAAAGGGACAAATGGCAACCCGGCTCGGAATTGACAACATCTGTTGTAAACTCCCCCCGCCGAAGGACTTAGGAGGTTACGAGCTGATCCGGTACGCATGGCAGTCGCGTTGCTCTAGGGACGCCCCAGTACATGAGGGGAGAACCCATGAACAACTTCGCAGACACCCGCACCACCAAGCTCGAATCGGTTCTGTCGGCCAGCTACCTGTTGCCGGCCGTGCTGGCCGCCAACACCTTCGCCCTGCTGGCGCTCGACCAGCTGGGCGGCATCCCGAGCTGGATCAAGACGGCCGCGGCTCTGTTCCTCGCCTTCTGACCCCCGGTTTCCCCAGGATCTTGTAATGACGATGACCGCCGAGCGGCAGATGGATCTGACTCTTCCGATGGCTCCGGACATCGAGATCGCGGCGGCCCGCGCGGCCGGCAATCTCGCCAGGGAGCTGGGGATGAGTGCGGAGAAGATCGATGAGATGGCCCACGCCATCATCGAGGCCTGCATCAACGCTCGCGAGCACTCCGGTAGCGCCGACAACCGCATCTATGTAAGATTCGTCGGCTCTCAGCGGAACGGCAACCCGCGCATCGACGTATGGATCAGTGATCGCGGGATGGGCTTCAACGTCGGCGAGGCCCGGGCGCGCCGCCAGCAGCTCGGCACCGCTCACAAGCGCGGTTGGGGGCTGCAAATCATCGAGGCGCACATGGACGAAGTCGACATCTCGACCAGTGCGGACGGGACGACGATCCACATGGTCAAGTACGAGAAGACATCATGACTGAGGAATTGCGAGTCGCGATCGAGCGCCGCCAGGGCGGGGCGATCCTCTTCACCAAAGGCTACATCAACAACGTGGGAGGGGAGGAGATCGCCAACCGGGCTTACGAGCTGATGGACGACGGCGTCCGCACGCTCCTTCTCAACCTGCGGGAGACGAAGATCGTCAACTCGATCGGCATCTCCATCCTCATCGAGATCATCGAGAAGATGATGGACCAGGGAGGGCGCATCGCTTTCTGCTCGCTCACTCCCGTCATCCACAAGACCTTCCAGATCATGGGGCTGGCCAACTACGCCACCATCTTCAACGACGAGGAGTCAGCCCTCCGCGAGCTGAACCTGCAGTCGTAGTATTCTCTCGCTCCCATGCCCCAGGCGACCCGCCTCGCGGAGTTTCTGCGCGATCTGCAGCAGCTGGAAAAAGCGGCGGCACCACACCACGGGCAGCTGATCCTCGACACGTTCTGCCGCCACACGCCCTACGCCGCCGGGGCGGTCTGGCTCCGCGACGGCCGCGGCAGCGCCCTCCAGCTGGCGGCCTGCTCCCCCTCCTTCACGGCCGGCGATGCCGGAGAGGTGCCGCTGGACGTGAGCAGCGCTCCTCCGCACCTGCTCGTCCCCATCCGCTCCCAGCGCGAAGCCATCGGCCTCATTACGCTGGCTGATGACGGCAACGGCGACGCCGACTTCGACAACCTCCGCGCCGCCACCGCCTTCCTCGGCATGATCATGTCCAACCACCGCCTCGTGCAGGAGATGCGCGAGGGCGACTTCCAGCTCAAGTATCGCCTGTGGGAGCTCGAGTCGCTGTACGACATCGGCCTCTCCATCGCCGCCACCCTGAACATGGACGACCTGGCGGACGAGATCCTGGCCCGCATGATCTCCCTGATCAACGCCCGCCGGGCCGGCCTCTTCCTCCGGGAGGGCGACCGCTACCGCCTCTTCCGCTCCTTCGGCGGCGAGATCGGCCTGAGCGAGACCGACCTGGTCGGCATCGTCAAGGCGCACAGCGCCGTCACGCTGGAGGACGGCGCGCTCGCCGCGCTGCCCATCGTCGGCAACAACTCGACCATCGGCGTGCTGGCCATCGGCGACCGGGAGACCCGGGACGGCGTCGGCCCCTTCGAGCAGAACGACCTGCGCCTGCTCTCCCTCTTCGCCAGCCAGGTGGCCATCGCCATCGAGAACGCGCGGCTGCACAAGGAGGCGCTGGAGAAGCAGGCCATGCAGCGCGACCTCGAGCTGGCCGCCACCATCCAGGCCTCCATTCTTCCCAAGGCCATCCCCGATGTGGAAGGGATCGAGATCGCCACGCTGGCCCGCCCGGCGCGGCAGGTCGGCGGCGACTATCACGCCTTCGTGCAGCGGGAAGGCGTTCTGACGCTGGTGGTGGCGGACGTCTCCGGCAAGTCGATGCCCGCCGCGCTCCTCGTGTCCGCCCTGCACGCCACGGTGCAGCTGCTGTTCGCCGAGGGGCGGGGGTTGGGGGAGATCGCGACGGAGCTGAACCGGCATATCCACAACTGGTCGGCCGACAACAAGTTCGTGACCATGGTCATGGCCGCCATCGACCGCGAGGCGGGGACGATCGAGTACATCAACGCCGGCCACAATCCCTGCTACATCGTCGGCCCCGCGTCGATGGAGATGATGCGCTCGCATGGCCTCCCCATCGGCATCATGGGCAACTCCCGCTATCTGCCCCAGACCCGCCCCTTTCCCCCCGGCTCGATGGTGGTCCTCTACAGCGACGGCATCACCGAGGCGGAGAACGTGGGGGAGGAGGAGTTCGGGAACGAGCGGCTGGAGGGGGTGATCCGGGCCAGCCTGGAGGGCGGCGCCGCCGCCGTGCGCGACGCGATCGCCGGCGCCGTGGATGCCTTCACGGCCGGCGCCGCGCAGTACGACGATCAGACGCTGGTGGTGGCGAGGGTAGTGGGGTGAGTTGTCGGTTGTCGTTGTCAGTAGAAAAACCGACAACCGACAACTGACAACTCGTCCTCCTGTTACAACCGCCCCTCCTTCCCGAACCCCCGCACTCCCCGCCCGTCCCAAAACCATAAGGAGGATATGTCCATGAAACGACTCGGATACCTGGGTGCGGTTCTTCTCATTGCAGGCGCGGCGTGGGCGGGCTCGACGATCACCGTGACGCCGTCGGACATGAAGAGCGGCGAGACGAAGACCTTCGAGGACGGCGAGCAGAAGATCTCCATCTCCCGCAGCGGCGACGACGTCGACATCAGGATTCAGGGCGCGGGCGGGACGAAGTCGATCACGGTGCAGAAGTCGAACGACGGCTCGATCCGCATCGGCCGCGGCGACGTGCTCATGCCCGGACTGCGGTCGTTCGTGGTCGGCCCGGAGCGCAAGCGCATCGTCATCGACGGCGTGCCGGTCGTCCCCGAGTTCGAGCACTTCCGCGACCTGCCCCGGTTGCAGCCGCGCAAGCAGCAGACCTGGTTCGTCTGCCCGAAGGACCACACGCTGCTGGCCATCCCCGACGCGAAGGAGAACCAGACGTACAAGTGCCCGGTGGACGGCACGGTGCTGGAGAAGAAGAAGGGCCGCGGCTTCAGCTTCTTCTTCGATGAGGATTCATTCGAGAGCGAGAGCCTGTAAGAGGGATCGCCCTCCCGTGATGGACGCGTGGTGACGTACACTTGGCGCATACGTCCAAAGATGCGCCGCTACGTCATCACGCTCCTTTTTCTGGTCCTTGCTCCTCCGTCGTTTGCTGCGGACTCCACACCGCAGGCGGTGGCTGCGCTGCAGTATTTGAGGCCTCGCACCGATAACGGGCCGGTCTCCTGGACGAACGGCGAATACAAATACGACGGCGCCGGCAACATCTACGCAATCGGCAACGAGTCGTATGCCTATGACAAACTGAGCCGGCTCGAGAAAGCCACTCTGCGCGGCCCGGACATGACGAGCCTGCAGACGCAAACGTTCGATTACGACGCTTACGGCAATCTGATCAGCACATCGAAACTTGGTCAGACGGTGGGGCTCGACACGTCGACCTTGACGAATCAACTGAACGCGCTCCACTACGACGCGAGTGGCAACGTCGACATCGCAGGCACACAGCATTACGACTACGACGCTGCCGGCATGCCCAACACGGTCCGTCTCGGCGCAAACATGCAGCCTCGCATCATCTACGCCTACACGGCCGACGACGAACGTCTCTTCGCCTTCGATGTCTCCACCGGCATCACCCATTGGACATTGCGGGGCCTGGACAACAGAGCGCTGCGCGATTTCAAACAAAGCGGCGCGACCTGGTCCGTGGAGCGCGATTACGTTTACCGCGACGGCCTTCTGCTGGCGGCTCTCAAGCCGTCCGGCGCCGTGGAGCATTACACCCTCGATCACCTCGGCACGCCCCGCCTGATCACGGACGGTGCCGGACGTAAGGTGGCGTACCACGCCTATTGGCCCTTCGGAGAGGAATGGTCCCTGGGGACGGCGCAGGAAGCCTCCCCCCTGAAATTCACCGGCCACGAGCGTGATGCCGACCCGACGGGCGGCTCCGCGCCGCTCGATTACCTGCACGCGCGCTACTACGGGGCCGGATGGGGACGGTTTTTGGCGGTGGATCCCGGCGATTCCTCGGCGGAAGAACCCCAGACATGGAACCGATACGTTTACGCGCGAAACAATCCGATCCTGCACATAGATCCTGACGGCCGCCAGGCGGTAATACCAGCGCCGGGTGTGAGCCCGGTCGCGCCTTTGTCGCTTGCGCTCTACCACGTGCAGCAAATGAACGCGAATTCTGCGTATCGCGATTCAGCTGTAGGCGTTGCCAGCACAAGTATCGCTTTCGGCAAGCTGATAGCCGTCGCAGCTTCGACACTGCTCAAGCCGGCCTGGATGAGCCGCCCGCATGTCGTGACCCCGACGGGCGTTATTCTCCCGGGCGGCAAAGACGTAAACCTGGTGCCGACAGCGGCCGGCGCGAGTGACGGCACAGGCTGGGTGCAAATCCACGATTCGCATCCGCATGACGGCGCTCAGCCGCACACGCACTACCCGGAAACGCAAACTGGTGACGGCAAGACTCGAACGACACGCGAAGACAGGCCCACGACGGCGGATGACATCGATGAGGCCGATCAGAATGTGAAGGACGGCAAGTTGCGGCCCAGAAAGAACCGACAGGACAAGGGTGACGCTGCCGCAATACCGGTGACGCCATGACGCAGTTCATGCTCTGCGTGCCGCGGAGCGTGCCCGTGGCCGACGACGTGCGGCTTCGTTCCATTGAGAGCGATCCGTGGTTGATCCCGGCATCGAAGGCTCTATTGGACAGGCCGGAGCTTGCCGAGGTGCCGTATCTCACCGATGGGGCTTCAATCGACGATCTCTTCAAGGCGGCGCACGAGGTCGTTTTGAATGGTGGTGATTTCAGCGTCACTCATCTCAGCAGTGTGCTGCGTCAAATGACGGGTCGGTGTAGTGCTCTGGTGATCTGGTGGGCTGGAGACTGGGCCGATCTCCCCGTGGTGAATAGCACCGAAGACCTGCTGCGCGCCGTGGACGAGCAACTACGGACGCCCGTCGGCGACGTGTACATTCGGTGGGAGAGCCTCTAGTCTCCTCTGAACTCCGCACTCCTCTTCCCAAAGAATGCGGCCATCCCCTCGGCCGCATCGCGGGAACGGAACGCGCGCAGCTGGTGCTCGGCCTCTAGGTCCAGCTGCGCGCGGATGTCGTTCCGCTCCGAGGCGCGCAGGGCGCGCTTGAGGTCCGCGATCGGGCCCGGCGGGCCGGCGGCAATCGCTCTTGCCAGCTTCTCCGTTTCGGCGGCGAGGTCCGCCACCACCCGATCTACCATCCCCATGCTCAGCGCCTCGGCCGCATCGACGATGCGGCCGGTCGCCATCAGCTCGAAGGCGCGGCCCCGGCCCACCAGGCGCGGCAGGAGCCAGGTGCCGCCCCAGTCGGGATGCAGGCCGATGCGCACGAACGTCTCGCCCAGCCTGGCCG
This sequence comes from Thermoanaerobaculia bacterium, assembly GCA_036009105.1. Lineage (GTDB taxonomy): Bacteria > Acidobacteriota > Thermoanaerobaculia > Gp7-AA8 > Gp7-AA8 > JAFAVZ01. Next base: position 28,221 of record DASYMJ010000134.1, on the reverse strand, counting down.
ACTCCGCGGCGATGCGGTAGTCGCAGGCCAGGGCCAGGTTGCAGCCCGCGCCGGCCGCGACGCCGTTCACCGCGGCGATGACCGGCTTCGGCATCTCCACGATGGTGGTCACGATGTCCCGCCCGGCGTCGAGCAGCGTGCGGAAGCGCTCCACGTCGCCCGCCTGCTGCAGGCCGCTCATGAAATCGACGTCGCCGCCGGCGCAGAACGCGCGGCCGGCGCCGGTGATCACGATCGCGCGCGTGGCCGGGTCCGCTTCCGCCGCGCGCAACGCGGCGAGGAGCTCCTCGCGCATGGTGCCGCCGAAGGCATTCAGCTTCTCCGGACGGTTGAGGGTGATGGTCGTGACGCGCTCTCGCGTCTCGCTGTTGATGGACGACATGGCGCCGGAGTTTATAGGTAGACTCTTCGCCGCATGAAACGGATAGCCCAATGGGTGCTCTACGCGACGATTCCGGTCTCGATCGCCTTGCAGTTCATGGACACGGGCCTGGTCCTGCAGTTCGTCATGTCGTGCATCGCCGTGCTGCCGCTCGCGGCGTGGATCGGCGTCAGCACCGAGCAGCTCGCCCACCGCATGGGCCCCACCTACGGCGCGCTTTTCAACGCCACGTTCGGCAACTTCGCGGAGATGGTGATCGCCATCCTGGCCATCCGGGCCGGCCTGCCGGACGTGGTCCGCGCCTCGCTCAGCGGCTCCATCCTCGGCAACCTCCTCTTCGTGGCCGGCCTGTCCATGCTCTTCGGCGGCTGGAAGCGGGAAACGCAGAAGTTCAATGCCCTCGCCGCGGAGTCGCAGGCCGGGCAGCTGATCCTGGCCGCCGCGGCGATGCTCGTCCCGGCGCTCTTCTTCCGCTCCGCGGTGCAGGCGCACCATCCGGAGCTGATTCACCAGGTCTCCATCGGCACCGCCGTCATCCTCATCATCAGCTACGCCTGCGGCCTCTGGTTCTCCTTCCGGACGCACAAGGAACGGCTCTCCGCCACCGCCGCCGAGCACGCGGCGCCGGACGAGGTGTGGAGCATGAAGAGGGCGATCGGCCTGCTGCTGTTCTCCAGCGTGTTGATGGGAGTGGTGGCCGAGGGGCTGGTGCATGCGGTGGGGCAGGCGGGGGCGGCGTGGGGCCTGAACCAGGTGTTCCTCGGCTTCATCGTGCTGGCGGTGGTGGGCAACGCGGCCGAGCATTCGACGGCCGTGATGCTGGCCATGCGCAACCAGATGGACACGGCGCTGAACATCTCCATGCAGTCGAGCGTGCAGATCGCCCTGTTCGTGACGCCGCTGCTGGTCTTCCTCTCCTATCCGCTCGGCCATCCGCTGGACATCCTCTTCACGCCGTTCGAGCTGCTCGCGGTGGGGCTGGGGGTGGCGATCTTCGCCTACCTGGTGATGGACGGCGAGACGAACTGGTACGAGGGCATCCAGCTGCTGGCCGTCTACGCGATCATCGCCGTGGCGCTCTACTTCCTGCCCGGCGAGGGCGCGCCGGCGCCGGCGCACTGAGGATCACGCGGTGGCGGTAGACGAGGAGAGCATCTACAAACGGCCGTACTTCTTCGAGCTCTTCACACTCGTCAACCTCGCCGTCATCTGGGCCCTTTGCCTGCCGCGCGGCTTCGGCGTGCTGCCGACCATGATGCAATCCGCCAAGGCCTCCGGCGCAATCGCCGGGCAGGTCCTTCTCGGCGTGGCGATCCGCCTGGGCGTGGCCGCGGCGCGCGGCGGCTGGCGCGACTACCTGCGCCGCATCCGCACCGTCGGCTGGCTGACCGATACGCTGCGCCTTTTCCTCTTCACCATCGTCATGATCCATACCTACGGCTGGATCAAGCTGACCGTGCCGGTGTTCCATCCGCGCCTGTTCGACGCCGAGCTGTGGAACCTCGACCAGTTCCTCTTCTTCGGCCACTCGCCGACCATCTTCCTGCTCACCCTCTTCCGGCCGATCCTCCGCGCCTTCGACTGGTCGTACGCGAACATCTTCATCGCCGCCGTCCTCATCGCCTTCTCGTACTTCCTGTCGGCGCCGGAGCGGCGCCTGCGGGCCGGCTTCGCCAACGGCAACACGGCGATGTGGATCGCCGGCGCGTGGCTGTACATGGCGCTGCCGTCCATCGGCCCGGTGTATCACTTCCCCGACGTCTGGTTCGAGTACTCCCGTCTCTTTCCCACCACCCAGTACTACCAGATCGTGCTGATGCGCAATTACCAGGCGATGATGCGGCTGGCGGCGGGAGGGCGGGACGAGCCGATCGTGATCGTGTACGGCGTCGCGGCCTTCCCCAGCCTGCACGTGGCGTTTCTCAGCTACACCTTCCTCTGGTTCCGCCGCCTGTGGCGCTACGGCGAGATCGTCTTCGGCATCTTCGTCTTCGTGATCTTCCTCGGCTCGATGATCACCGGCTGGCACTACATGATCGACGGCCTGGCCGGCTTCGCCCTCGCCGCACTCTGCTATGTCGGGGCGCGGAAATGGGCATTTCCCCCTCCCGAAAATCGTTAATGCTGGCAATGCCCGCCACTCAAAAACAAAGCCCCCTGGGCGAGCTCCTGGAGCGACGCACCGTCGAAGGCGAGCTCTACGAAAAGCTGGAAAACAAGGCGCTGCGCTGCTTCTCCTGCGGCCACCGCTGCAAGATCCTCAATGGCCTGAAGGGCATCTGCAAAGTCCGCTACAACGAGGACGGCGTGCTGAAGGTCCCGCGCGGCTACGCCGCCGCGCTGCAGGTCGATCCAATCGAGAAGAAGCCGTTCTTCCACGCCTATCCGGGCGCGCTCGCGCTCTCCTTCGGCATGCTCGGCTGCGACTACCACTGCGGCTACTGCCAGAACTGGGTGACCTCGCAGGCGCTGCGCGATCCGGTGGCCGGCGCGCCGCCGGTGGACCTCGAGCCGGCCGACCTCATCCGCCTGGCCAAGCGCCATGGCGCGAAGGTCATCACCTCCACGTACAACGAGCCGCTCATCACCTCCGAATGGGCGGTGGAGATCTTCCGCGAGGCGAAGAAAGAAGGGCTGGTCTGCTCGTACGTCTCGAACGGCAACGGGACGCCCGAGGTGCTCGACTACATCGCGCCTTATGTCGATCTGTACAAAGTCGACCTGAAAGGCTTCAGCGACCGCCACTACCGCGACCTGGGCGGCACATTGCAGCCGGTGCTGGACACGATCCGCGGCCTCAAGCAGCGCGGCATCTGGCTGGAGATCGTGACGCTGGTGGTGCCCGGCTTCAACGATTCGGAAGAAGAGCTGACCCGGATCGCCGAGTTCCTGGCCGGCGTCGATCCGGACATCCCGTGGCACATCACGGCCTTCCACGAGGACTACAAGATGACGGGCAACGGCAACACGCCCGTCCGCACGCTGCTCCGCGCCTACGAGATCGGCAAGCGTGCCGGCCTGCGCTACATCTACCCGGGCAACATCCCCGGCGCGTTCGGCGAGCTGGAAGGAACGCACTGCCCGAAGTGCGATGCGCTCGTCATCGGCCGGGCCGGTTTCCGGGTGACGTCCTACCACCTCGTGGACGGCAAATGCCCTCAATGCGCCACGGAAATCCCGGGCGTCTGGGATGGCGATGCGCAGGTCGGACGGAGCGGGATTCCGCGGCCCGTTTCGCTGGCGTAGGCCGTGCTACCCTGCGCGCCTGTGAGTGACTTCATCGAGATCGCGAGCGTGACGGAGGTCCCTCTCGGCCGCGCCCGCACCTTCGCGGCCGGCGACCGCCGCATCGCCGTCTACCACACCACCAAAGGCTTCTTCGCCAGCGACGACGCCTGCCCCCATCGGGGCGGCCCCCTGGGCGAAGGGGACGTCATCGGCGACGAGATCGTCTGCCCCTGGCACCTCTGGGGCTTCGACGTCGCGACCGGCCTCTGCGCCGGCAATCCCGACATCAGCATCACCACTCATGAAGTGCGCCTCGACGGCGACCGCCTCCTCGTCAAGCTCTCCCCCGTGCCCGCGACCTCGGATCTGCTGTGAACCCGAAACCACTACGCCACGTCGACCTCTACGGCCCCTCCGGCCGCCTCGAAGCGCTCTACCGCGAGCTGCAGGATCCGGCTGCCATCGCGGTGGTCACCCATCCCTTGCCCACCGGCGGCGGGACGCTGCACAACAAGGTCGTGTTCCGCGCGGCGCGCGGGCTGGAGGCGGCGAACGTCGCCACGCTGCGCTTCAACTTCCGCGGCGTGGGCGGCAGCTCCGGCGCGTTCGACAGCGGGGAAGGGGAGCAGGCCGATGTGCAGGCCGCGATCGCCTGGGCCAGGCGGAAGCATCCCGGCAAGCCGGTGATCGCCGGCGGCTTCTCCTTCGGGTCGTGGGTGGCCAGCCGGGTGGCCTGCGAGGACGCCCAGATCTTCGCCGTGTTCCTCATCGGCGCGCCGATCAACAAGTACGACCTCGGTTACCTCCGCCACTGCGAGAAGCCGATGCTCTTCCTGCACGGCACGCAGGACGAATACGGCGACGTGAACAAGCTCGAGAAGCTCGCCCAGCAGGTGCGCAACGCGCAGAGCGTGATCGTCACCGGCGCGGACCACTTCTTCTCCAAGCAGCTGGAAGCGGTGGAGGAGACGATGCGCAGCTGGGGCGAAGAGATCCTCGCTACGTAACCTCGCGCAGAAACCGCAGGCCGAGGATCGTCCGCGAGCCGTGCCACGTGAAGAGGTGGCCGGGGAACGGGCCGATCGCGTTCGGGAGCTCCTTCGCATCTTCTTGCGTGAAGAGGTACGGCTCATCGGGCAGGAAGATGATGTCCGCCTGCACGGCCTCCGGCTCGAGCCGCGGATAGCGCTGATGTTCGCCCAGCACGTTCGTGCCGCCGGCCTCTTCGACGAGGCGGGAGACGTAGGTATCGCCGCCGCACCACATCCACGGCTTCTTCCAGATCGGCACGGCGAAGGTGAACGGGCGTTTGTGCAGGGCGGCGCGCGCCTCGCTCAACTGTTCGACGAGCGGCGCCGGATGGCGATGATGGATCGCGCCGAGGTCGAGGATCAGCTGCTCGACGTCATCGACGCTCTTCGGCTCGGTGACGAAGACCGGCGCGAAGGCGGCAATGTCGTCCGCGTGGCGGCGGAGGTTTTCCTCCAGGTTCATGTGCACCAGGTCGGGCCGGAGGGCGCGGATGGCCTCGACTTTCGGGTTCTTCGTGCCGCCGACGCGCGGCAGCGGCAGGTTCTCGGGGAAAATGCAAAAGTCGGTGATGGCGACGACGCTGTTGCCGGCGCCCAGGTCGAAGAGAGTTTCGGTGAGCGACGGGACGAGCGAGACGACGCGCCGCGGTGGCGAGGGGAAGGAGAACGTGCGGCCGAGCGCGTCGCGGATCACGGCCGGAGTGTATCTGCTCATCGCCGCCGTAGCGCTCGTGCAGCTGTGGTTTTCCCATCACTACTTCGGCTTCCTGACCGGCGACGACGTGGAGGTGCTCGCCGCCGCGTTCCGCCGCGCGTTCGGCTTCCAGTACTGGCCGTGGGACGTGCGCAATCTCTTCGTGCCGGACCTGATCGTGGCGCCGGTGCTGCGGCTGGCCAATGTCATCGGCGTGGTGTCGCCGGCCCGCCTGCTGGAGCTCGCGGCGCTGCCGTTCATCGTTCTGAACGCTTTGACGATCTGGCTGGTCTATCGGCTTGCCAACCGCTGGGCCGATCCGATCGCCGCTGGCGTTGCCTCTCTGCTCTTCGCGTTGCATTGGCTGCCGCTCATGTTCGGCAGCACCGTTTATCCGCGGACCATCGCCGCGGCGTGCGTTGTCGGAGCGGCGCTGCTGCTCTCCACGCGCGACACGTTTTGGGCGGCGCTGCTGGCGGGCGCATTGGCGGGGTTGGCGTTCACGGACCGCTTCAGCGAGATCGTGTTCCTGCTGCCACTTGTCATCCTGAGCCGCGGAGACGGTGAAGGATCCCCCGCCAAGGTCGGTGGGGATCCTTCGGCGTCTGCGCGCCTCAGGATGACACTCGTCCTCCTTGGCGCCACCGTCACCATCCTGCTCACCGTCGGCGGGTACGACTGGCTCACCTGGGGCACGCCCTTCAGCAGCGTCCGCAACTTCGCCCATCTCACGTTGCTGGAGCCCGACTTTGCCTCGCGGATCAAGTACCAGAGCCCGTGGTGGTACCTCGAGACGCTGCCCCGCTGGTGCGCGCTCACCCTGCTGCCGCTCCTCTACATCGGCCGCAAACGGGCGCACTCATGGCGGTGGTTCGTGCTGGTGCCGCTGGTGGCCTTGTCGCTCATCCGGCACAAGGAGATGCGCTACCTGCAGGGCATCGTGCCGTTCCTCGCCATCGGCGCCGGCATCGGCTTCTCCATGCTGTGGCGCGAGCGGCGCAAACTCGCCGTGGCGCTGCTCGTGATTTCGATCGGGTGGAACCTGTACGGCCTCAAGTACCTCGGGCGCAAGTCGATGCCGGCGGTGATGGCCGCCCGCCTGCTCGGCGACGACCCGCGCATCCGCACCATCGCCCTCTCCCAGCTCTGGGCCTACGGCGACCGCCTCTACTTCGGCGACCGCCGCCAGGTGCGCGATATCCTCACCCCGCCGCGCGACCTGGCCGCCGCGCTCCCCGGCTCCGACGCGGTCAGCCTCTACGAGAGCGACCTCACGCCCGCCATCGAGGCGCAACTGAGCGCAAACGGCTTCGTGCGCGAGGCGCGTTTCGACACCGGCGCCGCCCGCGCGGTCGTCGTCTACACTGCGAATCATGGACAGCGTTGAGGTCAAGCCGAGCCGCATCCACGGCAAAGGCGTCTTCGCGCGCAAGGCGATCAAGGCGCGGCGCAAGATCGGCGAGCTGGCCGGCGAGCTGATCACCCTGCGCGAGGCCCGCCGCCGCGCGAGCACGCTGCAGTCGATCGCCATCGTGGAGTTCGACGACGACATGGCCCTCGACGCCTCGGTCAACCCGAACGAGCTGCGCTACGTGAACCACTCCTGCGGCCCGAACACCTACATGCGCCGCTACGGTCACCGCGTGGAGTTCTACTCGCTGCGCGCCATCTGCCCCGGCGAGGAGCTGACCTGCGACTACGGCGAGACGCACCACGACGGCAAGCTGCCCTGCCGTTGCGGCTCGGAGAAGTGCCGCGACTTCATTTGATCAATTTGCGGTACTTCGGATCGAGCGCGTCGATCAACCCGTCGCCGAGGAAGTTCAGCCCCATCACGGCCAGCATGATGGCAATGCCGGGATAGATGGCCAGATGATTCGCCCGGCCGAGGTATTGCCGGCCGTAGGTCAGCATCGAGCCCCACGAGGGCGTCGGCGGCTGCACCCCCAGCCCCAGAAACGACAGCGAAGCCTCGGCCAGGATGGTTCCGGCCAGGCCGAGGGTGGCCATCACGATGACCGGATTGATCACGTTCGGCAGCACGTGCAGCGCGATCACGCGCGGCGAGCGCGCCCCGAGCGCCTTCGCCGCCGTGACGTACTCCATCTCCCGCACCTTCAGCACCTGCCCGCGCACGAGGCGCGCGTAGCCGACCCAGGCCACGATCACCAGCGCGAGCACGACGTTGTTGATGCTCGGCCCGAGCACGGCCACCATGGCGATGGCCAGCAGGATGCCGGGGAACGAGAGCAGGATGTCGGTCAATCGCATGACCAGCGTGTCCGCCGCGCCGCCGAAGTAGCCGGCGATGGCGCCGAGGGTCACGCCGATCAGCGAGGCGATGATCACCACGCTGAAGCCGACGCGCAGCGACACGCGGGAGCCCCAGATGATGCGGGAGAGCACGTCGCGCCCCAGCTCGTCCAGGCCGAGAGGGTGCTGCTGCGAGGGCGCCTCGAGGCGGCGCGCGGTGTCCTGCGCGTCCGGATCGAACGGCGCGAGCAGCGGCGCGGCCACGGCCATCAGCAGCAGCGCGAGCGTCAGCACCAGCCCGAGCATGAACGCGAAGTTCTTCAGCAGTTTTTTCATTCGAGCTTCACCCTCGGGTCGACCACGCCGTACATCAGATCGCTGAGGAAATTCACCAGGATGTAGGTCAGGGCGATGACCAGGATGGAGGCTTGCACCTGCGGGTAGTCGCGCGTGGTGATGGAGGTGATGAGCAGCCGCCCCAGGCCCGGCCAGGAGAAGATCTGCTCCGTGATGATCGCACCGGTGAGGAGCGACCCGAACTGCAGCGCGAGCACGGTGATGACCGGGATCAGGGCGTTCTTCAGGGCATGGCGGAAGATCGCGCGCGTCCGGGTCACACCCTTGGCGATGGCGGTGGTGACGTAGAGCTGCCCCAGCTCCTCCGCCACGCTGACCCGGATCATGCGGGTGAGGATCGCGGCCAGGGCGAGGCCCATGGTCAGCGACGGCAACACGATCGACTTGAGCCCCTCGTCGCGGCCGGAGACGGGGAACCAGGTGTGGTTGATGGCGAAAGCGATGATGAGCAGAGGCCCGAACCAGAAGCTGGGCATGGAGACGCCGATCAGGGCGAAGAAGCGCGCCACGTTGTCGATCCACGAGTTGCGGTAGATGGCGGAGACCATCCCCAGCGGGAACGCGACGAGGAGCGCGACGAGCATGGCCCCGAAGGCGAGCTGCATGGTGGCCGGATAGCGGTCCCGGATCTCCTTGGCCACGCTCTCGTCGGTGCGGAAGGAGCGGCCGAGGTCGCCGTGGGCGATGCGGCCGAGGTAGTGGACGTACTGAGCCCAGATCGGCTGGTCCAGCCCGAGAGCCTTCCGCACGTTGGCCACATCCTCCGGGCGCGCCCCTTCGCCGGCGATCTGCACCGCCGGGTCGCCGGGGATGAGATGGATGAGCGAGAAGACCAGCGTGAGGATCCCGAGGGTGATCGGGACCATCTGCAGGAGCCTGCGGATGATGTACTGCGTCATGTGCTTGTTGCCGTCGGTTGCAACTGCAAAGTGCGTGTCACCGGCCGCGGGCCGGTGCGTTGGTTGGCCGAGCCTCGGCGTCCCTTCGCGTGCTCAACCCTTGGCATTTATGTGCCAACCCTTTATTTTCACCGTCGGCGCGAGCGTTCCGCCGAACATGTTGAACCACGTCCCCACGCTGCGCCGCTCGCGGGTCAGCCCCTCCACCTGGTTCAGCGCTTCGACCAGCGACTGCGTCCAGCGCAGGTTCGGCAGGCGCGCGGCGACTTCGCCGTCCCGGATCAGGAACGTGCCGTCGCGGGTGGTGCCGGTCATGAGCGCGGTCTTCGGTTCCAGCAGGCCGTTCACGTAGTTGAACCGCGTCACCCAGATGCCGAGCTTCGTGGAGCGGATCAGCTCCTCGCGCGTCGCCTCGCCGCCGCCCATCGCCATGTGGAAAGCCGTGCCGTGCTCGGGGGAGCCGAGGCTCCAGCAGTTCGCCGTCGGTTTCAGTTCGAGCCGGTCGGCGTAGGCCTTGTCCAGCGCCGGCGTCTGCACGACGCCCTTTTCGACGAGCGCGATGCGCCGCTTGGGCAGCCCCTCCAGATCGAAGGGGAAGGGGAGGAAGGACTGGTCGGTCGCGTCGTCGGCGATGGTCACGTTCGCGCCGAGGAGTTGCTCGCCCAGGCGGCCGGCGAAGAAGGAGGTGCCGTCGTCGTACGACTGCCCGCTGAAGGCGATCATGTTCAGCCACTCGAACACCTCGCAGAGTGCGGGCGGCTCGAGGATGACGTCGTACGCGCCGGGGGGGAGGTCTTCCGGCTTCTCCACGAGCAGGGTTGCTTTGGTCGTCGCCTCGTCGCCGAGGGCGAGGATGTCGACGTCGTTCGCGCCGCGGGCGCAGCGCGTGGCGTAGCCGGAGGCGCCGCCGTTGATGGCGATGACGGTGGCGTCGGAGGAGGTCATCCGCGCGTAGCGCCGCACGCCGTGCGTGTTCGCCGTGGCGACGCTCGCCGTGGCGGTGGACCAGGAGCCGGCGAACGTGACGCCATGCGTGCGGCCGCCGTCGAACATCGCCTTGAGGTCGCGCGCCTTGGAGGCGGGATCGAGCAGCGCCGTTCCTTCGTCGAAAGTGCGCAGCTCGGGGACCGGTTCGTGCTCTTGATAGAGGCCGCTGAAGTTCTGCAGCGGGCCGGAGTGGCGGGCCGCCTCCCGGGCCAGCTCCGCGACGCGCGCCAGCTCGTCGGCATCGAACGCGCTGGTCGAGGCGACGCCCATCGCGCCCTCCACGATCACGCGCAGCATCAGCGACGCACTCTCGTCCGACATGTTCTGGTGCACGCCGGAGTTGGCGAAGCGGCTGACGTTGTGATCGACGGCCACGAACACCGCGTCGGCCTCGGCAGTCCGCGCGGCGTCGAGCGCGCGGGCGAGGATCTCCCGGCTCTCCTGCTCGCCGCGCATCAGGCCATCTCCACGTTGCGGAACCGGGCCGCGGGTGCGCCGTGGGCCACGCGCATGGTCTGCATCGGATCGCCCTTGCCGCAGTTCGGCAGGCCCCACACCTGCCACGAATTGCGGTCGGCGACCGCGTCGCAGGAGCGCCAGAACTCGGGCGTCGATCCGGTGTAGAGCGGGTTGCGCAGCAAGCGCCCCAGCCGGCCGTCCTCGATCTCGTACGCCACTTCGCAGCCGAACTGGAAATTGAGGCGAAGGTCGTCGATGGACCACGACTTGTTCGTCTCCACCAAGATGCCGCGCTTGGTGTCGCGGATGATGTCCTCCAGCGGCGTGGAGCCCGGCTCGAGGTTGATGTTCGTCATGCGGATGATGGGGATCCGAGCGGCGCTTTCCGCCCGCACCGTGCCGTTGGACTTGCGGCCGATGGCGGGGGCGGTGTCGCGGCCGGTGAGGTAGTCGACGAACATGCCGTCGCGGATCAGATGGAAACGCTGCGCCGGCACGCCGTCGTCATCGAAGCCGAAGGAGCCGATGGAGCCGGGGATGGTGGCGTCGGCCACGATGTTGACCAGCTTCGAGCCGTAGCGGAAGTCGTTGAGCATGTAGGGCTGGAGGAAGGAGCCGCCGGCGAGGGAGATCTCCAGGCCCAGGGCGCGGTCGAGCTCCGTCGGATGGCCGCACGACTCGTGCACCTGCAGCGCGAGCTGGGCCGAGCCGACGACCAGATCGAAGCGTCCGGCCGGCGCTTTCGGCGCGGCGAGCAACGCCAGCGCCTCGTCCCGGACCTGCAGCCCTCTCTCCGCCAGCCGCAACCGCTCGATGAACTCCCACCCCTCCGCCTGAAAGTCGCCGCCGAAGGGATTGGGATAAGTACGCCGCTGCATCTCGCCGCCGTCGATGGCGATGGCCTCGATGCCGCCGCCCATCTCCGTGGTGGTCTGGTCGAGGAAGCTGCCGTTCGTGGAGGCGAAGAGCTTTTCCTGCCGGTAGCAGGAGATGTCGCCCGCCACCTGTTGCATGCGCGCGTCGCCTCGCATCGGCTCGGTGGCCTGCATCAGGTGCTCGATCTTCCGCTCCAGCGGAATGGACCACGGATCGATCTCGTACCTGGACGCCCACGTGGCCACGTGCGGCTCGACGTCGCTGAGCACCACTTCGCCCGCCGACGCGATGTTGCTCGCCGCCGCGACTTCCAGCGCCCGCTTCGCCGCGCGCCGGATGGCCGCCTCCGTGACATCGCTGGTGGCCGCGAACCCCCACCCGTTCCCCACCAGCACCCGCACCCCCACCGCCCGGTCCACAGTGGCGGAGAGATGGTCGACCTCCCCGTTGCGGACTTTGACGTGCTGCTGATGCGTCGCCGTCCAGCGGATGTCGGCGTAACGGAGCGCCGGGCTGCTGAGCGAGCCCAGCACCTCTTCGAGCAGCTCGCGCGCCGGCTTCATTCCGGCCGGGATTATAGCGACCCTGCCGCGGGAAAAATGTAGGGCCGGCTCTCAGCCGGCCCGCGGTCAGAGAACAGCTGGGCCGGCTGAGAGCCGGCCCCACATTGTCAGCGGCGGGCGAAGGCGCGTTGGGGGAAGCCTTCGGTCGGGTCGCCGGGCTTGTGCAGGCTGTAGCCGCGGCGGACGTTGTTGGGGGACAGCTTGGCGCCGAGCTTGTCTTCCAGGCGGTTCTCGAAGCCTTTGATGCCGTTCTCGTCGGTGCCGGTGAGGATGGCCACGAACTCGCCGTTGCGGTTGTGGCAGACGATGTCCTCCTGGCGGCAGAGCTGGGCCAGCGACTTGTTCAGGTCGCGGTCGTCGTCCGTGGCCTTGATCCAGTAGAGGGCGAAGGGCTGGTCGAACTTCGAGACCGTGTCGACGTTCCGCTGCAGGCGGTCGTTGAACTCCGGATCGAAGGAGAGGCCGTCGCCGCTGGACTGGATGGCGGGGCCGCGGCGGGCCGGCTCGTTGTCCGTGCCGGTGTTCATCAGCGACGACATCTCCTCCGGGGTGATGGTGCCGATGCCGGTGTCGCGGATGTTCAGGCGGCGGCCGCTGCGGCGGATCAGCGCATCCACGCGCGCCCGCAGCTCGGCCGGCGTGAACGGCTCGGTGATGAAGTCGTCGGCGCCGGCGCGGAGATAGAGCACCTTGTCCGACTGGCGGTTCGAAGCGGGGGAGAGGAAGGCGATGGAGGACGAGGTGTTCTGGGCCAGGTCGAGGATGGCGCTGACCGCGCCGACGGCGCGGGACGGCGTCACCAGCACGAGGCCCGGCTTGTCGCGCTTGACGCGCTCCACGCCCGCCTTCAGGTCCGACTCCGACTGCACGTCGAACTCGCTGCCGAGCGATTCCTTGACCCGGCGGATGGTATCCGGCTGCGCGCCGAGGATGAGGACCGCGCGGCTGGTCGTGCCGGTCTCTTCCCACGGCTTGGTCACGTCCTGCACGCGCTCGCCCTCGCCGCGGTAATTGATCAGGCCGCGGCCGTCGAGGATGCGGTAGTGGGCGGCGAGGTGCTCGCTGTTCGCGTAGCGCAGCTTGGAGAGGCGCATCAGGCGCCCGCCGGTCGAGGCGTCCTGCGAGAGGTGCACCACGCCGAACGAGTTCTGCTCCAGCATGCGCACGATCGGGTTCAGCTCCGCGTTGCTCTCGTCATCGCCGGAGACGAGCAGGGTCGTGACCGGCAGATCCTCCAGCGCGTTGAGCAGCGACTGGGTGATGGTGAGCGCGAAGTGGCTGGAGTACGAGGTGTTGATGAGCGTGTAAACGGGGTCGATGACCAGCCGCCGGGCGCCGACTTTCTTCACGTAGTCGGCCAGCTCCTCGACGATGGCCATCACGTCCGCCGGGCTCTCCACCAGGTCGAAGTAGCGCTGGCTGGGATTGAGGATGGCCAGCTGGTTGCGGCGGACGGCGTCCTCGATGGGAAAGCCGATCGTCTTGGCCTGGGCGATGACGTTCTCCGGCCGCTGGTCGGTGACCAGGATGCCGGGCTCCTGGTGCTCCAGGCCGCGGGTGAGGAACTGCAGTCCGACGATCGTCTTGCCGACGCCGATGCCGCCCTTCACCACGTACACCTTGTTCGGCATCAGGCCGCCCACGCCGTAGTCGATCAGGTCGATGCCGCTGATCATCCGCTCGCCCGGCCGGCCCTTCACGATGCCGCTCGCGCCGGAGCGAGCCGTCTCGGTCACGGGACGGTCGAGAGGCAGCGGCGTATCAATCTTCCGGCCAGCGGCGGAAGCGGGGGAAGAAGTACTGCCGGCACGCACATCCGTAGATCCGTTCATAGCTCCCTCTAAATTTCTATCGTGAACTGCGCTGGTGGCGAGGGCTGGTACGGCATGCCCAGCCAGCCGGTTCGTAGCGAAAAGCAACGATTGCGCCAGAGCTTGCGAGCGGCGATCGCCGATCAGCGATCAGCGATCAGGAAAGCGGGCGACGATCAGCGAATTTTGGGAGCAGCAGGTGCTGCATCTCTCCTGATCGCCGGTCGCTGATTGCCGGTCGCTGCCTGCGCTTTCGCCCGCGCCAGCGAGTCGTCCCCGATCACATCGGACGGCTTGGGCGGCTCGGCGTCGGAGAGCTGGATCTGATCGCGGTTGACCACCGGCTTGTTGTCCGAGAAGACGTTCGCGGCCAGTTGCTTGATGGAGAGCCAGTTGCCCCCCCGGGGACGGACCGCCTCGCCCGGATCGTTCGGGTCGGTCACCAGGAACACCTCGGTCAGGGGCGCGAGCGAGACGTGGCGGAGGGAGCCCGGCGGCATGTCCCGGAACTTCGAATAGAGCGAGGCCAGCTGGCCGGGCGAGAGATTCGTGGTCGTGTACTTGGACACTTGCGTGGAAGACATGGCCAGGCGCAGGGCCTGCTGCGGCCCCAGGTTCGACAGCTTCTTGCGCACGGCGCTCACCACCTGCTGCTGGCGCAGCTCCCGCGCGAAGTTGTTTCCCTCCGCGCCATGCACGTAGCGGTAGCGCGCATAGCGCAGCGCGCGGTCGCCGTTCATGTGCTGCCACCCCTGGTCGAACTGGTCCTTGAAGAGGTAGTCGCGGAAGGGGCGGTAGACGTAGACGTCGACGCCGCCCAGATCGTCCACCACCTTCGCGAACGCCTTGAAGTCGATGCGCACGAAGCCGTGGACCGGCTGGCCGGTGACCTGGCTGACCGTATCCATCAGCAGCCCCGGCCCGTCGCCCCGGTACCCCATCTTCGAGCCGATGTCGTGCGCCGCGTTGAGGCGGTGCACGCCAAAATTGCCGATGGGGAGGTAGAGATCGCGAGGGATGGAGATGAGCGCCGCCTGCTTCGTCGACGGCTTCAGCGACACGAACATGATCGCGTCCGCGAGGTCGTTGCCGCCGTTGATCTTGCGGTCCCCGGCGATGCCGATGACGAGCAGGTTCACCCGGTCCTGGGCGAGCCCCTGATCGACCGTGTTCGGAGCCAGCGCTCGGCCGGGGCGGAAATGGTTGTAGAGGGCGAAGCCGCCGGCCAGCAGCATCAGGCCCAGAAGGCCGAACATCAGAATCTCGAGGAAGCCGGACTTTTTCGGCGGCTTCTTCGGCGTGTAGCGGTACTTCTCCGGATCGAGGCGCATCGTTGCTAGTGGGTCAGACTTGCCGCCGCTGCCGAGCCCTGCTCAGCGAAGATCTCCCGCGCCAACTTCTGCACCTCGGCGAAGTCGCCGCGCTTCGGGCGCAGCGCCTGGCCGCCCTCGTCGCCGAACGTCTCCACCTCGAACGGATCGAGCAGGGGACGGAGCGAGACGTGGCGCAGCGACGGCGAGTTGCCGAAGGAGGAGACGAGGCGCGCCAGCTGGTCCGGCGTCATGTTCGACATCGGCTCGCCCTGCGCGGCCAGCAGCACCTGCTGGCGTACTTTCGGTCCGGCGGTCTGCAGCTTGGTGAAGACCGCGGTGAGGACTTCCTGCTGGCGCAGCTCGCGCGAGCCCTCCCGGCCGAAAAGGTTGGGGGAATGGGCGTAACGAACGGCGCGCGCGCCGTCCATGTGCTGCAGGCCGGGGCGGAAGCGGTCGTGCGTCCGCTCCACGTAATGGCCGTTGCGGACTTGCACGTCGATGCCGCCCAGCGCGTCGATCGTTTCCTTCAGGCGGGAGCTCTCGATCCGCACGTAGGAGTGGATCGGCTGGCCGATCACCTCGGAGACGGTGTCGACGGTGAGGCCCGCGCCTTCGCCCGGATAGCCGCTGGAGTTGCCGATGGCGGCGGCCGCGGCGAGGCGGTGCGTGCCGTAGCGGCCGACCTTCACCCAGAGGCTGGCCGGGATGGAGATGAGCGCCGCCTCGTGGGTGTCGCCCTTGATGGAAACGACGGTAAGTCCGTCGATGCGGGTGGTGCGGCTCGGCGTCTGCGGCGTCGTCGTCTCCATGATGAGGACGTTCGCCCGCCCGCCGCGGATCCCTTCCTCGAACGCGTTCGGCACCCACTGGTGCTCGGGCGAGTTCACGGCGTAGAGGGCCACGCCGGCGAGGGCGATGGTCAGGCCGAAGACGCCGAAGAGGGTGTACTCGACGGTCTTCTGGGCGGGGGTGGGTAGGGCTTCTGCTGCCGAACGCCGGCGCATCCGTGCGCTGGCGTCCGGATCGAGGCGGCTGTAGGCCGGCGTCAGGATCTCTGTGGTCATGTCTCGGACTCCCAATGATTAGTGGCTGATGCCGGTGGACGGCGGGGTGCATCGCGGGTGCCAACTTATTTGGTGGGTCGGGGCTGGCCCGCCGTTTGAACAGGCGGCCCGAACATGAGACCCATCCAACTGACCATCGCACTGCTGCTCTTCGCCTCGGCCGCGCTCGCGGCTGACGACTGGACGGCCGTGGCGCCGGGCGTCGACTACCGCGAGTTCGTCGGCGCGCACAGCGACGTCCACGTCGCCCGCATCGATCTCACCAACGACTCGCTCCTGGTCATCGGCACGCCGCAGGCGCACCGCGGCACGACCGTGAGCGACTACGCGAAGAAGAACAAGGCCCTCATCGCCATCAACGCCGACTACTTCGACGCCAAGTTCAACCCGATCGGACTGACCATCGGACCGTGCGGACTTTGGGAAGGGTCGAAGGACACCGGGCGGGAGGGCGTGGTCGCCGTGGGCAGGGGGCGGGCCCTGATCCAGAAACAGTCGGAGGTGATGGACCCGGTCGATGAGTGGGTCGGCGCGGCGGTAGGTGGCTGGCCGATGCTGGTCCGGGAGTGCACGCCTCTGACGGCGAAAGAATTGCCGGGCAGCGACGCCTTCACGCGCGCGCCGCACCCGCGCACGGCAGTCGGACTTACGAAAGATGGGAAGACCCTCTATTTCGTGGTGGCCGACGGCCGCCGCACCGGCATCCCGGGCATGACCCTGGCCGAGCTGGCGGCGTTCATGGACACGGAGCTGGGAGCCTGCAACGCGATCAACCTCGATGGCGGCGGCTCGACGGCGATGTGGGTGGGCGACAAGATCGTGAACCGGCCGAGCGACGGCGTGGAGCGGCGCGTGGGCGACCATCTCGCCGTCGTACTTGCCGCCGACTTTGCGGGCTGCCCGCCCGCTCCGCCGGCGACGCAGATCTCGTCCGCCACCACTCCCCCGACCACCACCGCCCCGCAAACCGCCCCGCAAAGTACGAGTCAAAGTACGAGTCAAAGTACGACGCAAACGACCACGCAAACGACCACGAGCACCGCCCCTCCGCGCTGAGCTGGAATCGCCATTGCAGTCCGGCCCGCCGGAGAGGCAGTTTTCCCCGACATCTCCTTGACAATGCGCAGTACTCACGGAAGGGTGGCCATGAGGACCCGTTATCTCCTCTTCATCACCGTCGTTCTGACTCTCGCCGGCTCGTCCGGCGCCTTCGCGCAGAACGACGCCTACGGCAGGATCAATCCCCTCGAAGGGGCGGTGAACAGCGGCAGCGCGAGCCGCGATCAGAAGCTCGAGCTGGCGCGGCTCTACAACCAGGTCGGCCGTTTCTACGAAGCCTCCAAGCTCGCCCAGGCGGTGCTCGCGGACAACGCGAACGACGCCGATGCGATCGCCGTCCGCGCCGAAGCGCAGCGCGGCCTGCGCGCGGCGGGGGAGAAGAAGATCGCCGCCGCGGAAATGCGGGGCAAGGCTTCGGACGCCACCGACCAGGAGCGCCTCGCCCTGGCCGACGCGTACTTTGAAGGCGGCCGCTACGCCGAGGCCGCGGACTTGTACGGGAAGGCGCCGGAGTCGCTGCGCACGCGCGACGTCCGCCTCCGCCAGGCGCGCGCTCTCTCCTGGACCAGCCGGCACGGCGACGCGGAGCGCATCTACTCGCGCCTTCTGGCCGAGGAGTCGACGCCGGAGCTGGAGCTCGAATACGGGCGGGTACTGTCGTGGATGGGGGCCGCCGATCCGTCGGTGAAGACGCTCTCCCGGGTCTACGAGCGCAGCCCCAGCGAGGACGCGGCCATCGCCCTGGCGAACGCGTACGCCTGGAGCAACAACCGCGAGCAGGCGCTGCGTACTTTGCGCGATTTCACCAGTACGCATCCGAACGCCCCGCAGGCGAACGCGCTGCTCGCGCAGATGACGGTCGCGCCGGAGCTGCGCCTGGAGCGCATCTCCAAGCTGATCGATCTGGAGCCGTACAACCTCGCGCTGCGCGTCGATCAGGCCCGCCTGCAGCTCGAGTCCGGCGCGTACTCGGAGGCGCAGAAGACGGTCAAGTTCGTGCGCGAGCACGCGCCGCAGGACATCCCCGGCCTGGACGACATCGACCGGCAGGTCCGCGCCGCGCGCGAGTCGGAATTGGCCAAGGCGAACGAGCGGAAGCGGGTGCTCGACGCGCGCAATCCCTCCAGCGCCGATGAGACGCTCGCTCTGGCCAAGGCCTACACCGGCTTGTCCGACTACGAGAACGCCATCCGCCTTTACGAGGACTACCTCACCGTCCGTCCGGACGATGCCCAGGCCCGCACGAACTACGCGCGCGTGCTGAGCTGGGACCGCCGCTATTCGGCGTCCGAGCGGCAGTACGAGAAGCTCATCGAGCAGAACCCCGACCGCGCCGACCTGCGCCTCGAATACGCGCAGATCCTCTCCTACGACCGCGACTACGTCGACGCGGTGCACATGTTCAGCTCCCTGACCGACCTGAAGGACAACCCGCAGGCGCACCTCTACCAGGACGTCCCGGTCCGCGCCCACACCAGCCTGGGACAGATTTACCGCTGGTTCGGCTGGAACGAGCACGCCCTGCAGGAGCAGAACTACGCCCTGGAGCTGAACAACGACTACTTCCCGGCCCAGCAGGAGCTCTCCATCGTCCGCCGCGTGCGGCCCACTTCCACGCTGGAAGGGCGCTACACCTACGCCACCGACTCGAGCGACTTCACGCTGCGCCGCTACGACCTGACCGGCGAAAAGTGGATGTCCCAGCGCCTGGCCATCAACGCCTCCGTCGGCCGGCACTACTTCGACTTCCGCGATCAGTCGGCCACCGCCACCGCCGGCACGGTCGGCGCCTCCTACCGCTTCGAGGACCGCCTCCTGGGACGGGCCCGCGTCGGCCTCAACGCCTACGACCGCGGCCTCGGCACGCGGCCGTTCTTCGGGGCGGGCGTGGAGTGGCGCCCGAACCTGCAGAGCCGCGGCGCGCTCGATTTCAACCACTACGATCTCGTCTACGACGTCTTCAACTTCAACACCCTGGGACAGACGGCCAGCCCGACCGCGGACCTGAACAACCCGCTGACCATCGACGACCTGCGCGGCCACTACGACTGGGATGCCGGCGGCCACTGGTCCGCCCTGGGCGACCTCTCCTATGGCCACATCTCGGATGGCAACAACCGCGCGGGCGCGCACGGGCTGCTTTCCTTCCGCCTGTTCAAGGAGCCGTTCGTGGCGGTCAAGGGCGAGGGCCACTGGCTGCGCTACGACGAGCGGGTGAACCGCTACTGGTCGCCCACCGATTACAGCTCGCTGGCCGGCGTGCTGCAGGTCGGCCACAACTTCGGCAACCGTTTCTACGTGATGGCCGAGTACAAGTACGGCAAGGCGTGGGAAGGCAACCGCGATTCGGATGTGCGGGCCTGGGCCGGGCGGGTGACCGTGCCGGTGACCGACGTATTCGACATCATCGGCAGCTACAGCTACGGGCGCAGCGGCCGCTTCGACTCGGTGCTCAGCGCGAACAACGACTTCGTCAACTACTGGCAGCGCTACTGGTACGTCGGCATCCGCCTCAAGCAGCTCTACAGCCGCGGCAACGACGAGGGTGGCGGCAATCCCTACTACTACGACAACAAGTCGCTTTCCACCTCGCCGGTGATCCCCCTGGGAGGGAACAGCTAATGGCCAGCACCATCAAGAAGCCTCTCAATCCCAGGTTCCAGCTGCTCATCTCCATCGCCCTCATCGTGGGGGTGGTGATCCTCACCCTCTGCCTCTTCTGGTACCGGGCGACGCTGGGTCCGTTCTTCGTCTCCCTCCTCGTCATCACCCTCGCCTCGTTCCTGCTGCTGCTGATCCTGCGGCACTTCCTGCTCATCTGGTTCAGCTACCTGCACCAGCGCGAGCTCGCTTACGAAGAGGTGCTGGACCGCTATCCGTTCGTCTCCATCATCGTGCCGGCCTTCAACGAGGCGGAGGTGATCCAGGCCTCGCTCGCCTCGCTGCTGGAGCTGCGCTATCCGTACTACGAGATCATCGCCGTGGATGACGGTTCGAGCGACGGCACTTACGAGAAGATGCGGGAGTTCGAGGGGAACCACTACGGCGTGCGGGTGCAGGTCTTCCGCAAGGAGAACAGCGGCAAGGCCGACACGCTGAACTACGGCATCCGCCGCTCGCGCGCGCCGATCGTGGTCTGCATGGACAGCGACTCGCGCCTCACGCCGGACGCGCTGCGTTACGCCGTCCGCCACTTCCACGACCCGAACGTCGGCGCGGTGGCCGGCAACGTGAAGGTGATCAACCGCCACAACATCTGGACCAAGCTCCAGGCGCTGGAGTACATCGAGGGGTTGAACATCGTGCGCAAGGCGCAGGCGTTCTTCCGCACCGTGAACGTGATCCCCGGCCCCATCGGCATCTTCCGCCGCTCGGCCGTGGAGGCCTCCGGCGGCTACTCCAGCGACACCTTCGCCGAAGACTTCGACATGACGGTGAAGATCCTGGCCGAAGGGTGGCGGATCAACTACGAGCCGAAGGCGGTGGCTTTCACCGAGGCGCCGGAAGAGCTGCTGGACATCATCAAGCAGCGGTATCGCTGGAGCCGGGGCATCCTCCAGGCATTGCGCAAGCAGAAGCATCTGCTCACCCGCTCGTCGGGGACGGTCACGACGCCGATGTCGCTCTGGTACATGATCTTCGAGGGGCTGATCTGGCCGGCGATGAACATCTTCGCCAACCTGTTCTTCGTCTGGATCGCGCTCTTGTACGGCATGACGAAGCTGCTGGTCCTGTGGTGGCTGCTGCTGACGGTGCTCGACCTGCTCGTGGCGATCCACGCGATCCTGATGGAGAAAGAGCAGCTCAGCCTCGCCCCCTACGCGGTGTTCTACCGTTTCTTCTACATCCTCATCATCGACGTGACGAAGGTATTCGCGACGCTCGAGGAGCTCATCGGCCTCGACATGTCGTGGGGCAAGCTGGCCCGCAAGGGCCGCATCTAAGGACAAAAGGAAACCGCACATGCGCTTCGATTGGGTGAACATCCTCGCCACCGTGATCTTCGTCTCCATCGTCGTGACCCTGATCCTCGCCGTCGCCTCGTACTTTGCGTACAAAGTGCGCGAGGCGCGCCGTCCGAAGACGGCCGCCGAGCTGCGCCAGGAAGGGCAGGTCAAGGTGTTCTTCGACCAGTACCAGCCGAAGTGAAAGGCAGTTGTCAGTTGTCAGTTGTCAGTTGTCAGTTGTCGGTTTCAGTAGGTGCTTGCCTACCGACAACAGATAACTGACAACTCGTCACTACTCCTTCATGGCCCGTCGACACGAATCCCGCGTCAGCTGGAAGCTGCTCGCCTTCTACGGCGCGATCGTGGCGGTCGTGATCGTGATCGGCTCGGTGGCCATCTGGTCGTTCATCGAGAAGCAGTCGCTCGTCATCAACCCCGAGGCGCTGCCGAAGATCACCATCGTCACCGGCAACTCCCGCTCGCCGCTCGCCGCGGCGTGGGTCCGCCTCCTCACCCGCGCCGAGCTCTCCCCCACGCTCGTCCCGCTGGAGACCTTCGACCCCATCGAAGGCGTCGTCATCTTCTGCGACGTCCCGCGCATCTCGCCACAGCTGGCCGCCGTCCTCGACGACTTCGTCCACCGCGGCGGCGCCATCGCCTTCCTCGGCGCGCCGCCGGAGACGCCCATCGGCAAGCTCCGCTTCGCCTATGACCACGACCTGTCGGACGGCGTGCTGAAGATGTCGGAGTCGGTCTCGCCCGTGCTGGCGCGCATCACCCCCGGCTATGAGTTGCCGGTGCGGCCCATGCCGGTGACCATGCTCAAGGAGTCGCCGCGCATGGTGGTCGACGCGCGGTGGAAGGAGAACGCGCGGGCGGTGGTGATGCACATGGAAGACGCCGGTGCGCGCTACCTCTGGATCGGCCTCGATCCGCGCTCGCTCACCCGCGCCGAGGACAACCAGCTGATGCTGCTGCTGCGCACGGCGTTCCGCTGGGTCTCCGGCCAGCCGATCTCCGACGGCGCGATCGGCGCCGCGCAGGTGGCCAAGACCCTGACGCCCGACGCGCGGCTCTCGGCGCGGAAGGAGCGCTTCGCCTTCAGCGTCGACCGGATGCCGAACCCGCGGCTCTTCTCCGTCCGCATGACGAACCGCGGCGATGCGCCGCTGCCCAATCCGACGGTGAAGATCTGGCTCCCGCCGCGCGTGACGAAGGTCGCGCTCGCCGGCGGCTGGGCCCTGCGCCGCAACGCGACGCTCACCGGCGTGCCGGAAGAAGGGGCCTGCCTGGTCAGCCTGCCGTCGCTGACCCGCAACGAGGACCGGGTACTGAAGTTGAAAATCGTGGAAAGAACGCCGCCTCGTGGAGCGAGATGACGATTCGATGATCCGTGCGCAGATCGAGGCGCGCGGCGTTCGCGACGAGCGGGTGCTCGACGCCATCCGCTCCGTCCCCCGCGCGCTCTTCGTCCCGCCCCATCTCCGCGCCTCCGCCTACGACGACGCGCCGCTGCCGCTCGAGTGCGGCCAGACCATCTCCCAGCCGTTCATCGTCGGCTACATGACCGCGGTGCTGCAGCTGCGCGGCGAGGAGAAGGTGCTGGAGATCGGCACCGGCTCGGGCTACCAGACGGCGATCCTGGCCCGCCTGGCCCGCATCGTCTACAGCGCCGAGCTCGAGCCGCAGCTCGCCCTCGGCGTGGCCGACCGCCTCGCCCACCTCGGCATCACGAACGTGGTGCTCCGCATCGGCGATGGCGTGCGCATCTTCCGCGACCAGGCCCCGTTCGACGCCATCCTCGCCGCCGCCGCCCCGGCCACCATCCCGGACGAGCTGCTGGACCAACTTGCGGAAGGCGGCCGCTGCATCATCCCCGCGGGCGACGCCGACCTGCAGTACTTGTGGCTGGTGCGGCGGGAGGGAGGGCGGCTGGTGCGGGAGAGGCTGGAGCCGGTGCGATTTGTGCCGCTGCGGTAGCGACGCTACACTGTCGCCAATCCGGAAAGGGGGAAAGACACCTATGCGTCACCGTTGGGTTCTCGGCGCGCTTCTGGTGAGTTCGATTCTGGCGGGTTCCCGCGATGCAACAGCGGACGGCGGTCGGTGCGTCGACGTGATCTGCAGCACGAAGTGCGTCACGCACGACGTCAACTTCGGCGGCTTCTGCAATCATACGGAAGCCTACACAACTGGCTGCGTTCAGCTGTTTGGACCGGATTGCGGAAGCATGACGAACACGCCGTGCTGCACGTCACCGCAGACTGCGTCCGGCTTTTAGCACCAAATGGCTCGCCGCCTGCTCGTGGTTCTGATCGTTCTCACGGCGGCGACGCTCGCTGCTCGCGCCGTGACTCCTCCCGATCTGCGCAGCGGCAACGTGAACGGTTTGCGTGGAATCCTCTTCTGGCCGGCGGATCCACCAGCGCCCAGCGGCGATCCACGGCCGCTGGAAACGGCGGAGGGATGCGACGTCCATCTCGTACCTCTTAACGATCTCGATCGAGAGTTCACTTATCCCTGCGGCAAGTGGTTCGCCCTTCCCTCTGCCGGCCAGTACAACCACTGGCTCGAGGCGGACGGCCGCATGACGCCGGCCATGGGTATGCTGTCTTATGGCCGGCGGCCGTTTGAAGGGGTGGGCATGGCTGCCATTTCTCCGCTTGCGCCGGCCGGCCGGGTCGTCGTTCCGCGGGATCGGTCGCTGGCTGATACAGAAGGCCTGCGGCTGGTGTCGATCGAATCACGGCACGCTTGGGGCTCGCGGGTCTTCGACCGGCGCGTTGCCGCGGCGAATGTGCACAAGCCCGTGCAGATGCCGGAAGGGCGCATTCTCGTCGGTCGATTCGACCGCAAGACGAATGAGGCGGTCGCGCTCTCGAAGCCGATCGAGATCACGGCGGACCGCACCGCCGAAGTCTGGCCCGTGCCGCCGATAGACAGCGACGTCTTCGTGGTGTTGTCGAAAACGCCCGAGATGCAGCTCAGCGGCAAGCCGGTGCCCATCCGCCTCGCGCTCGACAGCAAGCGCGCGCCCGACGTCCTGCTGAACGGCTTCGACCGGGTCCTCGCCGTCTGGTACGGTGTCGCGGCGCGGCACGCCACGATCTCGCTGCAATCCGACGCCGCGTTCTGGCCGGCGCGCGAGATCGATCTGACGCGCGGTAAGGTCACGACGATCCGCGCGCAGCTCCAGAAGCTGCCGGACGCGCACGTATCGATCACCGTCCCGGCCGGCGTCACCATCGCCGAGAAACTGCGGCTCGAAGTCAGCCGCGCTGCAACGAAGGAGCTCGTGCGCAGCCTGCCCGTCGCTCCCGGAAGGCACGACCTCAACGCGTTGCCGGCGGAGACGCTCACCGCAACGCTGCACGTCGGCGAATGGACGACCTCGGAGCTCCTCGATCTCTCCTCGGGCGAAGACGCGAAGGTGAACTTCGACCTCCAGCCCATCGCCGTCACCGGCACCGTCTTCCACGGCAAAGAGCGCGCGGCCGCGGAGATCGAGTTTCTCAACGAACAGGAATGGCGCCGTGTGCAGACGAACGAGCGCGGCGAGTACGCCACCACGTTTTGGTGGCCGAAGGTGCACACGGCGCGGGTGACGATCGCCGGCGGGAATCAGCCGCCGTACCTTGATGCCTTTCGCGAGATTCTCCAGAGCGGTACCGTCGATTTCCACGTGCCGCGCACCGATTACGTCGTCCACGTACGCGACGCCGCGACCGGGCGCGGCATTGCCGGCGCGCAGGTGATCGTCGGGAACGACGCGACGAACAAGCGCACCGCCGCGCAGCGCATCATGACCGACGATGCCGGCGCAGCCGTGCTCCCTCCGCTGGACGAGGGAGAACTGTACGTCGGCGCGCGCGCCGACCATTACGCGCCGTCGGAACGGACGATGATCGTGGACGACCAGCATCACGACCTCGAGGTCGTCCTGAAGCCGCTTCGCACCGCCGGATCACTGCAACTGCGCCTCCATGGCGGCGCTCCGGCGGCGCAGGCGGAGGCGTGGGCCTTCGATGCCGCCATGAAGCCGCTCTGGCGCGGCGTTGCCGGCAACGCCGGCAGCCTGGAACTGCCCGACGTCGCCGCCGGCGCTGTCCTCCTCGTGCGCCACGCGCAGGCGGCGAGCACGGTCCGGGTCTGGACGCCGGCCGCCGAAGGCGATCCCGATATCTGGACGCTCGATCCGCCGGCGGAGCCGCTGACCGTCGTGGCGAAGGGCGCCGTGGCCGGCGCCAGCGTTGCACTCTGGCTCGACGGCGTGCGGCTCTCCGGACCGCCGTTGTCCTTCGCGACCTGGTCGCTGCTCGCCACCAACCGCGACGGCATCTGGACCGGCCGCAACCTTCCGCCGAAGTCGGTTCGCCTGCTGCTCCTGCCCCCGGCCGCGGCAACGTCCAACGCCTTCGACGCGATCGCCCAGCGCATCGATTACCCGTGGCCTACCTCGATCACGGCGCCGGTCAGCCAGTAACGGCTGGTCGCTGATCGCCAAAATAGTGACACCGCGACGAGCACGTCTCCTCGATCGTCACGCGGTAAAGACCCGGCACCGTGCCCGACAGCCGCCGGAAAATCCACGCGGCCAGCATCTCCGAGGTGGGGTTTTCCAGGCCGGGGATGTCGTTGAGGTAGTAGTGGTCGAGCTCGCGGACGATGGGGTCGACCACCTGCTTGAGCTCGGCGAAGTCGATGAGCCAGCCGGTCCGGGGGTCGACCTCGCCGCGCACGGCGACCTCGCCCCGGAAGGAGTGGCCGTGCAGGCGGCGGCATTTGTGTCCCGCGGGCACGTTCGGCAGCAGGTGAGCGGCCTCGAAATCAAAGTCCTTCACCAGCTCCACGAAGTGTGATTGCATTGTCGGGCGAGAGCATACACGCCACTGGCGAAGGTTTTGCTCCATACGCAACTCAGTATGGCCAGCAACTACGCAACAGACGACCGCTCGCTCGGCAACATCATCAAAGACCTCACCGCCGACTTCTCGACGCTCTTCCGCAGCGAGATCGCGCTGCTCAAGCTCGAGATCAAAGACACGGTGGCCAAACTGGGAGGGGGCGCGGCGATGTTCGCCGGTGCCGCCGCCCTGGCCATCTTCGGCCTCGGCTTCCTCTTCGTCACCATCACCCTGGGCCTGGTCGCGCTCGGCGTGCCGGCCTGGCTCTCCAGCCTCATCGTGACCATCGCTCTCTTCGCGCTGGCCGGCGTGCTGGCCATGATGGGGAAGAAGAAGTTCGCCGCGGTGCAGTTCGTCCCCAACCAGTCGATCGAGCAGATCAAGTCCGACATCGAGACGATCAAGGCCGACGTGGCCCGGGTGAGGAGCAAGTAATGGATGCGACGGAGAAGCAGGACATCGAGCGCAGCATCGAGCGGGCGCGGGACGGCATCGGGGACCGGATCGACGAGCTGGACCGCCGCCTGCGCACCACCCTCGACTTCAAGTCGGTAGCGAAAGAGCACGCCACGGAGATCGTCGCCGGCGGCGCGGTGGTGGGCCTGCTGGTCGGCTTCGGTTTCCCCAAGCTGTTCAAATTCGCGCTCACCGTCGGCGTCCCCGTGGCGCTGATCGGCTACGCCGTGAAGCTGCGCACCGCCGCGAAGAACGGCGATGCGCTGGAGCTGGGCCACTCGTAAAATGTGAGGGCGGCTCTCAGCCGGCCCGCCAGCAACGGATAGTGGGGCCGGCTGAGAGCCGGCCCTACATTCCTACGGCGGCGAGAAGAGATTCAGCACCCGCCGCACCACCGGTCGCCGCGCCGGCTTCGCCGCCGGCGGCGTGGCCTTGATGGTCAGCTTCGGTGAATCGGGTGCCGCAAAGGCCGAGGACTTCGGCTTCGCCTCCCACGAGCCGTACCAGAGGAACATCTGGTCGTAGATCGTGACGTGGAGCCAGCTGGCCAAGGCGAGGCCGGTGGCCACGAACCAGCCCAGCACCACTTCCAGAAAGCGTTTTTTCGCGAAGATCATCGCCGGGACGATGGTCGCCCCCATCAGCGCGACCAGCCCGCCCGCCGCCCACCCCACCTGCGCGGCCGTCGGCGGCGGCACCTTGCTCCACACCAGCGCGGCCAGGCCGGCGATCACCACCAGCAGTGCGAAGGTCACGACGTACGGCAGCGGGGACAGGCGCCAGATCTTCCACGGCAGCTTGTTCGACACGCGGAGCAGGCGCCGCATCCGCACGTTCGGCGCGGAGGCCGGCTTGGTCATCGCCTCCTCGACGGCGAGGAAGCGCCAGGACGCCTGCTTCTCCTTCAGCGGCAACGTCGGCGCGCAACCCTTCTCCTTCAGCGCGTCGCCGGCCATGAGGTATCCGCTCATCATCAGCGAGTAGGCCTCGGCATCGGAGAACGAGTCGAGGTCCGTCCGCACCTCGGCCAGCTGCTTCTGCACGATGCGGTCGACGCCGTACGACGTCGTCGGGTCGCGCTGCTGCGGGATGTCGTCCTGGTCCTTCGCGTTGATCCAGGAGATGGCGTCCGCATCGAGCTCGCTGGTCAGATGGATGAACATCAAGCCCTCGATTGCGCCGGAGCGGGTCAGGGCCTGCAGCTGATCGTATTGCGTTTCGCGGATGCGGAACTGCAGCAGGTCGTTGGTGCGGGAGGTGACCCCGAGGATGCTCCCCTTCGGGTTCAGCTCCTCCCGGCTCTGGCCGCTGGCGTCGCTGATCAGCACCACGTTGCACGACTGCTCGAGCAGGCTGGCCAGCCCCTGGTTGTCGTGCACCCCGCCGTCGACGAGGCGCACGGTCCGATCGGGGTAGAGCTTCGGCAGCGGGATCGGCTCGAAGAGGCCCGGCACGCAGGCGGACGCGCCCACGGCGTGGCCGAGGGGGAAACGGCCGTAGTCGCCCGGGATGTCGTCGCCGTCGTAATACATGCGGCGCAGGCGGGGGATGGCGTCGATGGCGCCGTTGATGGCCTGAGGCGACTCGCCCATCCAGCTGGCGGTGAACTGCCAGTTGTGGCCCGTGTTCAGCGTCGTCGCGTTCAACACGAGGATCGGCACCTTCGACTCGCGTTTCCAGTTGTCGTACTTCGGCCGGAAGTCGGGCTGGTCGGGGAAGCGCATGAGGAGATCGGTCATCGCCCGCTTCGACACCTGGTCGATGTTGCAGTAGAGCTTCTCGTCGTACAGATCGCCGGCGCGCGAGGTGCGGGAGTAGCCGGGCTGGAAGGCCATCTTCAGGCCGGCCGGGACGGTGGCGATGCGGGTGCGGATGTTGGTCTGCACGCCGGCCAGGAACTTCTCCTCCACCTCCTGCACCAGCGCGATGTAGTCGTCC
>DASYMJ010000133.1:0-2993 GCA_036009105.1 Thermoanaerobaculia bacterium | reverse complement strand
CGCCTGCCAAAAGACGAGCGCAACAACCCGGATCAAAAGACGGACACGCAGCCGCCACCGACGACAACGACAACGTAGCGCAGCGCGTGGATCGCCTGAGAACACCATGTAGAATGCGCCGCCATGTCACGGGTGACGTTTCAGTCGCTCATCCTGAAGCTGCAGAACTTCTGGGCGGAGCGCGGGTGCATGATCGAGACGCCGCTCGACCAGGAAGTCGGCGCCGGCACCATGCACCCGGCCACCTTCCTCCGCGTCCTCGGACCAGAGCCGTGGAACGTGGCCTACGTCCAGCCCTCCCGCCGCCCCGCCGACGGCCGCTACGGCGACAACCCGTTCCGCCTCGGCAAGCACTATCAGTTTCAGGTCATCCTCAAGCCCTCGCCACTGGAGGCGCAGCAGCTCTACCTCGACTCCTTGCGCGCCCTCGGTCTCGACCTCACCCGCCACGACATCCGCTTCGAGGAAGACAACTGGGAGTCCCCCACCCTCGGCGCGTGGGGCGTCGGCTGGCAGATCCTCCTCGACGGCCTGGAGATCACCCAGTTCACCTACTTCCAGCAGGCCGGCGGCATCGACCTGGCGCCGATCTCGGCCGAGATCACCTACGGCATCGAGCGCCTCACCATGTTCCTCTCCCGCCAGTCCTCCATCTACGACATCGAGTGGGGCGGCGGGTTTCCGTACGGGGCGGTACGGAAGCAGGACGAGTACGAGTTCTCCAGGTACTACTTCGAAACGGCGAGCATCGACCTGCACTGGAACCTCTTTGCGCAATACGAAAGCGAGGCGCGCCACTGCCTCGATGCGAAGCTGGTCCTTCCCGCCTACGACTGGACGCTGAAGTGCTCGCACGTCTTCAACACCCTCGACGCGCGCGGCGCGATCTCCGTGACCGAGCGCGTCGGCGTGATCAAGCGGGTGCGCGACCTCGCCATCCGCTGCGCCCAGCAATACCTCGAATCGCGCGAGGCCCTCGGCTTCCCGCTGCTGCAGGTCGCCCATGGCTGAGTACTTTTTCGAGCTGCTGACCGAGGAGATCCCGGCGTGGATGCACGACGCCGCTGCGGCGCAGCTGCAGGCCAGCCTGGGCAAGATCGTGGAGTCCCTGGGCGGCGAGGCGTCCGGCATCTGCATCAACATGACGTCGCGGCGCATCGCCTTCTACCTGGCCCGCCTGCCGGAGAAGGAAGCCGATCGCGAGCTCGAGGTGAAGGGCCCGCCGAAGAAGGCCGCCTACGACGCGAGCGGCAACCCGACGCAGGCGCTGCACGGCTTCCTGAAGAAGAACAGCGCCTCGCTGGAAGACGTCGTCGATGCCGGTGATTACATTCAGGTGCGGCGCAAGGTGGCCGGCCGCGGCGCGGAAGAGATCCTGCGCGAGCGCGTGCCGGAGGCCGTCACCTCCATCCGCTGGCCGAAGCTGATGCGCTGGGGGCGCGGCGAGCACTCCTACATCCGGCCCGTCCACTCCATCATCTCCATCCTCGACGGCCGCGAATTGCCCATCGAGATCTTCGGCATCCGCTCCGGCAAAACGACGGTGGGCCATCGCACGCTCGCGCCGCAGCCGATCGAGGTCGACTCCTGGAACGACTACGTGACGAAGCTGGAGCTGGCGCGCGTGGTGGTCGATGCGCTGCGCCGCCGCCACGTGATGGCCGAGCGCGCGCGGGTGCTGGGGAACCAGGTGAGCGGCACGCCGAGCGTCGACGCCGCCATCTGGTCGCAGTGGCAGTACCTCACCGAATATCCGGGCGTGGTGCGCGCGGAGTTCCGGCCGGAGTACCTCGCGCTGCCGGAAGAGGTGCTCGTGACCGTGATGCGCGTGCACCAGAAGCAGCTGCCCATCCGCGATGCGGCGGGCAAGCTGACCAGCTCCTTCCTGGCCGTGCTGGACAACGACGGCGATCCGGACGGCAACGCCGCATACGGCAACTCGTTCGTCACCAACGCCCGCTTCGCCGACGCGCAGTTCTTCTACGAGACCGACCGCCGCAAGAAGCTCGAAGAGCGCCTGCCGCAGCTGGAGCATCTGCAGTTCCAGGAGAAGCTGGGCGACTACTTCAAGAAGACGCAGCGCATCGAGCGCATCGTCTCCGCCCTCGGCGGCGAGGAAGACGCGCTCCTCGCCGCGCGCCTCTGCAAGGCGGACCTGGTGACGGAGATGGTGAAGGAGTTCACCGACCTGCAGGGGAAGGTGGGCGGCATCTACGCCCGCGAAGAGGGCCTGCCGGAAGGGGTGTGGCAGGCCATCTACGATCATTACCTGCCGCTGAACATCGGGGACGAGCTGCCGCGCACCCGCGGCGGCGCGCTCGTCTCGCTGGCGGACAAGATCGACACGCTGGCCGGCTTCTTCCGCATCGGCGCGAAGCCGACCGGCTCGAAGGACCCGTTCGCGCTGCGCCGCGCCGCGCAGGGCATCGTGCAGATCCTGCTCAATCGGGACAAACGCGAAGTGCGCATCGGCATCGACCAGCTGCTCGACATCGCCATGGAAGTGCACGGCGCGTCCGATGCCGCGCTGCGCAACGACCTGCTCGCCTTCTTCGCCGAGCGCGTCCGCACACTGCTGGAGGGGGAGCTCGCGTACGACGAGCTCGCGGCGGCGATGGAAGGCGGCTGGGCCTCCTCGCTCACCGACCTGATGGACCGGGCGAACGCGCTGCGCGCCGTGCGCGGCGACGCGAACTTCCTCTCCATCCTCGACTCGGCCAGGCGCATCGCGAACATCACCGAGGGGCATGACTCGACCACGGTCGACAAGGGGAAGCTGGAGAGCGAGACCGAGCGCCGGCTCGATCAGCTGGCCGATGCGGTGGTCGAGCAGCTCCGCGACCTGATCGCGGAGAAGCGCTACCGCACGGCGCTGGAGTCGTTCGCGGCGCTGGCGCCGGAGCTGGAGCAGTTCTTCAAGGACGTGATGGTGATGGTGGACGATGAGGCGGTGCGGCGGAACCGGATGTCGCTGCTGCGCAAGGTGGGGAACG